>NZ_CBDDFJ010000034.1:0-211108 GCF_965227005.1 Roseococcus sp.
TTGCCCCACGCTTCCCGCCGTCGCATGCGGAATTCCTGGAGCGCTGCCACGCGGCGGGGCAGGCGCGGCCGACGCCGCTGCTGCTGCGCTACGTCGCCGGCGACTACAACTGCCTCCACCAGGACCTCTATGGCGAGCACGTCTTCCCGCTCCAGGCGGCCTTACTGCTCTCCGATCCGGCACGCGATTTCCGGGGCGGCGAATTCGTGCTGACCGAGCAGCGGCCGCGGATGCAGTCACGCGCCAGCGTGGTTCCCCTGCGCCAGGGGGAGGCCGTGATCTTCGCCGTCCACAACCGGCCGGTTCAGGGCTCGCGCGGCATCTACCGGGTGAACATGCGCCACGGCGTGAGCCGGCTGCGCGAGGGCCGGCGGCACACCCTCGGCATCATCCTGCACGACGCCGCCTAGGTCTTCTGCCAGCGCAGGAAGAGCAGGGAGGCGATCACCAGCGCGGCGGCGAAGGTCAGCAGCGCCGCCGCCACCCCGCCAAAGCCGGCCGAAATGCCGCTGATCCCCTGCAGCACCGCGGCGCCGCCAAAAAAGAAAATATTCTGGGCCGAGAGCGCGCGGCCCGCCTCCTCGGGCTTCACCAGGCTGCGCAGCAAGGCGAAGCACAGGATCTGGAAGGCGATCGCCAGGCCGAAGCCGGTCAGGATCAGGCCATCCGCCCAGGCCGGGAAGCCGAGCGGGCCGCCCGCCACCAGCGTCACGATCAGCGCCGCCGCCAGCAGATGCCCGCCGACCAGCAGGAAGCGCAGATGACCGACGCGGCTCACCACCCAGCCCGCGAAGGCCGGGCCGATCACCAGCGCGAAGGTCACGCCCAGCAGCAGGTTGCCTGCCGCCACGCGCCCCATGCCCTTGATGTCCATCAGCCAGGGCCCGCCCCACAGCCCGCGCACGCCAAGCACGGCCCCGAAGGAGACGAAGGCCAGCGCCATCAGCCCGCGCAGGCGCGGCGAGACGGCGACGCGCATCACCTCCTTGGCATCGCCCCAGGCACTGCGGCCCGGAACCAGCGCGGGCCGCTCGTGCTTCACCGTCAGCGACACGGCGACCACGCCGATGGCCGCGATGCCCAGGCAGGCGAGAAACCCCGCGCGCCAGCCGCGTTCCTCGACCAGCCAGGCCAAAGGCGAGGCGGAGAGGATCATCCCGCAATTGCCCACGCTCTGGACCAGCCCGGCCCAGACGGAAAACCGCTCCTGCGGGACGGCGCGCGCGGCATAGGTCATGGGGCACATCATCATCCCCGAGCAGCCGACCCCCAGCACGATCTGCGCGAGCAGCATGGCCGGGGCGGAAGGCGCCATCGCCGCCAGCACGGCCCCCGCCGAGGCGATGGCCAGCAGCGCCAGGGCCACCGGCTTCACACCCCAGCGGTCGAGCGCGACACCCACCGGGATCATCGCCGCGGCGAAGGCGGCCGGGAAGGCGCCGGTGATACCGGCCAGCGCCTCGGGCGTGATGGCGAGGTCGCGCGCCAGGACATCGCTGGCGACGGCCGGCAGCGTACGGACGGCGTTCGAGAACATGTGCCCGAGCGTGAGCGCGAGCAGCGGCCATGCGACCGGATTCATTCTGTTCTTACCGTGTGGCCCTCCGGATTCAGTTCCGGAAGATCTTCCCTGGATTGAGGATCCCCTTCGGGTCCATCGCAACCTTCAGCGAGCGCATCACTGCCATCGCCTCCGCGCCATGCTCAGCTTCGAGGAATTCGCGCTTGCCCAGGCCAATGCCATGCTCGCCCGAGCAGGTGCCGCCGAGATCCAGCGCGCGCTTCACGATCTTCTTGTCCAGCTCCCAGGCGCGTTCCAGCGCCTGCGGATTGCCGTCCTCCACCAGGATGACGGTGTGGAAATTACCGTCGCCGACATGGCCGACGATGGGCGCCATCAGTCCGGATTCCTCGATGTCGCGCTTGCAGCCGAGCAGCGCATCCGCCAGCCGGGAGATCGGCACGCAGACGTCGGTGGCGATGCCGCGCGAGCCGGGCTGCGCCGCGATGCAGGCCCAATAGGCGTCGTGCCGGGCCTTCCACAGCTTGTTGCGGCTCTCGGCGTCGCGCGCCCAGGCGAAGCCCTCGGCGCCGTATTCGGAGGTGATGCCCTCCACCAGCTCCGCCTGCTCGACGACGCCCGCCTCGGTGCCGTGGAATTCGAGGAAGAGCGTGGGGACGGGCTTGTAGCCCTCCAGCTTCGAATAGCTGATGCAGGCGGCCATCTGCACCTCGTCCAGCAGCTCGATGCGCGCCACGGGCACGCCGGCTTGCATGGTGGTGATGACGCTGTTCACCGCCGCCTCCAGCGTCGGGAACTGACACACCGCCGAGGTCATCGCCTCGGGAATGCCGTGCAGCCGCAGCCGCACCTTGGTGATGATGCCGAGCGTGCCCTCGCTGCCGATGAAGAGCCGCGTCAGGTCGTAGCCATTGGCCGCCTTGCGCGTGCGCCCGCCGGTCTGAATCACGCGGCCATCGGCCAGCACCACTTCCAGCCCGAGCACGTTCTCGCGGATGGTGCCGTAGCGCACGGCATTGGTGCCGCTCGCGCGCGTCGCGCACATGCCACCGATGGTGCAGACCGAGCCCGGATCGACCGGGAAGAACAGCCCCTGGTCGCGCAGATGCTCGTTGAACTGCTGGCGCGTCACGCCCGGCTCGATCAGGCAATCCATGTCCTCGGCGTTCACCTCCAGCACCGCGGTCATGCGGCTGAGGTCGAGCGAGAGGCCGGCGCGGACCGGGTTCACATGCCCCTCCAGCGAGGTGCCGGCGCCGAAGGGCGTGACCGCGACGCCATGCTGGTTGCAGAGCTTCATGAGCTCGCTCACCTCCTGCGTGGTTTCCACGAAGGCGACCGCATCGGGCAGGGTCGGCGTCGAGGTGTCCTCGCCGCGGCTGTGCTGCTGGCGGATCGCGTCATGGGTCGAGAGCCGCTCGCCCAGCAGGGCGCGCGCGGCGGCGATCACGATGGCGGCGGGGTTGGGCGAAAGCTCGTTCATGGCGGTTGTCCCTCGCGCCGAGGCGTAACATGCGCACGCGCCCCATTCCAGCGGAGGGGTTTTGCCGGTCCCGCCGCGTTGACGCCTCCCCGGCCGGCTCCTAGCGTTCGCAGACGATTCACCTGAGGAGGAAATGCAGTGGCAAACAAGGTCAAGGAAGCGTGGAAGGCCGGCAAGGCCGTGGTCAATGGATGGCTCGCCATCCCGAACGCCTTTTCCGCCGAGATGTACTCGCGCTGCGGCTGGGACAGCGTCACGGTCGACATGCAGCACGGCGTGCAGGACTATATTTCCTGCGTTTCCTGCTTCCAGGGCATGCAGCCCTCCGGCGTGACGCCCATGGTGCGCGTGCCGTGGAACGAGCCCGGCATCATCGGCAAGGTGCTGGACGCCGGCGCCTATGGCGTGATCTGCCCGATGGTGAACACCGCCGAGGAAGCCCGCGCGCTGGTGCAGTACTCCAAGTATCCGCCGGCCGGCACGCGCTCCAACGGCCCGATCCGCGCGGGCGCCTACGGCTCCTCGGGCGGTTATCAGAAGACGGCGAATGACGAGATCCTCGTCATCCCCATGATCGAGACCAAGCAGGCGATCGAGAACATCGAGAAGATCCTCGACGTTCCCGGCATCGACGGCATCTATATCGGCCCGTCGGACCTCTCCTTCTCCTACGGCCTGGAGCCGAAGCTCGACGTCGAGGATCCCTTCATCCTCGGCATCTACGACAAGCTGCTGGCCGAGACGGCCAAGCGCGGCATCGCGGCCGGCCTGCACAACGGCTCGGCCGAATACGCGAACAAGATGATCAAGAAGGGCTTCAAGCTCGTCACGATCGCCAATGAGGTCGGGCTGATGTGCCAGGCCGCGACCGCCGCCGTGAAGACCGCGCGCGGCTGAACCGGATGGCCGGCCCGCGGCGAACCCGCGGGCCGGCCCCTTTCCTCTGACTCTCGCCCGTAGCGACAAACGCGCCCCTGTCGGTCCAGAATGCGACCGATGCGGCGGATGGCGATCCTTTCCTCGGCCTTGTGCGTGCTGCTCGGCGGCGTCTGGCTGCTGGACCGCGCCTGCCCGCCCCCCATGGCCCGCTTCGAGAACCTTGCCCGCGAGGTCTCCGCGCGCGATGGCCGCACCCTCTCCGTCCTGCCCGCCGCCGGCGGCATCTGGCGCCTGCGCACCCGGCCCGAGGATGTGCCGCCGCATCTCCTCGCCCTGCTGATCGCCGCCGAGGACCGCCGCTTCTACGACCATCCCGGCGTCGATCCTCTCGCGCTGGCGCGCGCCGCCCTCCAGTGGATCCGCGCCGGCCGCGTGGTCTCCGGGGGATCGACGCTGTCGATGCAGGCCGCGCGCCTGCTGGAGCCGCGCCCGCGCAACCTGCGCAGCAAGCTCATCGAGATCGCCCGCGCGCTGCAACTGGAATGGCGCCACGGCAAGCGGGGCGTGCTGGAGATATGGCTGACCCTGGCGCCGCAGGGCGGCAATCTGGAGGGGCTGCGCGCGGGCTCGCTGGCCTGGTTCGGCCGCGCGCCGTCCGCGCTGGATGCGGGGGAAAGCGCGCTCCTCGTGGCCCTGGCGCGCCGGCCCGAGGCGCTGCGCCCCGACCGCCATCCCGAGCGCGCCCAGGCGGCGCGCGACGCCGTGCTGCTCGCCCGTGCCCGCGACGTCGCGAGCGAGGCGGAGGTCGCCCTGGCCGGCGCGGTGCCGACGCAGCGGCACGACCTGCCCCGCCACGCCCCGCATCTCGCGCGGCAGATACGGGAGGGAGGGACCACCCTCGACCTCGACCTCCAGCGCGCCATCGAGACCCTGGCGCGCGAGGCGCTGCAACGCCTGCCCGAGCGCGTTTCCCTCGCGATCATGGTCAGCGACCTGCGCTCGCGCGAAATGCGCGCCCTCGTCGGCGGCGACTGGATGAACCCCGCGCGGGCCGGCGCGCTGGACCTCTCGCGTGCCGTGCGCTCGCCCGGCTCCACGCTGAAGCCGCTGATCTACGCCTTGGCCTTCGAGAACGGCGTGGTCACGCCCGACACCGTGCTGGAGGACCTCCCCCGCCGCTTCGGCGACTACGCGCCGGAGAATTTCGACCGCGCCTTCCAGGGCCGCCTGCGCATCGCCGACGCGCTGCGCCAGAGCCTCAACCAGCCCGCAGTCGCCTTGCTCAGCGAGCTGGGCCCGCTGCGGCTCGCCAGCGCCATGAAGGCCGCCGGCGTCCTGCCGCGACTGCCGCCCGGCGCGGAGCCCTCGCTGCCCCTGGCGCTGGGCGGGGTGGGCGTGACGCTGCGCGAGATGGTCGGCCTCTACGCCATGCTCGGCGATGGCGGCCGCGCGGCGGGGGCGGGGCAGTCCGTGGTCGAGCCGCGCGCCGCGGGCCTGGCGAGCGCCATCCTGGTGCAGCCCTTCCCCGGCGGCGGACCGGCCGGCATCGCCTGGAAGACCGGCACGAGCTGGGGCGGCCGGGACGCCTGGTCCTTCGGGATGGACCGCCAGCATGTCGTGGGCGTCTGGATCGGGCGCCCCGACGGGACACCCATGCCGGGCGCGACCGGCGCGCGGCTGGCTTTGCCCCTGCTCGCCCAGGTCTTCGAGCGCCTGCCCGCCGCGCCGCGCCCGGCCGCGCAGCAGCGCGCCCTGACGGTGGCCGTCGCTACTCCGACGGATGCGCTGCGCCTGCTCTTCCCGCCGCCGCGCGCCGTGCTGCCCGAGGCGGGGCGCGTCGTGCTGCGCGCGTCCGGCGGCCAGCGCCCGCTCGTCTTCCTGGTCGATGGCGCGCCCTTGGCGACCGATCCCGCGCGGCGCGAGGCGGCCTGGGTTCCGCCAGGGCCGGGCTTCTACCGGATCACCGTGCTGGATGCGGAGGGCGCGGCGGCGGCGACGGAGCTAAGGGTTCGCTAAGCCGGTCAGGAAGGCCTTGAGGTCCGCGCGCGTATAAGGCTTGCGCAACACCGGCCGCTCCGGGAAAAGCCCGAGGATATCGGCATCCTCGCCATAACCCGTGGCGAAGACGAAGGGGATTCCGCGGCGCTCCAGCTCCTCGGCGACAGGAACGCTGCTCTCGCGGCCGAGGTTGAAGTCCAGCACCACGAAATCCGGCACATCCTGCGCGATCCGCCGCAGCGCGGCCGTCACATTGCTGGCTACCTCGACCTTCGGTACGCCGAGATGCTTCAGCATGGACTGCGCATCGAGCGCGATGATGAAGTTGTCCTCCACTACCAGGGCGTTGCGCACCTCGTTGGTAGAAGACCGCGCGGTGGGCACGCCCAGCGCCATGATCTCCTTGGCACCGGGCGTATCGACCACGTGCAGACGCGGAATCACGAAGGTCGCGGATACGCCTGCCACGGCAAAATGGATCCGCGCTTCGCCATGCAGGTCGAAGGGAATGGCGCGCTCGATAAAGCTGCTACCGAAGCCGCGCCGCTGCGGCGCCTGCACGGGCGGACCGCCGTGCTCGCCCCATTCCAGCGCGAGCTGCCCATCGGCCTCCATGTACCAGCGGATCTCCACCCGGCCGCTCGGGGCCGAAAGGGCGCCGTATTTGGCGGAGTTCGTCACCAGCTCGTGCAGCACCAGCGCGAGCGTGGAGAAGGCGAGCGGCGTGATGGACACCTCCGGTCCGCTCAGTACGACGCGTTGCGCATAGGTGCCCGTCTCGGCCTGGAGAAGCGCGCGCAACGGGGCCGGGCCCCAATTGTCTCGCGTGATCTGGTCGTGCGCGCGAGCCAGGGCCTCGATGCGGCCCTCGATCTGGCTGGCGAAATCGGCGGCGGTTCCTGCCTGGGTCTGCTTCACCAGGCCGGAGATGAGCGCCAGGATATTGCGCACGCGATGATTCAGCTCGGCGATGAGCAGCTTCTGGCGCTCCGCGGCCAGTCGCCGTTGCTCATGCGCCGCTTCCGACAGGCGCAGGATGATGTCGAGTAGGCCAACCTGCAGGCTCGCCGCGATCCTTCGCTCCAGCGCGGTCCAGGGCGCGGATCGACCGCGCACGACCTCCTTCCAGGCATCGAAGCTCGCTCGGGGCGTGAGGCGCACGCCCAGCGGGCCGACATTCTCGATCTTCGCCGGTTCGCCGCCCCAGACGACGGTACGTGCGTATTCGAGGCGGAAGTAGATGAGGTAGTCGCGCGGCGCCTGTGAGAGCGGCACGACGAGCATGCCGGTCGCGCGCTCGGTCCAGGCTGCCGCGGGCGGGTAGAGCCGGGGAATTGATTCCTCGCTCAGCACGGTGGCACCTTCCTGCCTCGGCAACGCGGCCAGGAGGTCCGCCAGTTCAGCCTGGGTGGGCGTATGGCCGAGCAGGGTGATTTCCGCCCCGAGGATGAGCGCCACGCCGTCGGAGGGGATGGTGTCGGCGATCTCCGGCAGCAGATCCTGGATGCCCTTGGCCGCATCCTCCCGCACCGCGATGCGGGCCATCACGCGGTCGTGCACGGTACGCGCATGCGCCTCGTGCTCGGCCTCCTCGCTGCGCTCGCGGCTGTCGACCAGGAGGGAAAACATGCGGCCGAAGAGCTCGGCGGCCGAACGGCGCCGGAAATCCACGAGGCGTGGCGAATAGTGGTGGCAGGCGAAGAGCCCCCAGAGCCGCCCCTGCACCACGATCGAGATCGAGAGCGAGGCGCTGACGCCCATGTTGCGCAGGTATTCGAGGTGGACCGGCGAAACCGCGCGCAGCGTGCTCAGCGACAGGTCGAGCCCGATGGATTGGGCGTCGTTGCCGCCGCCCTGGACGGGCACCGGCGCCGCATTCACGTCGGCGATGATGCGCAGCCAGTTCTTGAGGTAGAGGACGCGCGCCTGCTGCGGGATGTCCTCCTTCGGATAGCGCTGGCCGAGGAAGCTGCCGATGCCCGGCCGCGCGACCTCCGCGATCACCTCGCCCGATGCATCATCGTCGAAGCGGTAGACCATCACCCGGTCGTAGCCCAGCAGCGCCTGCAGCCGCTCCGCCGCGATGTGGCAGAAGGGCAGCAGGCCGGAGGCCTGGTCGAACTGCGCCATGAGGAAGCGCACGTCCGCCGTGGGATCGAAATTGCCGGCGGGGGTGCTGCGCTCCGCCTCCACGACGAGCCAGCCATCGGCCATGTGGACTGCCACGTCGTAGAGCGTGCCGCCCTCCCGCAGCGGCACGCCGAACAGGCGTTCCGCGACGGGAAGTTCCGTCAGATCGTCCGTGCGCTCGTGAATGGCGGCATAGGTCTCGGGGACGATGAGATCGGCCAGACGGCGGCCCAGCGAGACCTGGGCCGGCACGCCGATGAAGATCTCGATGTTCTTCGAGACGTTGCGCACCACACCGTCGGAATCGGCCGCCAGCAGGAAACCAAAAGGCTGGATATGGCCGAGCCGGTGGATGGGCTCCCGATCACAATTTGTCAGGGTGATCGGCTCACCGTAGTTGAGGCTCATGCGGAGGGATACGCCAAAAAGAGGCCGAAGGCGCGACGAGCGCCAATGATGGCGGCGGGGATGTCTTTGACCGCATCGAGCGGCACGAGGAAGCTTCGGAACAGATGCTCGCCCTGGCCATGGCTGAGGAAGCCCCTGGGCAGGCCGACCGGGACCGTCTTGAGCAACATGGCGGCGCCGAGCCGCGAGCCCTCCAGCACATAGGCCACGCCCATGGCCTCTGCCCCGGGGGCGATGTCGATGGCGCGAATCGCTGGAAGGGGGAGGCCGAGCGCGGCGAGGTCCGCAGCCAGGCTGTCCGTGCGGCGGCGGCGGGGCCAGTCGGGCAGGGCGGCTTCGATGCCGGCACGACCCAGCGCATCCTCCAGGGCGGGATGACCTCGGCATGGGCGACCAGGAAACGACCATAATCAACGGCTTCCGCCAGATTCAACCCGGTGAACCGTTCCTCGACGGCGCCGTGCAGCGGCCCGGTGGCCTCGCGCAGGGCGATACGGGCCGAGACGGGGGTCATATGGTGCGTCGGCAGGGGGTCATGAGCCCAGGCTATAGCTGCCCCAGCATGGGAGGAAGTCACCAGAATCCGGCCTTTGGAAAGCTGTTCACATGCCAAATCCCGCGGCAGCTCGCGGGTTGCGTCACCGGCAGGCCCGCTGCTCGCTGAACTCGCGCGCAAGCTGCGCGCGGAACTTCACCTGCGCGAAGACCGCCGTCAGCCGCGCCACGCTCGCCTCGGACGGCGCGCTGGCGGCCACCCGTCCGGCTTCGGTCGTCAGCTCGGCCAGGCGGGGGCAGCCGCAGTTTCCGAAGGCGGCGGCGGCCGAGCTCAGCCCCGAGACGGCGCGCTCGCCCCTGGCACGGCCCTCCGCCACGCCGGGGATGGGCTGCCCGGCCTCGCGCTCGATGCCGCGAAGGAGGGAAAGGCCCTCGCCGAAGCCGCAGCTCTGCCGCGGGATTCCATCCTCCACCCGCACGCCCGGCGCCGCCCTCTGCGCCATGAGCAGCGGCGCGAGGGCCGCCAGGATCAGCGCACGCCGCATCGCGCCAGGGCTTCGCGCATATGGTCCGGGATGGGCGCGGGTGGCGCGGCGCTCGGGGTCGAGCGGCAGGCCGATCGTTCGCGCCAGAAGGTGCAGCCGCCCCTCCCCGCCGCCATAGAAGCCATCGCCCACGATCGCGCAGCCCAGATGCGACATATGGAGGCGCAGCTGGTGCGTGCGCCCGGTGCGCGGCGTCAGCTCGACGGCGGTGAACGCGCCGTCGCGGCCCATCACGCGCCACTCCGTCCGCGCGGTCTGGCCGGCGGGGTCCACCGACATCCGCCAGCCCTCCGCCTTGGAGCTGCGCTTGAGCAGCGGCGCCTCGCAGACGCCCGTCTCGCTGGGCGGCGGCGCGATGAGCACGGCCCAATAGGTCTTTTGCGTCCGCCCCTCGGCGAAGAGCTTGTTGAGTGCGGCGATGGCCGGCTTGGTGCGGCCGAAGGCCAGGCAACCCGCGGTGTCCATGTCCAGGCGATGCGCCGGCTGGGGCAGATGCTTGCGGCCCTGCTGCAGGGCGGGCAGCCAGTCCGACAGGCTGGGCCCACCGCGCGGGCCGGGATGCACCGCGATCCCGGAGGGCTTGTTGAGGATCAGGACCTCCTGGTCCTGGTGCAGGATGCGCGCGGCCATCCAGTCGGGCAGCAGGACCTCGCGTTCAGGCGCCGGCCTGTCCGTTGATGAAGCCTCCGAATGTCGGCGTTTCGTCTGCACGGCTTCCCCGGCGGTTGGATGCTCGCTGGGTGGACCAGTTTCGCGGTGGCGGCGAGCCCCCGGGCCGGAATGGTGCGAAAAGATCGGAAACGGAGCGCGGCCCTTCGCTAAGGTAAGCCCATCCACGCTTGACTTTCAACGTCCTGATCCCTGTCATGTCCGGACAAACCGGCGGCAAGCCGGACCAGGGAGGCTTCACGATGAAGGATCAGGCCCGGCCCTTGGGCCGGCTGTCGCGGCGCGCCTTCGGCCAGGCCTCGGCCATGCTCGGCGCGGCCGGATTCACCGGCGCCCAGGCCCAGACCGCCTCCTGGCCCCTGGGCTCGACGCGCTTCATCGGCGTCTTCCCGCCCGGCGGCGGCACCGACATCATCTCGCGCATCTGGTGCCAGAAGATGACGGAGCTGACGCAGCAATCCTTCATCGTCGAGAACCGCGCCGGCTCGGCCGGGAATGTGGGGACGGAGGCCATCGCGCGCTCGGCGCCCGATGGGCGGACCATCGGCCTGGGCAGCATCGCGCCGCTGGCCATCGCGCCCTCGATCTATCCGCGCCTGCCCTATGATCCGGCGAAGGACTTCACCTATATCGCCGGGCTTTGGCAGCTGCCGAACATGCTGGTGGTGCATAACGACGTGCCCGCGCACAGCGTGCCCGAGCTGATCGCGCTGCTGAAGGCCAATCCGGGGCGCTACACCTTCGCCTCCTCGGGCTCGGGCACGACGGTTCATCTCTCCGGCGAGATGTTCAAGGTGATGGCGGGCGTGGACATGCTGCACGTGCCCTATCGCGGCGGCGCGCCGGCCCATATCGATCTGCTGGCCGGGCGGGTCCATATGATCTTCGATAACATTCCCCAGGCCCTCGCCGAGGCGCGCGAGGGCAAGGTGCGCGCGCTGGCGGTCACGGGCGCGCGGCGCAGCCCCCAGGCGCCGGACGTGCCCGCCATGGCCGAGTTCCTGCCGGGCTTCGAGCTGACCTCCTGGGGTTCGGTGATCGGCCCCGCGGGGATGCCGCCGGCGATGGTGGAGCGCATCTCGCAACTGGCGAAGCGGGCGCTGGAATCGCCCGATACGATCCGGCTCTTCGAGGACAATGGGGCGACGCCGTGGTGGACCTCGCCCGAGGATCTCGCGGCCTTCCGGGTGCGGAACGAGGCGATTTTCGCGCCGCTGGTGCGCGCGTCCGGCGCGCGGGTCGACTGAGGGCGAAGGTCAGCCCAGTTCGATCTTCGCCGAGCGCACGACCTCGCGCCACCGCACGATCTCAGCCTCGACGAAGGTTCTGAACTCCTCGCTCGTCGAGCCGTGCGGCACGCTGAAATCCTGCGCCAGCCGCGCGCGCATCTCCGGCGTCGCCAGGCCGCGCTGGATCTCCGCATTCCAGCGCGCCACGATCTCCGCCGGCGTGCGCGCTGGCGCGACCAGGCCGGTCCAGTTCACCGCGAGGAAGTTCTCGAAGCCGGCCTCGATCATGGTCGGCACCTCCGGCAGGGCGGGCGCGCGTTCGGCGGTCGTGACGGCCAGGGCCCGCAGCGCGCCGGCCTCCAGCAATCCCCGCACCGGCGGCGGGCTGGAGAAGTACATTTCCACCCGCCCCGCCAGCAGGTCCGCCGTGACCGTGCCGGCGCCGCGATAGGGCACCACCAGCAGCTCGGCACCGAGGCGCTGCGCCAGGAGCTCGCTCGACAGATGCGCCAGCGTGCCGTTGCCCGGATGGCCGGACTTCATCGGATCGCGCGACGAACGGATCGCCGCGGCCAGCTCGCCCATGGTCTTCCAGGGCGAGTTGGCCGCCACCACCAGCACCAATGGCTGCTTCGCCAGCAGCGAGAGGAAGGCGAAGTCCCGCAGCCCGTCGAAGGGCATGTTGGGGTAGAGGGAGGGGTTCACCGCCAGGTTGGAGCATTGCCCCATGCCGATGGTGTAGCCGTCGGCCGGGGCCTTCGCGACGGAATCGAGGCCGATATTGCCGCCCGCGCCGGGGCGGTTCTCCGCCACCACCGTCCAGCCCGCGATGGCCAGCATGCGCCCGCCGACCTCGCGGCTGATCGCGTCCGTGCCACCACCCGGCGGGAAGGGAACGATCAGGCGGATGGGCCGGTCCGGATAGGCGGGTTGCGCGCGCGCCAGGGCCGGCGCGGCGAGCGCGGCCCCCAGCAGAAGGGAGCGGCGGGGGGTGAGGAAATGGGTCATGGCGCGGCCTCCCGCCGTTTGAGCATCTATGGGCCGTCCTACACGCCCCGGCGCCGAAAAGGGAGCCGGGGCGTAGCGGATCACGTGGCGGGCACCTGGTCCAGGAAACCGATCACCGACCGGATCTTGCCGCCCTCCACCACCAGCACGTCCGAGCCCTTGATCGGATGGTCCGGCCCGAGCCCCCAGGAGAAGCGCACGAAGTCGCCATGGCCGTCGGCCGGCTTCAGCAGGTCGAAGCGGAAATCCGGGAAGCGCGCCTGGACCGCGCCCACCAGGGCGTCGATCTCGGCGTGACCCTGGCCCTTCATCAGGGGGTCGATATAGGTCGCGCCCGCCGCCCAGGATTCCTGCAGCATCGCCTGGCGGCGCGCCGCATCCTTCTCATTCCAGAGCGCGATGTAGGTCTCGGCGATATTGGCCGCATTGGTCATCGAAATCTCCTCTTGCGATCGCCCGGTCGTTCCGGACGGCTTGAGGATGCGGGGGCGAAAGCGATGGCGCGATTACGTGGGAGGTAATCGCGCAAGCCTGCCGGGCCTCGCCATAAGCGGGCGGTCAACGACAGGAGCCCGCCATGCCCGCCTATGCCATCGCGCAACTCAACGCGGTTCAGCTCGGCGCCGAGATCGCCGACTACCTGCTGCGCATCGACGCCTCGCTGGAACCCTTCCAGGGCCACTTCCTCATCCACGGCGCCGAGCCGGAGATCGTGGAGCCGGGATGGGCGGGCCACATCGTGGTCATCGCCTTCCCGGACATGGACGCCGCCAAGGGCTGGTACGAGTCCGCCGCGTATCAGGCGATCCTGCCCTTGCGTGTAAGGAACTCGAATTCCACGGCTTTCTTCATCCAGGGCACGAAGGACGGCTACCGGGCCAGGGATCTGGTGGCGCAGCTCATCGGATAGCTGGAGAGCGGATCCACGCCCTTCGGCGATCCGCTCTCACGGCCTGAGCGCATTCGCCGTCGCCTCGTCGGCGGGAAGGAAGGCCTCGATGGCCAGTTCCGCGAGGCCGATGTCGCGCGGCCCGCCGAAGACCATGGAAGTGCTGATGAAGCTCAACAGCCCGTGCTCCGTCTTCAGCTGAAGCGGCACGGCCAGGGAGGCGAGGCCGTCATCGATCGCTTCGTCGCCCTCATGCGGAAAGGCTTCGAGCTCGTGCCGCAGCGAGGCGAGAACCGGATCACCGCTTTCCGCGATCTGCCGTCCGAGCCGGGACAGCAGGTGCTCGCGCCATTGCGCGAGATTGGCGATGCGCGGTGCGAGGCCGGCCGGATGCAGCGAGAGCCGCAGCACATTCACCGGCGGCGTGAGCAGCGAGGGATCCACGCCCGCCAGCAGCGGAGCGACGCCCGCATTCATCGCGACGAGGTTCCAATGCCGGTCCACCGCCACCGCCGGAAAGGGCTCATGCCCGGCCAGGATACGCTGCACGGCCGCGCGGATGGCGGCGAAGTCCGGATCATCCAGCCCGCGCTCGCGATAGATGGGCGCATAACCCGCCGCCAGCAGCAGCGCGTTGCGCTCGCGTAGCGGGACCTCGAGTTGTTCCGCGAGAAGCACCAGCATCTCGCGGCTCGGTAGCGACCGGCCCGTCTCCAGGAAACTCAGGTGACGGGCCGAAACGCCGGCATCCAGCGCGAGGTCGAGCTGGCTGACGCGCCGCCGTTGCCGCCAGTCCCGCAGCAGCTCCCCGACGGCGCGCATCTACCTGGCGGCTCCGCCGCGAGTCATGTCACTCGGCGGCCGCCGACGTGGCTTCGACAACCTTCGGCTGGGCTTCCATCCAGGCGAAGTACAGCTCGCGCGCCTTCTTCGCGAAGGGGCCCGGCTGCAGGTCGCGGCCGTTGTAGCGGTTCACCGGCTGCACCTTGGCGTAGTTGCCGGTGGAGAAGATCTCATCCGCCGTCTCGAGCTCCTCGGGGCGCACCGTGCGCTCCTCGACCGTGACGCCGGCATCGCGCAGCAGGCCCATGATCCGGCGGCGCGTGATGCCCGCGAGGAAGGTGTGGTTCGGCGCCGGCGTCACCACCACGCCGTCCTTGGCGAACCAGATGTTCGAGGTCGCGAACTCCGCCACATTGCCCGCGATGTCGCAGAGCACGGCGTTGTCGGCGCCGTGCGCGCGCGCCCAGGCCGCGGCGCGCTGGCTGTTCGGATAAAGGCAGGAGGCCTTGGCGTCCGTCGGCGCCATGTCCGGCGCCGGGCGGCGATAGGGCGCCATCATCGCCGAGAAGCCGCCGAAGCCCGGCAGCGGCGCGTCGTAGACGGCGAGCAGGAATTCCGTGCTGTCCGGATCGGGCTGCGAGGAGCCGATGGAGTCCCGCACGAAGAACATCGGGCGGACATAGACCGTCGCCTCGGGGCCCATGCGCCTGATGCCCTCGCGCGCCAGGGCCTCGATCTCCTCGGGCGTCTTGGTCGGCTTCATGGCCATGACCTTCGCCGAGCGGACCGCGCGGGCGCAGTGCAGCGCGAGGTCCGGCGCCCAGCCGGTGATGGCGCGCGCGCCGTCGAAGATCACCGAGCCCTGCCAGAAGGCGTTGTCCATCGGGCCGAGCAGCTTGGGCTCTTCGGTCGACCACACATCGTTGTGAAAATAGACGCCGGCCATTGGTATTCTCCCCTGGATCACGCCTCCGTATTTGCCATGGCCTGAACCGGCGCGGAACCCGGGGCGCTCGCCCGGCTGGCCTCCTCCAGCATATAGGCGCGGCTGAGCGGCAGGGCGTCCACCGAGCGGGCCAGCTGCACCTGCCAGTTCATGAGCCCGCCATGGCGAAAGGCGCTCTCCGCGCCGGCCAGATAGAACTCGAACATCCGGCAGAAGCGCTCCGTGTGCCTTGCACGAATTTCATCGCGATGGGCCGCGAAGCGACGGCTCCATTCGCGCAGGGTCATCGCGTAATGTAGCCGCAGCACCTCGATGTCGGTGGCCCAGAGTCCGACCTTCTCGACGACCGGAATCACCTCGGACAAGGCCGGCGAATAGCCGCCGGGGAAGATGTAGCGGTTGATCCAGGGATTGGTCGCCCCCGGCCCGGTCGAGCGCCCGATGCCATGCACCAGCGCGACGCCATCCTCGCGCAGCGCCCGCGCGATGGTGCTGAAATAGGCGCCGAAATGGTTGATCCCCACATGCTCCACCATGCCCACCGAGACGACGCGGTCCATCGGGCGGTCCCAGGCGCGATAATCCATCAGTTCGAACGCCACCTGGCCCTCCAGCCCGGCGGCCCGCACCCGTGACCGGGCGATGCCGAGCTGCTCCTGCGACAGGGTGATTCCCGTCACCCGCGCGCCGTATTCACGCGCGAGCGTCAACGCCATGCCGCCCCAGCCGCAGCCGATGTCCAGCACCTCGAGCCCCGGACGATCGAGCTTCAGCTTGGCGGCGATGTGCCGCTTCTTGGCAAGCTGCGCCTCCTCCAGCGTCTCGGTCCCGGTGGGGAAATAGGCGCAGGAGTATTGCCGGTCCTCATCGAGGAAGAGGGCGTAGACCGCCTCGTCGATGTCGTAGTGATGCGCGATGCGCCGGCGCGCCAGGCCCGCGGGGTTGAGCTGCCACAGGCGCCGGATGGCAACCCGGCCCCAATCCAGCATCCAGGTGAGGCCGGGATCGCCGCTGAGCGACTGGTTGAGGGTCAGCACGTCCAGCGCGTCGTGCAGATCGCCGTCCATCGGCTCGATCTCGCCGTCCATGTAGAGCTCGCCCAGAGCGAGGGACGGGTTCGCTGCCATGCGCCGCGCCGCGCGGTCGGTCTTGATGTGAAGGCCGCCGGAGAGATCCCCGGCCGACGCCACGCCGGGGCCGTAGGTGGCCAGCCGCCCATCGGGGTAGCGAACGACCAGCACGCCTCGTCGGACGAAGCGGCGCAGCATCCAATGCAGCACCCTCTGTCACTCCCTGGGAGATGGTGGGGATGTTACGCCCACTCCTCCCATTGAGGGCAAGTCAGCATTCAATGCGCGGACATCATACCTCAATTGTAAGCCCGCGGCCTTGAAGATGCCGGCAGCGTCACGACCGCCCACGGGCCCCGGGTCCAAACACTTCGGTTGTGGCGCGCGGCAAGCGAGGACTAGCCTTCCGTCCATAACAGGGAGGAAGCCAGAAAATGACCATCCATTTCGTCGTTCATGACGAGGGGGATTCCGTCGGCGTCGTCGTGGTCGAGGGGCTGAGCGCCAGCAACCGCATCAACGGCTGGGTGATGGACCAGGACAAGATGATCGAGTTCGACGCGAAGTCGGACATCCCGATCGGCCACAAGCTGGCGATCAAGCCGATCAAGGCCGGCGACACCATCATCAAATACGGGGTGGATATCGGCAAAGCCGTCTCGGACATCGCCGCCGGCGAACATCTGCACGTCCACAACGTCAAGACGAAGCGCTGGTAGGGGAATCTTCATGAGTATGAACCTGAAAGGCTCCTCCTTCGAGGGCTGGCGGCGCGAGAACGGGCGGATGGGCGTGCGCAACCACGTCATCATCCTGCCGGTGGACGACCTCTCGAATGCGGCGGCCGAGGCCGTGGCGAACAACATCAAGGGCGCGATGGCGATCCCGCACGCCTATGGGCGGCTGCAGTTCGGCGCGGATCTCGACCTGCATTTCCGCACGCTGATCGGCACGGGGACGAACCCGAACGTCGCGGCGGTCATCGTCATCGGCATCGAGCCGGGATGGACGGGCAAGATCGTCGAGGGCATCGCGGCGAGCGGCAAGCCGGTCGAGGGCTTCGCCATCGAGCAGAACGGCGACATCAACACCATCGCCTCGGCCTCGCGCAGCGCCTACCGCATGGTGAAGCACGCCTCGCGCCTGAAGAAGGTGAAGGCACCGCTGGTGGAGCTCTGGGTCTCGACCAAATGCGGCGAGAGCGACACGACCTCGGGGCTGGCCTCCTGCCCGACCGTGGGCAATGCCTTCGACAAGCTCTGGGAGGCCGGGCACACGCTGGTCTTCGGCGAGACGACGGAGCTGACGGGCGGCGAGCACTTGGTGGCCGCGCGCTGCAAGACGCCAGAGATCCGGAAGCAGTTCATGGCGATGTTCGACCGCTATCAGCGAGTGATCGAAGCGAACAAGACGTCCGACCTGTCCGACAGCCAACCGACGAAAGGCAACATCGAGGGCGGCCTCACCACCATCGAGGAGAAGGCGCTCGGCAACATCACCAAGATCGGCAAGAAGTGCACGGTCGATGGCGTGCTGGACAAGGCCGAGGAACCGACGGGCCCCGGCCTGTGGTTCATGGATAGCTCCAGCGCGGCGGCCGAGATGGTCACCCTCTGCGCGGCTTCCGGTTATGCGGTGCATTTCTTCCCGACGGGCCAGGGCAATGTCATCGGCAATCCGATCCTGCCGGTGATCAAGCTGACGGCCAATCCGCGGACCCAGCGCACCATGTCTGAGCATGTCGACGTCGACGTGACCGGGTTGCTGCAGAAGCAGATCAACATGGACGAGGCCGGCGAGGCGCTGCTCGACTGCATGCTGCGCACGGCGGATGGGGAGCTGACGGCGGCCGAATTGCTGGGCCATCGCGAGTTCTCGTTGACCCGGCTTTACGAAAGCGCCTGAGGGGCGGGGAAGGCGGGCGCGCTGCTCGGGGCAGCGCGCCCAAAAGCTCTGGCCTGTTGTTTTTCGAGTATCTTCACCCGATCAGGCACAGCAGCCTGATCGGGATCTGTTCCAGGAAATCTTCAGACGGGCTGCAGGCCCTTCTCGCGATACAGCGCCGCGACCGACAGCCCCGAGACGGCCGCCACGAAGTCCCGCGCCTCCTGGGCTCTGGCCGTCCCGGCGAAGAGCGCGGCGGAGAAGATGGTATCGGGCTGAATCTCCATCGGAATCTTGCCGAGGATGTCGATGCCCGGCACGGCCATCAGCTCGCTGACCTGCTGCACCGCCAGCTCCACCTTTCCGTCCAGCAGCAGCTGGCCCGTGAAGCCGCTCGGGATGATGGTGGCCTTGGCGTTCACCTCGGCCGACAGCCCCATCCGCTCCAGCAATCCGGCGAAGAAGATGCCGCTGGCCCCGGCGCGCGAATAGGCAATGGTCCGGGCCGCCAGCAGCGTCGCGCGGAAGGCGTCCACGGTGGAGATGTCGGGCCGCGGCGCGCCCGGCGCCACCGCCATGCCCACATAGGAGCGCGCCAGGTCGAAGCGGCTGCCCGGCACCAGCACGCCCGAGGCCATCAACTCGTCGATCGCCTCCGAGGTCAGGATGGCGAGGTCCGCGCGCTCACCCGCCGCGATGCGGTCCATCAGCCGCTTCGTCGGCTCGAAGACGGGATCCACCTTCAGGCCGAGACGCGGCAGCAGCTCCTCCAGCACACTCACCACGCCGAGGGTCGAGAAAATTCTGAGATCAGCCACACATGCCTCCTGACAGGGCGGCGATGTTCCTCCGGTGCCGCGAGGCCGGCAAGGCGCGACGCACGCGACACGTTCGACAATTCTCGCGGGTCCCGAAAACGGGGAAGATGACCCCATCGCGGGGAGACAGGGCTGTCATGTGGGATTTTTCGGTGGGCGCGGCCCTCGGCCTCATGGCCCGGACGGCGCCGTTCATCGTCTTCCGCATGCTGGTCTATGCCGGCATCGCCGTGGCCTATGTGGTCCTGACAGCCGTGGGCGCCGGACTCGGCTGGCTGATCGGCGCGGCGGGCAGCGCTGAGTTCCGCGCCACGGCGACTGGCATCGGCGGCTTTGCGGGCTTCGGGCTCACGGCCGCCGTGCTCTATATGCTGCGCGAATACATCCTCTATGTCGTGAAGGCTGGCCATATCGCCGTGCTGGTCGAGCTGATGGAAGGCCGTCCCATCCCCATGGGCCGCGCCCAGATCGATCATGCCAGCGTCATGGTCCGGGGCCGCTTCGCCGAGGCCAATACGCTCTTCGCGCTGGACCTGATCATCAAGGGCGTGCTGGCCGTGACCGTGGGGCTGATCCAGGGCATCGCGAATCTTCTGCCCATTCCCGGGCTGGACACCCTCATGGGCATCATCCGCGGCATCCTGCGCGTCTCGGTCGGCCTGATGGACGAGGTGATCCTCGGCCACATCTTCCGCACGAAGCCGGCGGACAGCTGGGAGGGCGGCCGCCAGGGCCTGGTGCTCTACGCGCAGAACGGCACGGCCATGCTGCGCAACGCGGCCTTCCTGACCTTCATCATCTACGGCCTGACCTTCGTGATCTTCCTGGTCATGCTCGCCCCGGCGGCGGCGGTCGCCTATGCCATGCCGGGCGGATGGTCGGCCGGGGGCATCGTCTTCGCGGTGCTCTTCGCCTGGGCGGTGAAGGCGGCGCTGATCGAGCCCTTCGCCGTCGCCTGCATGATGCAGGCCTTCTTCAAGGTCTCGGCGGGCCAGGCGCCGGACCCCGCCTGGGATGCCCGGCTGGCCTCGGCCTCGGGCAAATTCCAGGAACTGCGGAGCAAGGCCTCGGCCTGGGCGCCCCGTCCGGCGATCTGATGGTGTTGTCGGCAGGGCGTGCCGGCCGTTATCTACGGGAATGGCCGCACCCGCTCCTGTCCTAGACACGCCCGATCCCTCCTTCGGCGATCTCCTCGCCGCCCGCCCCGCCCTCGCGATGGACCCCCTCGCCGGGCTGATGGTCGAGGAGGTGCCGCTTGCGCGCATCGCCGCCGCCGTCGGCACGCCGACCTGGGTCTATTCCGCCAGCACGCTGCGCCGCCGCGCGCGCCTGCTGAAGGACGCCCTGGCCGAGGCCGGGCTCGACGCCTCCATCCATTACGCCACCAAGGCCAACCCCTCGCTCGCCGTGGTGAACCTCCTCGCGCAGGAGGGCCTGGGCGCCGACGTGGTCAGCGAGGGCGAGCTGCGCGGCGCGCGGGCCGCTGGCGTGCCCGCCTCGGGCATCGTCTTCTCCGGCGTGGGCAAGACCGAGCGCGAGATGCGCCTGGCCCTGGCCGAGGACATCCTCCAGATCAACGTCGAATCCGCCGAGGAGGCGGAGATGCTGAGCGGCGTCGCCGCCTCGCTCGGCCGCCGCGCCCGCGTGGCGCTGCGCGTGAACCCCGACGTGGACGCCAAGACCCACGCCAAGATCACCACCGGCCTCACCGAGAACAAGTTCGGCGTGCCCATCGCCATGGCGCCCGAGCTCTATGGCCGGATGTCGGCGATGCCGGGCCTCGAGGTGGTCGGCCTCACCGTGCATATCGGCAGCCAGATCGCCCAGGGCGTGGCCTCCTACCGCGCGGCCTATCAGCGTCTCGGCCAGCTGGTGCGCGAGCTGCGCGCGGCGGGGCATAGCGTCGCGCGCGTCGATTGCGGCGGTGGCCTGGGCATTCCCTATCGCGACGAGCTGCCCGGCTCCCCCGCCGCCCTGGCGGGCGCCATCAAGGCGGGCCTGGGCGACCTCGGCGTGAAGATCATGATGGAGCCCGGCCGCTGGATCGCCGGCCCCTCGGGCGTGCTGCTGACCCGCGTCATCATCGAGAAGCACGCCACCACGCGCCGCTTCGTGATCGTGGACGCCGCCATGAACGACCTGCTGCGCCCGGCCATGTACGAGGCCTGGCACGGCATCCTGCCGGTCTCGCCCGTGGCCTTCCATGCGCCGATTTCCCAGGCGGATGTGGTCGGACCCGTCTGCGAAAGCAGCGATACCTTCACCAAGGGCCGCGACCTGCCGGCCCTGCCGGCGGAATCCCTCGTGGCAATCCTGGACGCCGGGGCTTACGGTGCCGCCATGAGCAGCACCTACAATGCCCGGCCGCTCGCGGCCGAGGTGATGGTCGAAGGCGCCCGCTTCTCCGTGATCCGGGATCGCCAGTCCTATGACGCCCTGCTGGAGGGCCAGCGCCTGCCGGCCTGGGCCGAAGGCCACACGCCGGGATGACCGAGGCCAGCCTTCGCCGCAAGCGCGCGCTCGCCCGGGCCGCCCTGTGGTGGGAGGCGGCCTGGCCGGCCGCCTGGCCCGCTTTGGGCGTGGCCGGCCTCTTCGTCGTCTTTGCCCTGCTCGGGATCCCGGCGCTGCTGCCGGCATGGCTGCATCTGCTGATCCTCCTGGGCCTGCTCGGGGGCCTTGGCTGGGCCGTCTGGCGCGGCTGGCAGAGCTTCCGGCGGCCCGACGCCGCCGCGATCGACCGCCGGCTGGAACGGGCGACGGGGCTCCCCCACCGGCCCCTGGCCGCGCTGCAGGACCAGCCCGCCACCTCCGATCCGGCGGGCCTCGCGCTCTGGGGCGCCCATCAATCGCGCATGCGGGGAATGATCCGCCGGCTCCGCGTGGGTCCTCCGCGCCCCGGCCTCGCCGCGCGCGACCGGCGCGCTTTGCGCGGCGGCTGCTGGTGGCGCTGGCCTCGGCTCTCGTCATGGCCGGGGCCGACGCGCCGGCTCTGCTCGCCCGCGGCCTCCTGCCGAGCTTCGCCGCCTCCATCCCGCCCGCGCCGCTGCGCTACGAGGCCTGGGTCACGCCCCCCAGCTACACCGGCGCGCCGCCCATCTTCCTGCCCGCCGGCGGCGGCGCGGCCACCGTGCCGGCCGGAAGCCGCCTCCAGGTCGCCATCTCGGGTGGCGGCACGGCGGCCGTTCCGGAGATCTCGGGCGCGCCTGGCCTCGCCTTCGAGGCCCTGGGTGGCGGCAGCCACACGGCGCAGGCCACCCTCGCCACCGGGGCACGCGTCGCCATCCAGCGCGAGGGGCGCGAGCTGGTCGCCTGGAACCTTGCCGTCCCAGGCCGATGCGCCGCCCGTCGCCACCTTCACCGAGGCGCCGGCCCGCGCGCAGCGGGGCCTCGCCATGCGCCTGCCCTGGCGCACCGAGGACGACTGGGGCGTGGTCGCCCTCGCCGCGGAATTCCGCCTCGCCGCCCGGCCGGAGGCCGCGCCCATCCTGCTGGACATGACGCTGCCTTCCTCCGCGCCGAGGCAGGCGCGCGGCTTGGCCCAGCCCGATCTCTCCGCACATCCCTGGGCGGGGCTCGAGGTGGTGCTGCGCCTCGTGGCCCGCGACGGCGCGGGCAGGCGGGCCATTCCGAGGAAGTGCGGCTGACCTTGCCCGAGCGCAGCTTCAACCATCCCGTCGCCCGCGCGATGATCGAGGTGCGCAAGGGCCTCTCGCTGAACCCGACCGCCCGTGGCGCCGCCATGCGCGAGCTGGAGCGGCTGACCAGCGAGCCCGAGGCCTTCGAGCATGACGCCGGCACGCTGCTCGCGCTGCGGACCACGCGCGGCCAGCTCCAGCGCGACCGCCGGCCGGAGGCCATACCCGAAGTGCAGGAGCTGCTGTGGGAAGCCGCGCTCGCTCTGGAGGAGGGCCGCGACACGCGCACCGCCCGCGCCCTCGCCGAGGCGCAGCGGCAACTCCGCGAGGCGCTGAACGAGGCCGAGCGCAATCCGCAGGACGAGCAGCAGCGCAGCGAGGTGCAGCGCCAGATCGAGCAGCTGCGCGAGGCCATCCGCCGCCATCTCGAAGCCATGGCCGAGCGTCTCCAGCGCGAGAATGCCGAGGCCTTGCCCTATGATCCGCAGCAGCGCCTGCTCGACCAGCGCGACATGGACCGCCGCACCCGCCGCATGGAGGAGGCCGCGCGCGAGAACCGCGTGGAGGACGCCCGTCGCGAGCTCGCCGAGCTGGAGGAGATGCTGCGGGCCATGCAGGAGGGCCGCATGGCCCGTGGCGAAAGCCCCGACCGCCAGCGTCAGCGCGAGCGCGGCCAGCAGCAGATGGGCGCCGTGCAGGACATGGTGCGCCGCCAGGGCGAGATGGTGGACCAGGGCCAGCGCCGCGCCGACCAGTCGGACCAGCGCGCCGCCCAGCAGCGCCGCCAGCAGCAGCAATCCCCCTGGAACCGCCCGCAACCCAATGGCGAGCAGCAGCAGGCGGAGCGCGAGGCGCAGCAGGGCGCCCAGGCCGATGCCCGTCGCCAGCGCGCGCTGCGCCGAGCGCTGGGCGAGCTCATGCAGCAGCAGGGCGATCTGACGGGCGAGGTACCGGAAGCGCTCGGCCGCGCCGACCAGGCGATGCGCGAGGCGCAGGAAGCCCTGGGCAGTGGCGGCGACGCGCGGCCACACCAGCAGGAGGCCATGCGCCGCCTCCAGGAGGGCGGCCGCCAGATGTCCCAGCAGATGCAGCGCCAGTTCGGCCAGGGTCAGGGCGAAGGCCAGGGCGAGGGCGAGGAGGATAGCCCCGGCGACATGGAGATGGGCGGCGAGGGGCCCGACGGGCAGCAGCAGCTGGGCGAGGGCCGCGATCCCCTGGGCCGGCGCGGGCGCGAGAACACCGGCAATGCCGATAACGGCAGCGACACCCGCGTGCCCGAGGAGGCCGAACTGCTCCGCACTCGTCGCCTGCAGGAGGAATTGCGGCGGCGTGGCGCCGAGCGCGAGCGGCCGTCCGAGGAGCTCGAATATATCGACCGGCTGTTGCGGCGCTTTTGACCTACTCGCGGCGCTGGCGGGCCAGCAGGAAGACCATGATCCCCAGCTGCACCATGTTCAGCGCGATCCCCGCCCACCAAGCCGCTGCGTAGAAGCCCACGCGGTCATAGATCGCCCCGGCCAGCCAGGCGCCCGCCGCCATGCCGCCCAGGCTCGCGAAGAACAGCAGCGGCACGCGCCAGCTCGCCTCGATGGCGGGGAACAGCGCGCGCACCGCCATCACATAGGCCGGAACGATGCCGCCGAAGCCCAGCCCATAGGCGGCCGAGACGAAGAACAGCCCCGCTTCATTCGTCGTCGCGAGGAAGCCCAGCATCCCCACCACCTGCGCCACCGAGCCCAGAAAGACCGTCCAGAGCCCGCCGATGCGGTCCGACAGCCAGCCCCAGAACTGCCGCGCCACGAAGGCGCTCAGCAACAGCACCGAGAGCATCGAGGCCCCGCGCGCCGCCGAGATCCCGAGGTCGCCGCAGAAGGCCACCAGATGCGCGGCCGGCATCGCCATGGGCACGCAGCAGAGGAAGGAGCAAAAGGCGATCAGGAACATCGCCATGTTCGGCGCCATGCCCAGCACGCGCCCGCCGGCGACCTTGCGCAGCGATCCCGGCCCGGCCAGCGGCACCGGCGCCGGCCGAAGCAGCAGGCCCGCGATCACCAGCACCACGACGGCGGCCAGGATTCCATAGGCCTGCATGGTCCGTTGCCAGCCGAAGGCGGCGATGCCGCGCTCGAAGAAGAAGGGCCAGACGAAGCCCGCGATATATTGCCCCGAAGAGACCAGAGCGAGCGCCGTTCCCCGCCGCCGGTCGAACCACAGCGAGACATAGGCGAACATCGGCGGAAACAGCGCGCCATTGCCGAAGACGCCCACACCGAGCCCAACTCCCGTCAGCAGCGACCAGGAACTCCCGTAGGAGGCCAGGAACAGCCCCGCGCAGATGGCGATCCCGCCCATCATAGCGACGCGCCGCTGCCCGAAGCGGGTCGCCATCAGCCCGCAGACCACGCCGCCGATGCCGCTGCCCAGATAGGCCACCGAGCTTGCCAGCGAGGGCAGGGAGCGCCCGCCGCCCAGGGTCTCGGAGATGGGCACGAGTCCCACCACGACGATGAGCGGCGCGCCCGCGGCCATGGCCAGCATGGTCAGGGCGGCGATCGCGATGATCCAGGATGTGCGTGTTTCGACGCTCTCCGCTTCGACGGCCGGCATGTGATGGTTTCCCCCGCCTGAGTGTCGGCGGAAGGTGCTCAGGCGTCCAGGCCTGCCAGATAGGCGGGAAAGCCCGTCATGCCCGCGATATGCGGCACGCCGATGCCCGCGACGATACCCAGCACCTGGCAGCCCGCCGCCAGACCGGCCGCGGCGCCGGTCGCGCTGTCCTCCACCACGAGGCACTCCTCCGGGCGCAGCCCGCAGGCCCGCGCGGCTGCCAGGTAGATGTCCGGCGCGGGCTTGGGCCGCGCGACATCCTGGAAGCTGAAGATCCGCCCCTCGAAATAGGCGCCGAAGCCGAGCGCGCGCATCTTCACCGCCAGCTCGCCGCGCGAGGAATTGGAGCAGAGCGCCATCGGCAATCCGGCCGTCTGCACGGCCTTCAGCGCCGCCTCGGCGCCGGGAATGGGGCGCAATCCGGTGGAAAGATCCGTCTCGATCCTGTGGGCCAGCCGGTTGGCCCAGCCCTCGGGCAGCTTGCCGAGCCGCGCCTCGATAACCGGCTCCATGTCCGGCAGGGCCATGCCGAGGAATTCGTGCTGCGCCTCATGCGCGGTCAGGCTCCAGCCGAGCGCCGACAGCGCTTCGGCGACGACGCCATTGGCCACGCCTTCGCTATCGGCCAGTACGCCGTCGCAATCGAACAGGACGCCGCGGATCATGCGGCTTTGGCCTGCAGCGCGTTCGCCTTGCCGTGCGGGCAATCCTTGTGCGGGCGCGGACATTGCCGCCCGCCGGCGAAGCTGCAGAGCGTGCGCGCCGAATGCTGCGTGCGCCGGACGAGATCGGCCAGGGCCGCGATGAAGCCCGCATCGGCATTTTGCGCAGGTACGCGAAAATAGCCGGGAATCCCGAGCTTTTCGGCGTGATCGCGATACTCCACATCGAGCTCCACGAGCGTCTCGGAATGCTCGGAGACGAAGGCAATGGGGCTGATCAGCACCGCCACCTTCTCCGCCGCCGCTCGCTCGATCTCCGAGTCGGTCGAGGGCCCGAGCCACTTCTGGGGCGTCACGCGCGATTGGTAGCAGACCACGTGATCCAGCCCGGGCACGTTCATGGCCGCGACCACGGCGGCCATCGTCTGCTCGACCTGCCATTGGTAGGGATCGCCGCTTTTGACGATCACCTCCGGCAGGCCGTGCGCCGAGAAGAGCACGCGCAGCGGGACATCCGCGGGAAGGCTGGCGCGCGCCTTGTCATAGGCCTCCTCCACCATCCGCGCCGTCGCCTGGGCGAAGCCGGAATCCGAATGGAAGCAGCAAAGCGTGCTGGTCGGCAGCGACAGGCCGGCCTTGGCGCATTCCGCGTTCCACTCGGTGATGGAGCTGCCGGTCGTGGTCGAGGAAAACTGCGGGTAGAGCGGGATCAGGAGGATCTCCTCCGCGCCCCATTGCTTCACCGCCGCCACGGCCTCCTCGGTGAAGGGCTTCCAATAGCGCATCGCCACGAAGCATTTATAGGCGTCGCCCGGCTCGGCGGTGTTCAGGACGCCTTCCAGCGCCGCCGCCTGCTCCTCCGTCAGCTCCCGCAGCGGGGATTTCCCGCCGATGATGGCGTAGTTCTCCTGCGCCGCCTTCGTTCGCTTCCAGGCGATCAGCCGACCGAGCAGAGGCCGCACGAAACCCGGCACCCGCAGGATGGCCGGGTCGGTGAAGAGGTTGACCAGGAAGGGCCGCACCGCCTCGGGGCTGTCGGGCCCGCCGAGGTTGAAGAGCACCACCGCCACGCGACGCGTCATCTGCAGGATCCGGTCATGGGGCGGGACATACCCGCTATGGCCGTTGTTTCAACCCTCTGAATCGCGCCGGCTGCCCCTCAGCCTGCCCGCAGAAGCGCCATCAGGGCCGAGACGTGCTCCGGCGGCGTCGGCTGCTCCACGCCATGGCCCAGATTGAAGATGAAGGGCCGTCCCTTCATAGCCCTCAGGATGCCCTGAGCCTCGCGCTGGAGGGCTTCGCCGCCCGCAAGGAGCGCCTCAGGGTCCAAGTTGCCCTGCAGGGCTGTACCGGCCGGAATATGGGCCCTGGCCCAGGCTGGATCCATCGCGGTGTCCATGGCGACCGCCTGAACCCCCGTGGCGGCGGCATATTCAACCAGCATCGGGCCTGCCAGCCGCGGGAAGCCGATGACCGGAATATCGGGCCTGACCGCCTTCAGCGCCGCGCGGAGCCGGGCCGTGGGCTCGATCACCCATTTGCGGAAGGCGCTGGGCGGCAACTGGCCGGCCCAGCTGTCGAAGATCATCAGCACTTCGGCGCCGGCTTCGGCCTGGGCGAGCAGATAGGCCAGGGTCGCGGCCTCCAGCTTGGCCATCAGTTCGCCGAAGAAGACGGGGTCCTCGTGGATCAGCCGCCGCGCCTGCTTGAACTCGCCGCCGCCTTTGCCCTCGACCATGTAGCAGGCGACCGTCCAGAGCCCGCCCGCGAAGCCGATCAGCGTCGTGTCGGGATGGTCGGCGTCCAAGGCGGCGCGAACCCGCCGGACCGTTCCCATGATGGGCGCGGCCTTCGCCGCGGCGCCCGCGACGTCCAGCGCGTCGAGTCCCGCACGGTCGCGGATCGGCGGCAGGCGGGGGCCTTCGCCCTCCGCGAAGGTCAGGCCCTGCCCCAGGGCCCAGGGCACGATCAGGATGTCGGAGAACAGGATCGCCGCGTCGACGCCGTAACGCCGGACCGGCTGGAGCGTCACTTCCGCTGCCAGCTCGGGGTTCAGGCAGAGCTGCATGAAGCTCCCCGCCTGGGCCCGTGTCGCGCGGTATTCCGGGAGATGGCGACCTGCCTGGCGCATGAGCCAGGCAGGGGGGGGCCAGACGCTCTCGCCTGAGAGCACCTGGAGAATGGGCTTGGATGACATGGGCCGGACCAAACCAGAGAAATCTAAAAAAAAGAAGAGTCTTAAGGTTGTGGTTGAGATAGGGCCTGTGGATAACGGGGACCCAATGTCGCCGAAAACTATCCACAGGGTTTTTCCACCGATTGACTCACACGCGACTCCCGGAAGACCCGGCCCGAACGCCGAATGTCCAGATTCCCGACGAAGCTGTCCCGGGTTCATACATGGTGGATGGAAATGTTCGGTTTATCCCCGCTGACCGCTCCGCCATTGCGGCGGGCCGGATTTCATCCCCATGATCCGCACACCCCGGCAAAGTGATCCACAGGCCATGCCCGTCCGGCAAACCAACCTCCACCTGGTCTCCGACAGCACCGGCGAGACGCTGAACAGCATCTCCCGCGCGGTCATCGCCCGCTTCGACAACCCGGGCATCGTGCAGCACCGATGGTTCCTGGTGCGCTCGCGCATGAACCTCGACCGCGTGATCGAGGGCATCGAGCAGGAGCCCGGCCCGGTCATCTTCACCTTGGTGGACAGCAGCCTGCGCCACACGCTGGAGGAAACCTGCGGGCGCGTCGGCGTGCCCTGCATCTCCGTCCTGGACGGCGTCACCGAGATGCTGCAGGCCGAGATCGGCGCCCGCGCCACGGAGAAGCGGGCGGCCCAGCATGTGATGGACGCCGATTACTTCCGGCGGATCGATGCCATGCACTACGTGCTCAGCCATGACGACGGCCAGGGCACGGCCGGCATCGCCAATGCCGATGTGGTGCTCGTGGGCGTCTCGCGCAGCAGCAAGACGCCGACCTGTTTCTACCTGGCCAATCGCGGGGTGAAGGCGGCGAACATTCCCCTCGTGCCCGGCGCGCCCTTGCCGCCGGAGCTCGACAACCCGCCCTGCCCCGTGGTGGGCCTGACCATCGACCCCGTCGCGCTGCTCGACATCCGCCGGCACCGGCTGCGCATCATCGGCGCGGACGGCATGCGCATGGGCGAGAGCGAGTATGTCGACCCCGAGGCGGTGAAGAAGGAAATCCTCACGGCCCGCCGCCTCTGCGCCGCGCGCGGCTGGCCCGTGATCGATGTGACGCGCCGTTCCATCGAGGAGACGGCGGCCACCGTGATGCAGCAGGTGGATGTGTGGCACGCCAAGCGGGTCCGCCCGCCCCACGCGCCCGAGGATCCGGCCGCGAGCATCCTGGGCTCCAAGACGTGAAGCTGATTCTTGCCTCGCAGAGCCTGGCCCGGCGCGCCTTGCTGGAGGGGGCCGGTCTGGATTTCGAGGCTATGCCCGCCTCCGTCGACGAAGACACGATCAAGGAGAGCGCGAAGGCCGAAGGGCTTTCGCCGACGGATGCCGCGATCCTGCTCGCCGATGCCAAGGCGGCCCGCATCGCTCGGCGCCATACGGACGCGGTCATCATCGGCGCGGATCAGCTGCTGGTCTGCGAGGGCGAATGGTTCGACAAGCCGGTGGATATCGAGGCCGCGCGCGACCATCTGCACCGCCTGCGCAACAAGGCGCATGAGCTGATCACGGCCGTCGTCGTCTGGCGCGCCGGCGAGCGCGCCTGGCATCATGTCGCCACGCCGCGCCTGGCGATGCGCAATTTCTCCGAGGCCTTTCTCGACGAATATCTCGCGAGGGAAGGCGCTTACGTGACCTCCAGCGTGGGGGCCTATCGGCTTGAGGGAATGGGCGTGCAGCTGATGCGCGAGATCCGCGGCGATCATTCGGCGATTCTGGGCATGCCGCTGCTGCCCTTGCTTTCCTACCTGCGGGATTCAGGCATCATACCCCGATAATCCGGGGGGCTGCGTTCCTCCGGCCAAGAAATAGGGGAAGATTCATGAAGATCACGCGCCGTGCCGCCCTCGGCACCGTTCTCGCCACGCCGGCCCTGGCCCTGGCCCAGGCCCAGGCCTGGCAGCCCACGCGGCCGCTGCGCCTGATCGTCACCTATCCGCCCGGCGGGGTGAACGACATCGTCGGCCGCATCATCGCCGACACCCTCGGCCGGGAGCTCGGCCAGGCCGTCATCATCGAGAACCGGGCCGGCGCCGGCGGCAATATCGGCACCGTCGCCGTGGCCCAGGCCGAGGCGGATGGCTACACGATCCTCTTCGGGACGACGGCGATCTTCGGCGTGAACCCCGTCCTCTACGCGAATTCCGGCGTGGACGCGGTGCGCGACTTCACGAGCCTCGGCACCATCGGCGAGGTCGCCAATATTCTCTCGGTCGTGCCCGACCGCGTTCGCGCCACCAATCTCCAGGATTTCATCCGGGAGGCGAAGAGCCGCCCGCTCGTCTATGGCTCGGTGGGCAACGGCTCGTCGTCGCATCTTTCCGCCAGCGTCTTCCTGCGCATGGCGGGCATCGAGGCGACCCATGTGCCCTATCGCGGGTCCTCGCCTCTCGTGGCCGCGATGCTGGCGAAGGAGGTCGATTTCGGCTTCGACACCACCGCCACTTCCACGGCGCAGATCCGCGCAGGTTCCCTTCGTGCGCTCGCCGTCACCACCACGCGCCGCGCCAGCGCCCTGCCCGACGTGCCAACCATGATCGAGGCCGGCCTCGCGGGCTATGACCTCGGAATCTGGTTCAACCTCGCCGTGGCGAAGCGCACGCCCGAGCCCATCGTCGCGCGCCTCACCGAGGCGCTCGCGAAGGCCCGCGACGAGCTGACCGCGCAGCGCCTGCGCACCGCTTTCGTCGAGCCCTTCATCGTGCCGGCGGCCGAGAACCAGAGCTTCGTCGCGGCCAGCGCGGCGCGCTGGCAGGACATCGCGCGACAGGCCCGTATCGCAATCGACTGATGCCGCGAAACTTGGCATGATCGGTGCCGCGCGGGCGTGCCGGAATGGTAGACGGAAGGGACTTAAAATCCCTCGACCGCAAGGTCGTGCGGGTTCGAGCCCCGCCGCCCGTACCAGCGCGGATTTTCTCGAAACGGGGGAGAACGGCGGATGGATCTTTCCTTCTCCGACGAGGCGCAGGCCGGCTGGCTGAACGGCCGCCTCGCCGCGCGGCCGGCGCCCCCGATCGCGCCGCCGCTGCCGGCGGGGCTGCAATTCCCGCTCGGCGAGGGCGAGGACCGCCCGATCCTGCATGTGCCGCGCGAGCTTCCCGACGCGGAGCTTCCGCTGCTCGTGATGTTGCACGGCGCCACCTCCAATCCCGCCCGCGCGCTGGACCGCCTCGGCGAGGAGCCCGAGCTGCGGAAGTGCCTGGTCCTGGCGACGAAATCGCACGGCACGACCTGGGACATCCTGCAGGGCGGCTACGGCTTTGACGTCGCGGTGCTCGACTATGCGCTGACCGCCGTCTTCCGCCGCTTTGCCATCGATCCGCGACGCATCGCCATCGCGGGGTTCTCCGATGGCGCGTCCTATGCGCTGTCGCTGGGCGTCGCGAATGGCGACCTGTTCACGCATGCGCTCGGCTTCTCGCCCGGCTTCGTCGTGCCGGGTGAGCGACGCGGCCGGCCTTCGATCTTCGTCTCGCATGGGCGCGAGGATGCGATCCTGCCCATCGATCGCTGCGGACGAACCGTCGTCGCGCTGCTGCGCGAGGAGGGCTACGGCGTCCGCTACGAGGAATTCGAAGGCGGACACATCCTTCCGCGCGAGATCGTCGCGGCCGGTCTGGACGATTTCGTGGCAAACGCCCGCAAGACCGGCGGCCTCTGACGTCGTCGCGACGAATTGCCGCGAGCGCGGCTGTATTTCGCTTGCGTGCCGCATCCCCTGCGGACAGGCTTCGCCGCAAAGGGAACAGGGAATTTCCGGATGCGCATCGCCGTCATGGCCACCTTGGCTGCCGCCCTCGCTTTGCCCAGGGCCGAGGCCGCGGACCTCACCCTTGCCGTCGGTGGCGCCTTCACGGCAATGGACCCGCATTATCAGGACCTTTCGCCCAATCATGCGCTGACCCAGCATATCTTCGACCAGCTGGTGCGGACCGATGCGCAGATGCGGCCCACGCCCGGTCTCGCCTTGTCGTGGGAGGCGCTCAACGACAATCTGTGGGAGGTGAAGCTGCGCCAGGGCGTGACCTGGCACGACGGCAGGCCCTTCACGGCCGACGACGTGGTCTTCACCTATTCGCGCATCCCCCACGTCATCAACAGCCCGACCACGCTGGCGCGCTACACGCAGGTCGTCAGCCGGATCGAGGTGATCGACGACTTCACCATCCGGCTCCACACGCCCACGCCCGTGCCGCTGATGCCTATGATGCTGGGCGCCTTCTCCATCATCTCGCGCCACCACGGCACCGGCGCGCTGACCAGCGACTACAACTCCGGCCGCGCCGCCGTCGGCACGGGCCCCTATCGCTTCACGAGCTACGCCCCCGGCGACCGCGCCGTCTTCACGCGCAACCCGGCCTGGTGGGGGCCGACCCAGCCCTGGGAGCGCGTGAACTACCGCATGATTCCCAATGACAGCTCCCGCGTGGCGGCGCTGCGCGCCGGCGATGTGGACGGGATCGACGCCGTGCCCACGCGCGACGTCGCCGCGCTGCGCCGGGCGGGCAATCTGCGCATCGTCGAGAAGCCGGGCCTGCGCCTGATCTACCTCTATGTCGACGCGAACCGGCCGGTGACGCCCTTCGTCACCGACAACAACGGCCGTCCCTTCACGGTCAATCCGCTGGCCGATGTCCGGGTGCGCCGGGCGCTTTCGATGGCGATCAATCGCGTCGGCATTTCCCGCCAGACCATGGAGGGCTTCGCGGTGCCGACGGGCCAGCTCATGCCCGAGGGCGCGCTGGGCTTCGATCCCTCCATCCCCGTGCCGGCCTATGACGTCGAGGGCGCGCGGCTCCTGCTGGCCGAGGCGGGATATCCGCAAGGTTTCCGCATCGCGCTGAACGGCCCCAATGACCGCTACGTGAACGACACCGAGATCGTGCAGGCCATCGCGCAGATGTGGACGCGCATCGGCGTGCGCACGGAGGTCGTCACCCAGCCCGCCAGCATGTTCTTCAGCCGCGGGGTGCGCGACGAATATTCGGTGAGCCTGACCGGCTGGTCCTCCTCCACCGGCGAGGCCGATACCTCCCTGACGGTGATGGCCGCGACGCCCGATCCGCCGCGCGGCCGTGGGTCGACGCTGCGGGCCTCGCATTACACCAACCCGGCGGTCGACGCGCTGGTCGACCGGGCCCTGGCCACCATCGACACGCGGCAGCGCGAGGCGCTCTACCAGGAGACCATCCGCGTCGCGATCCAGCGCGACGTCGCGGTGATTCCGCTGCACCACCAGGTGAATATCTGGGCGACCAAGCCCACCCTCACCTATGCGCCGCGCCTGCAGGAGAATACGCGGGCGATGGAGTTCTCGCCCGCCACCGACACGGTCGCGAGCGGGGCGCCGGCCCGGAACTAACATCGGCCCGAACTAACACCGGACTGTCACAAAAATGCCCGCCTGGGCATGTTAGATGACGGGCATGAAAAAGGAACTTCGTCCGGGTAGCTCCCGGGCATGTGCCTGACGAGATTCGACCGGCCTGAGGACCGGACGCCCCCTTCGGGGGCCTCGAACTTCCACCATTTCGTCAGGGTATCATGTTATCCCATCGGGGCGGCTCGCCCCTTCAATACCGTCGGATCGGCCGCGCAGATCTGGCACGCGTCGAACTCCTGGACCTCGATCCGGACCAGGTGAAACGCTTCCTCGGCCCGCTCGGGGAGATCGTCGATGCCGTGCGCCGCGGACCGCTGCACTCGCTCATCGGCGTCGAGCGCGACGGCGAGCTGATCGGCTTCTACGTCGTCCATCCCGACCGGCGCGACGCCGCCTGCTGGTGGCTGGGCTGGCTCGCCATCGCGCGGGCGCATCAGGGCTTCGGCCATGGCCGCGCGATCCTCGCGGCGGTGCTGGCGCGGCTTGGGCATATCCCCGGCTGCCGCCGCGTGCGGCTGCTGGTGGCGCACGACAACCTCGGCGCGCGTCACCTCTATGGCCGCAACCTCTTCCAGCCGGCCGGCGTCCAGGCCGAGACCGGCGAGCTGATCCTCGAACACGATCTCGAGGACGGGCAGCCCTATGACGTCACGACGCCCCGCACGCTTGGCCGGGGATTCACGCGGGACGATCTGGGCCATCTTCGGTTGAGGCCGCATGCGGGTCCGCACGCGGCCTGGGTGATCGGGGTGGAGCGGGGTCCACCGGCCTGATTCGTGAGAGGGCTTCGCCCTCTCACCGGGCGGCGAGCATCTTCGCCCGATAATCCTTCACCCGCTGCACCAGGCCCGGCCGCGCCATCGAGCGCGCCAGGGCGGCAAGGTCGCCGTCGTCATCCGCGTGCCGCGTGCGCGCATGCAGCATCGCCACCGTCGCGGGATCCAGCCGTTCGGCATCGCGCGCGGCGGCGGCGACCGCGGCATCGGCGCCGCCAATCGTCGTGGCGAGGCCCAGAGCCAGCGCCGCAGGCGCATCCACCGGCGCGCCCCTGAGCAGCAGCGCCCGGGCCGGCGCATCCCCGACCAGCGCGCCGAGCCGCGCGGTGCCCAGCACCAAGCCGAAGGCCGGGCCGGGGAAGCTGAACTTGGCCTCTTCCAGCGCGACGCGGTGGTCGCAGGCGGCGAAGAGATCCGCTCCCGCCCCGAAGATGCGCCCATTGCCGATCGCCATCGTCGTCACCGGCGCGCCGTGCACCTTCTGCAGCAGCAGCTCGATTCGCAGGATGCGCAGCGCGAGGTCGCCATCCGAGATCGCGTCCAGGTCGCCGAGATCCAGACCCGTGCAGAAATGCTTGCCGGCGCCGCGCAGCACGATCAGCCGAGCCCCCGTCGCGACGGCGTCGTCGAAGGCGAGCGACAGCGCCTCCACGATCTCCGCGCCCAGCGCATTGCCGCGATCCGGCCGGTCGAGCCACAGGGTCGCGACCGCACCGTCGCGTTCCGCCTTCACTGACATTGAGTTACTCCGTGACCCAGCCGGGCTTCAATTCGATTTCCGTGCGCGCGCAGATGTCGATGTTGCGCGCCTCTTCCGCATTGCCGTTGTCGAAGACGATCCGCAGATCGGCCCGGCAACCGCCATCCGTGCCGATCTCCCGGCGCTCGCCGCTGGGCAGCGGCGCGGTCAGCTGGTTCGCGCCCCAATTCTCCTCGGCGACGTCGGAGAGATAGGCCGCGCGCACCGGTCGCGCGTAGCTCTGCACCAGCGTCACGCGCCGCGCCGTCGAGAAGGTGACGGGCTGTCCGTTGCAGAGGTCCACATCCGCCTGTTCGAGCGCGCGGCTGTCGGCGAAAACGGCGCGCAGGCGCACCCGGCATTCGGGGCTGCGCGTGCGCAGGAGGAAGCTCTGATTCGGCTGCAGCATGGTGGCGCCGAGGCGGTCCGCGCCCCAGCCTGCCGTGCCGGCCGCGACGTAGAGCTCGCGCATCACGCGCCGGCTGCGATTGGCGACCGTGGTTTCGCGCAGCGGAACCGCGGGATCGCCGAAGGCGATCGAGGGCGTGGTGCAGATATTCACCGTCTGGCGCACCGCCTGCCGGCTGCCGCGGAAGAGGGCGCGTGCCTCGAATTCGCAGCCTGTCTCGCCGCGCAGCCGGATGCGCAGGCTGTCATTGCCCGGCACCGTGGCCGAACCGAGCCGGTCCGGCCCCGTGGCATTCGGCCGGGCGAGGAAGAGCTGGGTCAGCTCGGCATCGGTGTTGTTGGTGATCTCGATGGGGCGGGTGTTGCTGTCGTCCAGCACCAGCTCCCGCGCCCGGCAGACCTCGACCTGGCGCGTCTCGGCGCTGTTGTCCTCGAAGACGGCGCGCAGCTGCATCTGGCAGCCGCCGCGCCCGAGATTGAGCCGGTAGCTGCGCCCCGGCGGAACCATGTCGTTGCCCAGCCGGTCCTGACCCTGGGCGTTGGAGCCTGCGGCGCCCTCCCAGAGATAGACCTCGCGCAACGCGCTCTGCGAATTGTTGCGCAGCAGGATCTCGCGCACGGCCGGTTGCGCCGGAGCGGAGGGCTTGCCGCCCGGCGCCGGCGGCGCGGGCGATGGGCCGGTTTTCTGGGCGAGAGCGGGCCCGGCCAGGAAAATCAAAGCGAGAAGCAGGCGCAGCATGGGCATCCTCACGGAAGGGGCAGCAGCACGATCCGCGCGCCGGCACGGCGATCCGCCGCGGCGCTGGTGGGAGCGAAGCCGCGCGTGCGCGCCTCGGCCCGGATGCGGTCGCGCTCCACGCCCATCTTGGCGAGCTCCAGCCCGACCGCGCGGGCGCGGCTGGCGGCAAGGCGCGCCCCGGTCCGCGCGCCGCCCTCGCCCGACGAGACATAGCCGAGCACGCAGAAATTCCGCTCCGGCGCTTCACGGGCAAGATCGGCCAGGGGCTGCAGGACGCCGGCGGCATCGGGGCCAACGCGCGATGCACCATGCGCGAAGCTGATGGTGGCGGTGTCCTCGGTCAGCCGCTCGACGCCGACGCAGGAGAATTCGCGCACCTGCGCTTCGGCGGGCAGCGCGGCCAGAAGCAGGGGGAGAACGAAGGCCAGGCGCCTCACGTGGGCACCACCAGAGCGGCCTCGCGCAGCTTGCCCAGCAATGCGGAGGCGTCGGCCTGCGGATGGGCCTTGCGGAGCTCGGCTTCGGTCACATCGGGGCGGGAGAGCACCCATTGGGCGGCCTCCGCCTCGACGGGGGTGAGGGCGAGGGCGCCCGTCGCGGTCTTCAGCACCCATTCGGCGCCGCGCCGCACGGGCTTGGCTCCGCCGGCCACCACCCGGAAGGCGCCGGCCTCGCCGGCCTCCTCGGCGCCGTCCACCGAGGGAGGGGCCATACCGCGCCAGGCCAGCAGGTCGTTGCCGCCGCGTTGGAAGCGATAGTCCGCCACGAAGCGCTCGAGCACTTCCATCACCTTGGGATCCTTGCACAGTTCCGCGAGGCGCGCGCCGAGCTGGCCCGCGCGCTGGGTCAACGCGAAGCGGGCGGCCGCGGTTCCATCCTGTCGCGGCAGGGGCTGGCGGAAGTTCACGTCGTAGAGCACGCGCTCGCCGAGGATCGTCATCAGGTCGATGCCGACGGGCGCATGCGCGCCATAGGCGACGTGGACGCTGGCCGGGGCCTCGGCCAGGGCGTCGTGATACCAGCCGCGCGGCAGATACAGCAGGTCGCCGGCCTTCAGCGTCACCTTGGCGCGGAGCTTGCCCTTGGCCTGCTCGTGATGGTCCTGGGTCTGCGAACGGAAGACGGGGTGGCTGATCGGCCATTCGGCCCGGCCTTCCCAGATGTTCCAGGTCTTCTCGCCCTCGACCTGAACGGCCCAGACGTCATGCGTGTCGTAATGGGCGTGGAAGGCCTTGTGGCTCTGCCAGGAGATATAGACGTTGGCTTGGGCCTTCCCCAGCCCGGCATCCTCGATGGCCGAGGAAACGGCGGCCAGGCCCGGCGTCAGGCTGTCCACATCGTTCAGGACCAGGCTGGCGCCCTTGGCGATCCATTCGCGAACGCGATCCGTCACCGGCTGCATGAGCTGGGCATTGGTGTCGCGGCCGGGGGCGCGGGTGCAATATTGCTCGGCCGGCACCGGCTTGCCGTCGAGGACGACCATCATGGACTGGCTGGTCCAGGCATGAGTCATGTCCATCAGGCGGTTGATCTGCCGCCAGGACAGCACGGACGCGAATTTGGCCGCGGCCCCCTTCAGGTGAAGGGGCTGCTTGTCATGATACTCGGAGAAGAACTGCTCCACGGACATGGGAGCCAGGAGCTGGGCGAGCGTCATCGTCATACCACCATGCTAGCGCAGGACCCCGGCCCACGCCACGCTTGCACCGAGACCGCCGTGGGGCGGAGAGTGCCACCCAAAGAATGATTTTGGAGATCGCCATGCCCGAAGCTCCCCTGCCCACCGATCCGGTGCGCGAAGAGGTTCTCCGCGCCGCCGCCGCGGGTCTCCAGCCGATGGCCGTCGCGCTGTTGCCCCGGCTCTTCGCCGGGCTCCCCGTGGGCGAGCTAGCCCGCCGGTCGCCCGAGACCCTAGGCGAAGCCGCCACCTCGCTCTCCGCCCTCGCGGCCCAGCGCCTTCCCGGCGAGGTGAAGCTGCGCCTGCTGCCCCCCGCCTCGGGCCGGGGCGCCCATGGCGTGGCGGAGATCGTCATCGACGACATGCCCTTCCTGGTGGACAGCGTGCTCGGCGCCCTGACCCGGCAGGGCCGGGTGGTGAAGGAGTTCCTGCATCCGATCGTGGCCATGACGCGCGAGGATTCGGGCGCCCTGGCCAGGCTCGGCGAAGGCCCGCTGCGCGAGAGCCTGATGCGCGTCACCATCGGCGCCACCGCCGGCAACCTGCTGCCGGGCATGAATCCCGGAAGCTGGGGGCAGGTCGAGGCCGCGCTGCGCAAGGCCCTGGCCGATGTGCGCGACGCGACCGGCGATTTCGAGGCGATGACCGCCCTGCTCGACCAGGCCATGGACGAGATCGGCGATGACGGCGAATCCCGCGAGTTCCTGGGCTGGCTGCGCGGCGAGAATTTCGTCCTGCTTGGCCACCGGCATTTCGTGGTGGAGGGCGAGGGCGCGCATATCCTGACCGAGGAGAATCTCGGCCTGCTGCGTGACCCCAAGGTGCCGGTCTTCGACGCTCTGGCCAGCCTGCCCACGATCAATCCGCGCATCCGCGCCGCGCTGGTCGAGCAACTGCCCATCACCGTCGCGAAGGCCAATATGCGCAGCACGGTCCATCGGCCGCAGCACGCCGATGTGGTCGCGACGCGCATCGTCGGCGCCGACGGCAAGGTGGTGGGGATTCGCCTCTTCCTCGGCCTCTTCGCGGCCGGCGCCTATAACCGCAATCCGCGCTCCATCCCGCTGCTGCGCGGCAAGGTCGAGCGGATCCTGGAGGCGGCCGGCGTGGCGGCCGACAGCCATGACGGGCGCGCGCTGCGCAATATCATGGACACCTGGCCGCGCGACGAGCTCTTCCAGGCGAGCGAGGCCGAGATCCTGGCGGCCGCGCGGCTGGCGCTGGACCTCTCGATCCGTCCGCGCCCGGCGCTCTCCATCCGGCCCGACCCCTTCGGCCGCTTCGTCTCCGTCATCGCCTGGCTGCCGCGCGAGAGCTTCGATTCCCAGCTGCGCTCGCGCGTGGGCGAGATGCTGGCGCGCGCCCATGGCGGGCGGCTCTCGGCTTTCTATATCGCGCTGGGCGACAGCCCGCTGGCGCGCATCCACTACATCATCGGCACCGACCCCGCCCGGCCCGTGACGCCCGACCAGGCGGCGCTGGAGGCGGCGGTGCGGCAGATCGCCCGCAGCTTCGGCGACCGGCTCGGCGAGGTGCTGGCCGAGGAGCGCGGCGAGACCGTCGCCGCCGGGGTGATGGAGCAGTGGCGCGACGCCTTTTCGGGCACCTATCAGGAGACGGAAAACGCCGGCCAGGCCGCCGCCGACCTCGCCTTGGCCGAGACGGCGCTGGCCAGCGGCCGCACCGAGGCCGCGGTGATCACGCCGCCCGGCGAGGGCGCGCGCCGCCTGGTGCTGCGCCTCGCCGTGCCGGGCGCCGCGCTGGCGCTGGCCGACGCGCTGCCGCTCTTCGACAGCCTGGACCTGCGGGCGCTGGAGGAGGTGCCCTACAAGCTTACTCCGCGCGGCGCGGCCGAGGTCTCGCTACATGTGTTCAAGCTCGATGCCGGCTGCGACATCCTGCCCGAGCGCGAGGCGCGCCTCATCGAGGCGCTGGAAGTGCTGATCGCCGGCGAGATCGAGGCGGATGGCTTCAACCGTCTCGTGCTGCGCGCCGGGCTCGACTGGCGCGAATGCTGGCTGATCCGCTCGATGTACCGCTGGCTGAAGCAGGTCGGCCTGCCCTTCGCGCAGGAGAGCGTGACGGCGGCGCTGGCCGCGACACCGGAAGCCGCGCGCCTCCTGGCCGACCTCTTTCACAAGCGCTTCGATCCGGCGCTGGCCGATCGCGACGAGACGAAGCTGGACGAGGCCTGGACGGCGATGCTGGACAAGGTGGCCGATCCCGACACCGACCGTATCCTGCAGCGCATGCGCAAGCTGCTCGACGCGATGCTGCGGACGAACTTCTACCAGAAGAAGGCTTACATCGCCTTCAAGCTGGACAGCGCGCAGGCCGGCGACATGCCGAGCCCGCGGCCCTGGCGCGAGATCTTCGTGCACAACGCGACGATGGAAGGCTGCCATCTGCGCTCCGGCCCGGTGGCGCGCGGCGGCATCCGCTGGTCCGACCGGCGCGAGGATTTCCGTACCGAGGTGCTCGGGCTGATGAAGGCGCAACGCCTCAAGAACGTCGTCATCGTGCCGACGGGCGCGAAGGGCGGCTTCGTCCTCAAGGGCAGCATCCCGACCGAGCGCGAAGCCTTCCAGACCACCGGCATCGCGGCCTATCGCACGCTGGTGCGCGGCATGCTCGACCTCGCGGACAACCTGCGCGGCGTCGAGGTGATCACCGCGCCGGATATCGTGCGCCGTGATGGCGACGATCCTTATATTGTTGCCGCCGCCGACAAGGGCACGGCCACCTTCAGCGACATCGCCAATGGACTTTCCGCCGAATACGGCTTCTGGCTGGGCGACGCTTTCGCCTCGGGCGGCTCGGCCGGCTACGACCACAAGGGGATGGGCATCACCGCGCGCGGCGCCTGGGTGATGATCGAGCGGCATTTCGTGGAGACGCTCGGCCGCTCCATCCACGACGCGCCCTTCACGGTTGTGGGCGTGGGCGACATGTCGGGCGACGTCTTCGGCAACGGGCTGCTCATCTCGAAGCAGACGAAGCTGCGCGCGGCCTTCGATCACCGCCACATCTTCCTCGATCCCGACCCCGATCCGGCCTCGAGCTACGCCGAGCGCGCCCGCCTTTTCGCCCTGCCCCGCTCCTCCTGGGCCGATTACGACACGAAGCTGATCAGCGCGGGCGGCGGCGTGTTTCCGCGCAACCTCAAGACCATCCCGCTGAGCCAGCAGGCACAGGCGATGCTCGGCATCGCGGCGGATCGCGCCGAGCCCGCCGCCATCCTCCAGGCCATCCTGCGCATGGAGGCGGACCTGCTCTATTTCGGGGGCATCGGCACCTATGTGAAGGCGAGCACGGAGAGCCAGGCCGAGGCCGGCGACCGCGCCAACGACGCCATCCGCATCGACGGGCGCGAGATCCGCGCGAAGGTGGTGGGCGAGGGCGCCAATCTCGGCGTGACCCAGGCGGGCCGCATCGAGGTGGCGCGCAACAACATCCGCATCAACACCGACGCGCTGGACAATTCCGCCGGCGTCAGCACCTCGGACCACGAGGTGAACATCAAGATCCTGCTGGCCGATGCCGAGGCCGAAGGGATGATGACCCGCAAGCAGCGTGACGAGCTGCTGGTGAGCATGACCGACGAGGTGGCGGCCCTGGTCCTGCGCGACAACGAGCTGCAATCCGTCGCCGTCTCGCTGGAGGTCCGCGCCGGCGCCGCCGCGCTGACGGCGCAGGGCGCGCTGATGACGCGGCTGGAGGCCGAGGGCCTGCTCGATCGCGCTCTGGCAGGATTGCCCGACGCGGCGACGCTGGCCACGCGCGTCGCGCGCGGCGAGGGGCTGACGCGGCCCGAGGTGGCGGCGCTGCTGCCCTTCGCCAAGCTCTGGCTCGGCGAGGCGGTGATCGAGAGCGCCCTGCCCGACGACCCGGCCTTCGCGCCGCTGCTGCTCGACTACTTCCCGACCGCGCTGCGCGGCGAGAAGTTCGGAAAATTCGTCGCGCGGCACCGGCTGCGGCGCGACCTGGTCGCGACGGCGCTCGCCAATATGGTCGCGAACCGGCTGGGCTGCGCCGGAATCGCGCGGCTCGTCGCCGAGGCGGAGCCGGCCGAGGTGGTGGGGGCCGTCTGGCTGGCCTCCGAGCTCTTCGGCCTCGAGGCGCGATTCGAGCAGGCCGAGCAGGCCCCGGCCGAGCCGCGCCTGGCCGCCCAGACCACGCTGCGCGAGCTGCTGGAAGCCTCGGCCGTGGAGCTGATGGCGCCGGCCAGGGCCGGGCTGCAATCGGCCATCGCCACCCTCGGCGGCGGCATCGCCGCTTTGGCCGCGGCGGATATGGCAGGCCAGTCGGACGAAGCCTCGGGCCTGCCCGGCGATCTCGGCGGCTTCGTCGCCGCCGCGCCGCGTCTGGCGGCCGCCCCCTCGGTGGTGCAGCTCGCCGGGAGCAGCGGCGCCTCGCCGGACGAGGCCGCGCTGGCCTGGAACGAGGTCGGCGCCGCCTTCCACATCGACGCCTTGGCCCAGGCGGCCCGCCGCATGCCGGTCACCGGCCTCTATGGCGACCGCGCCAGGGCCGCGCTGCTGGCCGACCTGCGCAACACCCAGGCCCGGCTCGCCGCGGCGCGGCTGGGCGGGAGGACGGAGGAAGGGCCGGCGGCGGAGGTCATCCGCAAGCTGGTGCAGGACGCCGCCGCCGCCGCCGACTTCGCGGCCGTCACGGTGGCGGCCCGGGCGCTGGCGACAGTGGCGCCCGCCGGGTAGGGTCGCGCCCCGCACGGGCTTTCCATCCCGGCAGTGACAAGGGGACGGCATGACGCGACGCGAATGGGCCTGGTCCAGCTATGACTGGGCGAACTCCGCATTCCCGACGGTCGTCTCCACTTTCGTCATCGCCGCCTATTTCACCAAGGGCATCGCCCCCGACCCGGTGACGGGCCAGGTGATGTGGGGATGGATGCAGGCGCTGGTCGGGCTCTCGATCGGGCTGCTCTCGCCGCTTCTGGGCGCCATCGCCGATGCGGGCGGGCGGCGGCGGGCGATGTTGCTCATCACCACCCTGCTCACCGCCTTCTTCACGGCGGGCATCTGGTTCGCCCTGCCCGAGCCCGGCTACGCCATGTGGGCGCTGCTCTGCGTGGGCCTGGGAACGCTGTGTTTCGAGCTCGGCACGGTCTTCTACAACGCCATGCTGACCGAGGTGACAACGCCGGCGCGGCTCGGGCGGATCTCGGGCATCGGATGGGCGCTGGGCTATGCGGGCGGGCTGGCCTGCCTCGTGCTGTGCCTGATTTTGCTGGTGCAGCCCGATCCCGCGCATTTCGGCCTCGATCGCGACAAGGCCGAGCATGTCCGCGCCACAGCGCTGGTGGTGGGGGGCTGGCTGCTGCTCTTCGGCTGGCCCGTGCTGATCGCCGTGCCGGATGCGGCGGCGCGCCAGCCCTGGGGCGTGGCCGCGCGCGATGGCCTGGCGGAACTCGGGCGCGTCCTGCGCCAGCTGCCGCACCAGCCCGCCGTGATGCGCTTCATCCTGGCCCGCTTCTTCTACACCGACGGCCTGAACGTGCTCTTCGCCTTTGGCGCGGTCTTCGCGGCGGGCGTCTTCCAGATGGGCTTCGAGGAAATCCTGCTCTTCGGCATCGCGCTGAACGTGACAGGCGGCATCGGCGCCTTTTCCGGCGGCTGGGTGGAGGAGCGGCTGGGCGCGAGGACGACGGTGCTGATCGCCCTCGTCGCGCTGATGACGCTGGGCGCCGGCATGCTGCTGGTCGAGACCAAGTCGGCGTTCTGGATGCTGGGCGTGATGCTGGGGCTGTTCTTCGGCCCGGCTCAGGCGGCGAGCCGCAGTCTGATGGCGCATCTCGCGCCGAAGGGCGAGGTCGCGGCCTATTTCGGCCTCTATGCGCTGTCGGGCCGGGCGACCGGCTTCATCGGCCCCGCCGCCCTGGCCATGGTCACGAGCCTGTTCGGGAGCCAGCATGCGGGGATGGCGGTGGTGCTGGTGATGCTCGGCATCGGGGCCGCGATCCTGGCCACGGTCCGCCCGACCGCGGGACGGGAGCGCCCGCCGCAGCCGTGACGGGGCATCGTCTCCCGGGCGCCCGGACAATGCCGTTGCCGCATAATGTTGTTCTTGCAGGGAAAAACCCGCAACGATTCGTCACCGCAGCATTAAATTCAGCAACACTCGGCCCCCCGGCGCGACGAAGGCCCTTGACCCCAGGTGTGGATTGCGGTCTTCCAAAATACGAGAAAGCTTGCACGAGGAGAAACGAACCATGATTCATATCAGCCGCCGGGGTGCGCTCGGGGCGGGTCTCGGCCTCGTCGCCGCACAGACCGGCCTTGCTTCCCTGGCCTCTGCCCAGACCACGCAGCAGATCGCCATCGCCACCGGCACCACGGGCGGCGTCTACTATCCGCTCGGCGGCGCGCTCGCGAACTATCTGACCCGCGGCATCCCGGGCGTCTCCGCCACGGCCGAGGTGACGGCCGGCTCCACCGCCAATTTCCAGCTGCTCGGTGCCAGCCGCGCGCAACTCGTCTTTGGCCAGGTCGACGCCGCGGTGGACAGCGTCCGCGGCGCGGGGCCCTTCCGCGGCCGCGTGGTGCCCACGCGCGCCATCGCCGTGCTCTACACCAACCGCATGCAGGTGGTGACGACGGCCGACCGCAACATCCGCTCCATCGCGGATATGAAGGGCAAGCGCATCTCGACGGGCGCGCCCGCCTCGGCGACCGAGCTCTTCGCGCGCCGCCTGATCGCGGCCGCCGGCCTCGACATCGCGAAGGATTTCCGCGGCGTGGAGCGGCTTTCCCCGGCCGAGAGCACCAACGCCATCCGTGACGGCAAGATCGACGCCTACTTCTTCGTCTCGGGCATCCCGACCAGCGCGATCACCGATCTGGGCGCCACGCCCGGCACGCAGCTGGTGATGGTCGACCATGCCGATGCGCTGGCGAACATCGTGCGCGAGCACGGCCCGGTCTATTTCGCCGAAACCATCCCGGCCGGCACCTATCCCGGCCAGACGGCGCCGAACCAGCAGCTCTCGGTGGCGAACATCCTGGGCATGCGCGACGATGCCTCGCCGCAGCTCGTCACGCAGATCCTGAACATCCTGTGGGACAATCGCGAGGATTGGGCGCGCGTCCATTCCGCCGCGCGCGATTTCACCCTCGAACAGCAGAAGACCGCCGCCGCCGGCGTGCCCTGGCACCCCGCCGCCGACGCCTTCTGGAAGAGCAAAGGCGCGTCGATGGGCTGAGCGCCCATTGCGCGCCACGTCGTTGAGAGGACGATGCCCGCCTTGGCGAAAGGCCTTGACGGGCGACCTCTGGTTGTGACTTTCGGCCGGGCTCGTCGCCCGGCCGCTTGCGTTTGAAAAGGCTCGCTGATGTCCAGCACCCTACCGCCCGATATCGACCCCAGCACCATGGACGCCGAGACCACCAAGCGGGTCTCCGAGCTCATCGAGGCCGAAGAGGGGGCGATGAATCGCCTCCCCGGCATCCTCGGCACCATCGCCGTGGGCATTGCCCTGGCGATGTCGCTGTTCCACCTCTGGGCCGCCTGGGACATCGTTCCGACGACCACGCTGCGCTTCGCGCATGTGGGCTTCACCCTGGTGCTGGGCTTCATGCTCTTCCCGGTCGCCCTCCGCTTCCGCGACCGCTTCCCGCCCTGGGACTGGGCGCTGGTCGCGGCCGGGCTCTATGTCACCTGGTATCTGATCTCCGGCGGCGACGACCTGCAGGACCGCATCATCTTCCCCGAACCGATGGACATCGTCGTCGGCTGGATGCTGATCGCGCTGGTGCTGGAGGTGACGCGGCGCTGCACGGGCTGGATCATGCCCGTCATCGCCATCTGCTTCCTGCTCTACGCCTTCTTCGGCAACCATTTCCCCGAGCCCTGGACCCATCGCGGCTATGACGCCGAGCGCCTGGTGCCGCATATCGCCATCACGCTGGAGGGCATTTACGGCACGGCGGTGGATGTGAGCGCGACGCTCATCATCCTCTTCACCATCTACGGCGCGATCCTGTCCTCGACGGGCGCGGGCAAATACTTCGTCGACTTCTCCTTCGCGGCGACCGGCGCCAGGGCGTCGAGCGCGGGGCGCACCGTGGTGCTCTCGGCCTTCCTGCTCGGCGGGCCCTCGGGCTCGGGCGTGGCGACGACCGTCACCATCGGCACGGTGGCCTGGCCGATGATGAAGCGCGTCGGTTATTCGGCGCATGACGCGGGCGGGTTGCTCGCGGCCGGCGGCCTGGGCGCCATCATCTCGCCGCCGATCATGGGCGCGGCGGCCTTCCTCATCGCCGAATACCTGAAGATCAGCTACCTCGACGTGCTGCTGATGGCGGTGATCCCGACCTGCCTCTTCTACGCCTCGCTGCTCTTCATGGTGGAACTCGACCAGCGCCGCATCCGCCACGCGCGCGGCGGCATCGAGGAAACCAAGATCGACGTCGAGCCGGTGGGCGTGCTGTTCCGCAAGGGCTGGTACCATTTCAGCAGCCTGATCGCGATCGTCGGCTTCATGGCCGTGGGCTATTCGGCGACGCTCTCCGTGCTCTACGCCATGCTGCTGGCCATCGGGCTCTCCTTCCTGTCGAAGGAGCACGCGCTCTGGCCGCGGAAGCTGGCCCGCACCCTGGCGGCCGGCTCCGAGCAGGCGCTCAGCATCGCGGCGACCTGCGCCAGCGCCGGCATCATCGTGGGCTGCATCACGCTGACCGGCCTGGGGCTGAAGTTCTCCGACATCGCCATCCAGGCGGCGGGCGGCAGCCTGGTCATCACCGCCATCTACACGGCGCTGATCGTCTGGGTCGTCGGCCTCGCGGTGCCGGTGACGGCGAGCTACATCATCTGCGCGGTCGTGGCCGCGCCGGCGCTGATGAAGCTGGGCGTGCCCGACTACGCGGCGCATATGTTCGTCTTCTACTACGCGGTGCTCTCCGAGGTCTCGCCGCCGACGGCGCTGAGTCCCTTCGCCGCCGCCGCCATCACCCGCGCCGGTCCTTATAAGACGACGCTGATGGCCTGGAAGTACACGCTGCCGGCCTTCATCCTGCCCTTCGTCTTCGTGACCGACCCCAATGGCGTCGGCCTGCTGCTGAACCTCAAGCCGGGCATGACCTGGATGACGGTGGCCTGGATGACGATCCTCGCGACGCTGGGCCTCGCCGCCCTCTCCTCGGCGACGCAGGGCTTCGGCATCACGAAGATGAGCCAGCTTGAGCGCTGGGGCATGGCGTTGGCCGGTCTGCTGATGGTCTTCCCCGCGGTCTTCGAGGCGGCGTTCGGCGACAGCATCCCGGTGCCGCATCTGCTCGGCCTGGCCTTGGGCGTGGCTCTGCTCGTGGTGCAGTTCATGCGTCACAAGAGCAGGGTGGTTCTGGCCTGATGCGCGCGGACCCCGCCTTCGCGGCGCCGGGACGTTTCTTCAAGGGGAACGTCCACACGCATTCCACGCGCTCCGACGGGGCGCGTGGCCCGGCGGAGGTCTGCGCCACCTATCGCGAGGCGGGCTACGACTTCCTCGCGCTGACCGACCACTTCCAGGCGAAGTTCGGCTTCCCCATCGTGGACACGCGCCCCTGGCGCACCGAGGGCTTCACCACGATCCTCGGTGCGGAGGTGCACGCGCCCGCGACGGCGCTGGGCGAGACCTGGCATATCCTCGCCGTGGGCCTGCCGCTCGACTTCGCGCCCACGCCCGAGGCGGAGAGCGGCCCGCAGCTCGCGCAGCGCTGCCTGGATGCGGGGGCCTTTGTCGCCCTGCCCCATCCGGGTTGGTACGCGCTGTCCACGACGGATGCGGCGACCATCCCCGGGGCGCATGCGGTCGAGATCTACAACCACACCAGCGCCACGCGGATCGACCGGGGCGACGGCGCCTATCTGATCGACCAGCTGCTCGCCGAGGGCCGGCGCGTCAACCTGCTCGCCACCGACGACGCGCATTTCCACAGCGACGACGCCTTCGGCGGGTGGCTGATGGTCAAGGCCGGGGCGAATGAGCCGGGCGCGCTTCTTGCCGCGCTGAAGGCCGGGCATTTCTACTCGACGCAGGGGCCCATGATCGAGGCCATTCACTGGGGCGAGGACAGCGTGGAGGTCCATTGCTCGCCCGCCTCCACGGTGGCGGTGCTGGGCCGCGGCTCGCGCTCCATGCCGGCGATCGCGCCGGGCCAGACGCGGGTGGTGCTGCCGCTGGCCCCGCGGATGCTGGAGGGGGGATTCGGCCGAATCGTCGTGGTGGACGAGGCCGGGAAGAAGGCCTGGTCGAACGCCTACTGGTTCTAGGCTCTACCGCTCGAAACCAGGGCCATTGCCGCCGGAAGATTACGACACCACATGCGCGCCTATCGCGGAAAATCCCCGCGATAGGCGGCGGTGCGACGAGATGTCGCAATCTGCTCACCCTTCCGCTATATTGCATCGAAGACAGAATTGCTCCTGGGAGATGCCGATACCATGCGCCGCAGTGCCCGCTTCCTGACCCTCCTGGCCGCCGCCGCGCTCGCGCTGGCGCCCGCCCTCGCGGATGCGCGTCCCGGCGGCGGATCCTCCTCCGGCAGCCGCGGCTCGCGCAGCTATTCCGCGCCGCCCTCGACGACGACGGCGCCCAGCGCGCCACGCCAGTTCGACCGGACGGCGCAGCAGCCCAATGCGGCCCGCCCCGGCGCGGCCGCCGGCGCGGCGGCCCCCGCTCGCCAGGGCGGCTTCTTCGCGCGCAATCCCTTCATGGGCGGCCTGATGGCCGGCATGCTGGGCGCGGGCCTCTTCGGGATGCTGGCGGGCGGCGGCTTCTTCGCCGGCCTCGGCAGCATGGCCGGCTTCCTCGGCTTCCTGCTGCAGATCGCGGTCATCGCCGGGCTGGTGGCGCTCGTGGTCGGCTTCCTGCGCCGCCGTCAGCAGATGGCGCCGGCCGGCGTTCCCAACGCGGTGATGCGCGAGGGCGCGCCGCAGCAGGCCGCCATGACGGGCGGCGGCGGCACGGCGCGCGGCACCGGCCCGACGGACGAGCTCGGCCTCGGCGAGGCCGACTTCAAGGCCTTCGAGCAGACGCTGATCGAGGTGAACGGTGCCTGGTCGCGTGGTGACCTGGAGGCGCTGTCGCGCCGCGCCACTCCCGAGATGGTCCAGTACTTCCGCGACGATTACGAGGCGCTGAAGGAGCGCGGCTGGAAGAACGAGACGCGCGACGTGAAGCTCGAGCAGGGCGACCTGTCCGAATCCTGGAGCGAGGGCCCGCGCGATTATGCGACCGTCGCCATGCGCTTCAGCCTCGTGGACGTGACGCGCGATGTGCGCACGGGCGCCGTGACCGAGGGCGACCCCAATGTTCGCTCCATGTCGACCGAGCTATGGACCTTCGTGCGCGTGCAGGGCGGCCCCTGGACGCTGAGCGCCATCCAGCAGGCCTCGTAGGCGAAAAGCCCTGCCAGGGAGTTTGAGGGGCGGCGTCCCTCAAGCTAGGCTCGGGGAATGTTCACCCTCCCCGAGCTCGAATCCGCCGAGCGGCTCATCCGCCGGCATTTCCCCGCGACCCCGCAATTCAACTGGCCGCTGCTCTCCGCGCGGGCCGGCTGCGAGGTCTGGGTCAAGCACGAGAACCACACGCCGACCGGCGCCTTCAAGGTCCGCGGCGGGCTCACCTTCTTCGACACGCTGAAGTCGAAGGGCGTCATCAGCGCCACGCGCGGCAATCACGGCCAGTCGCTGGCCTATGCCGGATCGCGGGCCGGCATTCCGGTCACCATCGTCGTGCCCGAGGGCAACAGTCTCGAGAAGAACGCCGCGATGCGGGCGCAGGGCGCCGAGCTCATCGAGCGCGGCCGCGACTTCGACGTGGCGCGGCAATTCGCCATGCAGCTCGCCGCCGAGCGCGGGCTGGACTTCGCGCCCTCCTTCGCGCCTGCGCTGGTCATGGGCGTCGCCACCTATGCGCTGGAGCTGTTCCGCCACGCGCCGCCGCTGGACGCGCTCTACGTGCCCATCGGGCTCGGCTCGGGTATCTGCGGCTGCATCATGGCGCGCGACCTGCTGGGGCTCTCGACTGAGATCGTCGGCGTGCAGAGTGTCGGCGCGGATTCCTATGCGCAGAGTTTTGCGGCCGGCCGCGTGATCGAGACGGAAGCGGCCAATACGCTGGCCGACGGCATGGCCACCCGCGTGCCCGACGCCAAGGCGCTGGACATGATCATCAAGGGCGCCGCCCGCATCGTGACCGTCACCGACGACGAGGTGCGCGAGGCCGTCCGTGCCTATTGGACCGATACGCACAACCTCGCCGAGGGCGCGGGCGCGGCCGGCTTCGCGGCGCTGATGCAGGAGCGCGACAGGATGCGCGGCAAGCGCGTGGCGGCGATCCTCTCCGGCGGCAATATCGACCTGCCGCTCTTCCGCGATTGGGTGATGGCATGATCCTCGAACACGTCAGCCCCATGGGCGGGGCGCCTGTGGATGTGCATGTGGCCGAGGGCCGCATCGCGAAACTGGTATCCAGCACACGCGGCGATGCCGCACCGATCCTGCTGCCCGGCCTCGTCGAGGGGCATTGCCATCTCGACAAGACGCTCTGGGGCCGGCCCTGGTGGCCCAACGAGGTCGGCCCGCTGCTGCGCCACCGCATCGAGAACGAGAAGGCGGTCCGCAAGTCGCTCGGCATGGATGCGGCGCGCGAGGGCCGCGCGTTGTGCCTGGCGCATCTCGCCGCCGGCACCACGCGGCTGCGCAGCCACGTGGACATCGACGAGGAAAGCCGCCTTGGCCATGTGGAAAAGCTGCTGGAGCTGCGCGAATCCCTGCGCGGCGTGATGGAGATCCAGCTCGTCGCCTTCCCGCAATCGGGCCTGCTGCGCACGCCGGGCGCGGCGGAATGGGTGGAGGAGGCGCTGCGCCTGGGCTGCGACGTGGTGGGCGGCCTCGACCCCTCGGTGATCGATCGCGATCCGGTGCGCCACCTCGACATCGTCTTCAAGCTGGCCGAGCGCCACGGCAAGCCGGTCGACCTCCATCTGCACGAGCCGCATGAGCTGGGCGCCTTCAGCATGGAGCTGGTCGCCGAGCGCAGCCGCGCTTTGGGGATGCAGGGCCGTGTCACCATCAGCCACGGCTTCGCGCTGGGCGACGTGCCGGCGCCGCGGGCCGACGCGCTGCTCGCGATGCTGGCCGAGGCGGGGGTGGCGATCTGCACCTCGGCCCCGCCCTCGCGGCCCACGCCGCCCCTGCGCCGCGCGCGGGAGCTAGGCGTCACGCTCTTCGCCGGCAACGACAACATCCGCGACACCTGGAATCCCTATAACGCGCCCGACATGCTGGCCCGCGCGGCCATGGTCGGCATGAAATACGAGCTGCGGCGCGACGAGGAGGTGGGATGGGCGCTGGCCGCCGTCACCACCGAGGCGGCGAAGGGCTGCGGCTTCGCCGGCTATGGGCTGGAGGTCGGCGCGCAGGCGGATCTCGTGCTCGTCGAGGCGGAGAGCGTCGCCGAGGCCGTCGTCACCCGCAGGCCGCCGAAGCTGGTCGTCTCCCAGGGCCGCGAGGTCGCGCGGGACGGCGCGATCTGCGTCCCTTCCCTTGGAACGTAAGCGATCCAGCAAGGAAAACGGCGAGCCTTCGCCCTTTGCCGGACGGAGATCGAAAGCGGGCCGGCTGTGATACAGCGTCCCGAAATCCAGGCGGACCGAGACCCATGAGCGACGGCTACACCATCTTCCACAACCCCAATTGCGGCACCTCGCGCAATGTCCTCGCGATGATCCGCGAAGCGGGCCACGAGCCGGAGGTGGTGCAATACCTCAAGACGGGCTGGACCCATCCGCAGCTCGAATCGCTGCTCAAGGCGATGGGCAAGACGCCTCGCGACATCCTGCGGACCAAGGAGCGGCTGGCCGTCGAGCTCGGTTTGCTCGACGCCCCGGCCGGCCAGATCCTGGACGCGATGGTGCGGCATCCCCTTCTGGTTGAGCGACCGATCGTTGTTTCCCCCAAGGGAACCGTTCTGGCGCGACCGAAGGAGAAGGTTGGAACAATACTTTAGGTATTTGACCCCGAAGGATGCCTTGGTCCTTCAACTCCCGTCGATTGGGCTTTACGACTTGGGGAGGGGGACTTCATGGCTGAGCTGAAGCGGATTCGTATTTTCCTGTCTTCGCCCGAGGATGTGCTGCCGGAACGGCGCATCGCGGAGGGGGCGATTCGCCGCCTCTCGCGTGAATTCGAACCGCATCTCGAGATCGAGACCGTCTTCGCCAAGACGCCGGGGCTGGAGCCCCTGCCGTCCTCGGCCGATATCGTCCTCGTCACCTTCTGGTCCCAGCTCGGGCCGCTCCTGCCGCGGCGCAAGAGCTTCGCCGGCGCCGTCTCCGGCCTGCTGCCCATGGCGGCGACCGAATGGGAGTTCGAAGAGGCCCTGGCGGCCCATCGCGCCGGCGGCAGGCCGGAGCTGCTCCTCTTCCGCAAGACCGCCCCCGTCCTGGCCGAGCTCGCCGATCGCGAGGCGGTGCTGAAGCAGGTGCAGGACCAGGAGGTCGTCGCCGACTTCTTCTCCCGCTGGAACCCCCGGCGGAAGGCTGAAGCTGGCGTCATCTGGAACAACTTCGCCGACGCCGCCGGCTTCGAGGACCTGCTGCTGGAGCAGCTGCGCCCCTTGCTGCGCCGGCATCTCCCCGCCGATGAGGCCGCGGCTGAGGAGAGCCCCTATCGCGGCCTCGCCGGCTTCGGACGGGAGGAGGCGGCGCTGTTCTTCGGCCGCACCCGCGCCAAGCACGACCTGCGCGAGCTTCTGACCCGCCGCGCCAAGGCCGGGCAGGCCAGCGTGGTGGTCGCGGGCCCCGCCGGTTCCGGCCGCTCCTCCCTGGTGCAGGCCGGCCTCCTGCCGGAGCTCGAGACGCTGGGGCCCGTCCGCCCCGCCGTCCTGCGGCTCGGCGGTCTGACGGGCCCGTTGCTGGAGGCGCTGGCCGAGGCGATGCTCGCCGCCCTGCCCAAGCTCGCCGAGGGCTTCGAGGATGCCGCCGACCTCGCGGGTCTGCTGAGCGCCCAGGTCGAGCAGCCCGGCAAGGATCTGCGCACCCTCCTGCGGCAGGCCCTGGTCCTGGGCCGGGGCCGGCATGCGCGGCTCGTCGTCGTGGTGGACCGGATGGAGCGGCTCTTCGACGGCACCTTCGCGCCGCTGGACCGCCAGGCCTTCGTGACCGCGCTGGAAGCGATCGCCCAGAGCGGCACGGCGATGGTGGTGGGCACCCTGCGCTCGGATTTCGTCGAGGACCTGGCCGATATTCCCGGCCTGGCGCGCCTCGGGGGCGGCGAGGGCACCTATTACCTCGCCCCGCCGGATGCGGTGGAGATCGCCCATATGGTGCGCGGCCCGGCGGAGATCGCCGGCCTGCGCTTCGAGGCGCATCCCGAGACCGGGCAGCCGGTGAACGAGGCCCTGGCGGCCGAGGCCGTCCGGACGCGCGATGGGCTGCCGCTGCTCCAATACACGCTGCAGCAGCTCTGGCTCCGGCGGCAGTCCGGAGTACTGGGCTGGGGCACCTACCGCAATCTGGGCGGGCTCGCCGGTGCCATCGCGGTGCGCGCGGGGCGGACGCTCGCGCAACTGCCGGAGGAGGCGCAGGACGCGCTGCCCGGCCTCCTGCGCCAGCTCTTCGTCATGGGGGCGGAGCCGCAGGGCAAGGTGACGTCCTGCCCCGCCTTGCTCGACCTCTTTCCCGAGGGCAGCGCCGGGCGGCTGGCCATCGATGCCTTTGCCGCCGAGGGCGTGGGCCTGCTCGCCATCGAGGGCGACACCCTGCGCCTCGCGCATGAGTCGCTGCTCACGCATTGGCCGCTGATGCAGGAGCAGGTCGACCGCAAGCGCGCGGAACGGCTGAACGCGCGCCTGCCGGTGCTGGTGCGGCATGAGCCGCCCGCGCTGGAACAACCCGTCCCGGTTCTGGCCAGCGTCGTCTTCGCGCGTCGGCGCAGCCGCTTCGCCTTCGCCGCCGTGGCCGCCGGCTTCCTGGCCCTGCTGGGCGGGTCGCTGATCTACGCCAGGAACATTTCGGGCGAGCTGGCCACGAGCCGGGACGCGACCCAGGCCGAGCGCGAGGCCCATAGCCTGGAGCGCAGCGCCGCCGAGGCGCGCTACCAGGCCACCCTCGCCCAGCGCGAGGCCGAGCTGCGGCGCAGCGAGGCCTCCGCCCACGCCGAGCGCGCGGACCGCACCCGCGACGGCGAGGAGCGCCGCGAGCGCACCCGCCTCGTCGCCTCCACCCTCGGGCAGATCGCCCAGACGGCGCGGGCGGCGGTCATCGCCGAGGACGAGACCGGCGCCGCCGTGAACGTGCAGGCGGCCTCGGCCCTCGCGGCCCAGCAGGGCGACCAGACCCGCATCATCAACCCCATGCTGATGGAGGCCGCCGAGCGGCTCGGCATCATCACCGACCCGTCGCTGCGGCGGATCCTCTCCTACCGGCTCATGCACCAGACCTCCACGGGCGAGGTGATCCGCGGCGCCGCCAATTCGGTGGTGCAGATCGGCCCCTCCGCCTGGGTGCTGCCCGAGGGGGGCGAGCCGGCGCGGATCGAGAACGCCTTCATCCGCGACTACGTCTTCGCGCCGGACCGCTCGGGCGCGATCCTCTTCACCGATGACGACCGCATCCTGCTCACCGACCGGCGCGGCCATCTGCGGCATACCTTCGACACTGGGCGGCTCGCCTTCTCGGGCGAGGTGCTGCGCGCGCCCTCGGGCAATGCCCGCAGCATGCGGCCGCTGCGCGACTACGCCGTGGGCTTCGTGTCGAGCCCGGCCGGCTCCTACTGGGTCGTCACCGGATCGGGCGAGACGGCCCAGCCCTATCGCGCCCTGACCGTCATCGAGCCGGTGACCGGGGCCAACGACACCCGCACCTTCACCGAGGCCTGGCGGCTGACGGAGAGCTGCGGCGAGCTGATCCTGGACGGGCAGCGCGTCGGCCTCGGCCTGGCGCGCGGCCGCCTGCCCAGCCGGGGCACCAGTCCGCAGGACCGCGCGCCGGTCGCGGGGAGCGAGGTGCTGTGTCCCAATCTGCGGCAGGAGCTGCGGGCGCCGATCTCGGAAATCACCCTCGTCACCCAGGCGCGGCAGGGCGAGGCCGGATTGTGGACGCCCTTCCGGCCGGAGCTCGTGGTGCCGCTGCCGCCCGACGATCTGCCGGGCGCCCCCTTCTCGCCCCAGGACGCCGAGGCCCAGGTGCCCGGCGGCGCCGCCGCGATGGAGGAGTTCACCGGGGGCACCAGCCTCGCCATCGGCGACACGCGCTTCGTCTTCCACCCCCGCCGCGCCGGGGCCAGCTCGCTGGGCGTCTGCGCGATCGGCACCGGGCGGCCGCGCTGCCTGCAATCCTTCTGCGGCGAGAACTGCCCGACCGACATCGACCTGAGCGGCGGGCTCTTCGCCATCATCGGGGCGAGCCTGGACAGCAACCTCGCCGTCATGGACCTGCACGAGATGCGCTACCTCGCAGGCCCGGCCCTGCCGCGTGACGGCGTGTCCATCGCCTTCTCGCCGCGCACGGGCGACGTCCTCTACGGCACGGCCAACCGGCAGGTCTGGCGCTTCCGCCCGAACCAGCCGGCCGCCCCCGTCCGGCGCCAGTTCTACGGCTCCAATCCGCTCGGGCGATGGGAGCCGCCGGCGGGCGCCAATTCGCGCGCCAGCGCCTTCGCGCGGGTCGCGGCGCTGGAGGAGGGCGGCAATGCCGCCTCGGATTCCCGCTTCTTCCTGAATATCGCCGCCCGCAAGGCGCTGCGCTGCGCCCGCGACGCCCGCGCCTTCGACGGCGATCGCGCCTTCCTTCGCCAGGAGCTGGCCTGCGTGGCGGCCGATGGGCGCCTCGTGCTGCTGAGCCCGGAGCGGCGCTACATCCGCTGGATCTCCGACCCCATGGACGCGCTGGCCTTCGGCACCAGCCCCGATCGCGACCGGATCGCGCAGGGAGTCCAGATGCGCTTCTCGGGCGAGCCGAACGAGACGCCGGACGCGCCTGTCGCCGCGCTGGTCGTATGGATGCCCGATCGGCTGACCGTGCTGGATTATGCGAGCGGCTTCGTCCTGCTCTCGCTCACCCCGGACCAGTTGCCGGATGCGGCGGCGCGCGAGCAGTTCCAGGCGGCCTGGCTGGACGGCGAGGGCCGCCTCCGGCTGCGCACGGACCAGCGCGAGCTGATCCGCCGCGAGCCGCTGAGCCGTTCGGAGATCACGGATCGGGTGGGCGCCCTCACGGCGGCGCTGGACCGGCGCGTGGTGCGTCCCGCGGTTCCGCCGCGCCCGCCCGCCGCCGCCGCCCCGGCCAGGCGTTAATCATCGGGAGATTTTTATGCGAGGATTTCCCGCCGCCTGATCCTGGTTGCTGACGTTCAGCTCCCAGGGGCAGGCAATGCGGCGTGTCCGTGGGATGATGCGACCTACAGGACAGGAGAGTCGATTTTGGACCAAGACCGCATATCCTTACCGAGCTACCGCCTCGCCGCCCTCGATCAGGATTTCATCCTCGGCGATTCGATGCGCGGCGTTCGCTTCATGCTCGAATACGGCAAGGCCGAGGAGGAACTGCGGAACTGGCATGTCGGTTCGACCATCGTCGTCTTCGGCTCGGCGCGGGTTCGGGAAAACGGGCCGGGCCGGCAGCCTTTCTGGTACGCGCAGGCGCGCGAATTCGGCCGCATCGCCTCCGAGCGCGGCGGCGCGCTGATCGTCGGCGAGGACGGCATCCGCCACAATGTGATCGCGACCGGCGGCGGGCCCGGCCTCATGGAGGCGGCCAATCGTGGGGCGGCGGAGGCCGGCGCGCCGAACATCGGCTTCAACATCACCCTGCCGCATGAGCAAAGCCCGAACGCCTATTCGACACCCGAGCTGACCTTCCGCTTCCACTATTTCGCCATGCGGAAGATGCATTTGGCGATGCGGGCGAATGCCCTGGTGGTCTTCCCGGGCGGATTCGGGACGCTCGACGAGCTCTTCGAGATCCTCAACCTGCGCGTCACCGACAAGGCGCCGCCGGTCGCCATCGTGCTGTTCGACGAGGCCTATTGGCGCTCGGTCATCAACTTCGACGCGATGATCGAGAACGGCATGGTCAGCGCGCAGGAATGCGAACTCTTCCGCTTTGCCGATACGGCGGAGCAGGTCTGGACGCAGCTCGTGGATTGCGGATTGAAGGCGTCCCCCCCGGACGGATCCATGGCCTAGAGCCTTCTTCGTTCGCAAGGGCTCACTTCGAAGTCTCTAGTTCTTTGTTTTTTCGAGCATCTTTACCCGACCAGACGATCCCGTCTGATCGGGTGATGCTCTAACCCGGACGATCGTCGGCCGGGGAGCTGGCCCCGGTCCCCAGCAATTCCCGCGTTCGGGCGACGGCCTCGGCCAGCGTCACGCGCTGCGGCGTCACGCCCTCCGGCAATCCGGCGAGAAGGCGCGAGGGGCAGGCGCGGTCGAGCAGGACGAAGACGCCCTTGTCGTCCGCGCGGCGCACCAGGCGGCCGAAGGCCTGGCGCAGCTTGTGGCGGGCATGGGTGTCGTCATAATCCTGCGGCCGGCCGCCCGCGAGAAAGAGCCGGCGCTCGCGCTGCAGGATGGTGCGGCGCGGCCATGGCACGCGGTCGAAGACCAGCAGGCGCAGCGCGCGGCCGGGGACGTCCACGCCATCGCGCATCGCATCCGTCCCCAGCAGGCAGGAATTCTCCTCCGCGCGGAAGATGTCGACGAGGGTGGCGTTGTCCATCGCGTCCACATGCTGCGCGTAGAGCGGGATCCCGCGCGCCTCCAGCGCCGGGCCGATGCGCGATTGCACCTCGCGCAGCCGGCGGATGGCGGTGAAGAGCCCAAGCCCGCCGCCGCCCGAGGCGAGGAAGAGCTGTTGCATCGCGCTGGCGATCGGGCCCGGCTGTCGCGCATCCACATCGGTCACGACGAAGGTGCGCGTATTGGTCGCGTAGTCGAAGGGCGAGGGCAGGGCCGCGCGGATGGCCGGGTTGGGCAGATGCAGGGCGCCGGTGCGCGCCTCGGCCTCATGCCAGGCGGCCTCGGGGTCGCCGCGCTTGGCGGCGTCGGTCAACGTCGCGGAGGTGACGAGCAGGCCATGTGCGGAGCTCGCTACCGTGCGCGCGAAGGGGATCGTGGGGTCGAGCCAGTGGCGATGCAGCCCGGCATCCGCGTCGCGCCCCTCGCGCCGGTCGAGCTGGAGCCAGTCGACCATGAGCGGGCGCGTGCCGGCCTCGCGGGGGGGCAGCTCCAGCTGCTTCAGCATGCCGCGCCAGGCGGCCAGCGGCATCAGCGCGCGCCGCTCGATGCCGCGCATGGCGGTCTCGAGGCGGATGCGCTCGCCGGCCTCCATCTCCTCCTCCTCGGGCACTTCGAGGCGCTTGGCGAGGAGCTCGCAGAGATATTTCAGCGGCGCCTCCAGCGCCTGCAAGGCGCGGCCCAGCGCCGCGCCCGTCTCGGCGACCTCCTCGACGACGGGCTGGAGATCGACCTCCAGCGTGTAGATGCCGTCATCCTCCGGCGTGCGGGCGAGGACCTGGCGGCGCGCGGCCTGCAGGAAGGCCTCGGTCAGCGCCTCCTCGGGCGGCGGCGTTCCTTCCGTGAGGCGGGCGTACCAACCGCCGCCGGGCAGGCATCGCGCCTCGCGCAGCGCGAGGTCGAGCGGGGGGAGCAATTCGGGAATGTCGCCGGCCAGTTCCTCGATGCGCGCGCGCAGGCCCTTGGCGCGCGAACGCCCGCCCTCCGCGCCGAGCAGCCAGCGCCGCAGCTCGGCCGTCTCCACGCCGTTCAGCTCGGCGGAAAAGGCGGCGTCGGCGGCGTCGAAGAGGTGATGGCCCTCGTCGAAGACGTAGCGCGTGGGCTTGCCGTCCTCGCCGCCGCCCAGCGCCGCCTGCACCATCACCAGCGCGTGGTTGGCGACGACGAGCCGCGCCGTCCGCGCGCGGCGGATGGAGTGCTCCACGAAGCATTTCTTATAATGAGTGCAGGCCGAGCGGATGCACTCGCCACGACGGTCGCCCAGGCCGTAGAGCGTGCCCGGCGGGAAGAGCTCGCCGATCCATCCCGGAAAATCGCCGCCGGTGATGTCGCCATCGCGCGTCGCGCTGGCCCAGCGCGCGACCAGCGCGAGCGGCAGCGCCATCTGGCGCAGGCCGTATTGGCCGAGCGCCTCCTCCAGGTTCAGCAGGCACAGGTAGTTCTCCCGGCCCTTGCGCACGGCCACATGCGCGCGGCGCTCCTCCGGATCGGGGAAGAGCTGCATCAGCTCCTGGTCGATCTGGCGCTGCAGGTTGCGGGTATAGGTGCTGAGCCAGACGGGCGCGCCGTTGCGCTCGGCCCAGAGCGAGGCGGGGGCGATATAGCCCAGCGTCTTGCCCGTGCCCGTGCCGGCCTCGGCGAGAACCATATGCGGCGAGCCCTCCACGTCGCGCGGCGCGAAGGCATGGGCGGCGGCGGAGGCGAAATCGGCCTGCTGGGGGCGTTGCTCAGCGCCGGCGCCCAGCATCTCGGCCAAGCGCTTGCGGGCATCGGCGCCCGTGACGTCAAAGCTCGAGGGCGGGGGCTGCGGTGCGATCTCCTCCCAGTCGGGCAGGCGGCGCCAGGGCTTGAAGGCATCGCGCGAGGGGCGGGCGTCGGGCATGCCCAGCGCGGCGAGGACGCTGGGCACCCAGGGCCAGTCGGCCGCGATGGCGAGCTGCGCGGCCATGCCCGCGGCCTCGCGGCCCGAGGGGCTGTTCGCCTCGTCGGCCAGGGCGCGGAGCAGGCGCGAGGCGATCTCGGGCAGGAGGGCCGCGGCGGCCTCGTCATCCTCGGGCGCGGGAAGGTCGAGGGCCAGCGCCAGGCCGCGCGGCGTGGGCGCGGCGTGGTGGGCGGGAAGCGCGAAGGCGAAGAGCTCGAGCAGGTCGAACGCGTCGAGGAAGCGGGGCAGGTCGAGGCGACGGGCCGTGGCGGGGGCGTGGACGAGGAGCGGCGGCGGGTATTCGCCGAGCGCCTCGGCGATGTGCGAACCGGTGAGGGTCAGGACCTCGCCATCGGGCGTGAGGAGAGTGGCGCGGCCGTGCGATGCGACCAACGCGGGCACCTCGGGCATCAGCAGGCGCGGGCGAATGGAGGCCATGGGGCGTATTTGGGGGCAAAAGGCGAACAAGGCCAGACTTCGCCTCGGGCGGGTGGGTGTGCTATGGGCGAAAGCGGTCGTCTCCGTAGCTCAGCCGGATAGAGCACCAGATTCCTAATCTGGGGGCCGTGGGTTCGAATCCCGCCGGGGACACCATTTTATTCCATTAACTAATTGAAGATAAGAGATTTTCTTCCCGATCATCTGATAGTACCCCCATCTCTACCCCCATGCGCAGATGAGATTGCAGTGGACGGTGTTAGACACTCCCTCTCCGCGCGATCGAATTGGGCAGAGCGCACGCGTAGCGACTCTCAGATCCAGATTGTCTCTCAATTCTGGCAGCCTCTATGCCCGAAAGGGATGCAATCTGAGTCGGTTTCTCCTCGAACTGGAGGAATTTCGCGGCGGTAAAAGCTAGCAGCCAATTCGGTGGTTCACCCCTCGTCGAGCTCTGCCATCAGCGTGGCCATTTCGCGCCGCGTATCAGGGCAAAGCGAAAATGCTCCTTCATAGCCTCGTATGCGATACCGATGGATTGCGAGTGGCACGCGCGGCGCTATGCACGGCGCGTCCAAGATGTCGCGTCGAAAGTTCAGCACGCGATCGGCAAGGTGGATGGGGTCGACACGCGCCTCCGCGATATCGCCCCGCTTCCTCCACTCATAGCCGAGAAAGCGGAAGCCCGTTGCCATTGGCTGCGCGGCTGAGGCGGTGATGAAAAAGGGCCCGGCCGGGTGCTCCGAAAGAGCACGCCGAAACAGCTCCACAATGGCATGCCACTCCTCTGGCCGACCCTCGAAAACGAAGGCCGTGTTGTCCGAGTAGTTGATCATCACCCCGCCGGGCAGGTGGTCGGTGAGCCCTCCCAGGAGATGCGACATCACGATCTCGGCAACCAGAGGAGAGGCCGCCGAGCCTTGGGGTATCCCCCGCCGGGCGACTTCTTGAATGTCCTCGTCCGAAGTACGAGCTCGACCACGTCCTGAAGGAGATAATGACATTCCACCTGTATGAAGAACGGCACGTATGATCCCCCGCGGGAGCGGTAGGTTCTCCTCCAGCCATTCGTGCGAGATCGACCCGAAGAAATTCTTCACGTCGATTTGAGCCACGCACGTTTCCGGACGGGCCGCATTCAGCTGCTGGAGGAGGTTCTCGCAAGCTACCGACCGCCCACGCCGCAGACCGAACTGCGATGGGTGGAAGCTTGCGAAAGGTGTGAGGCAAACCCGCATGAGGTGCTGCCGTGCTTTGTTCTGAATGGAGAATGCGCATATCGGACGACGCCCACCACGCTTTTTGTCGCGCATCGTCACACGAGCATGCGAGGGCGATGTGAGATCGCGAAGGCGTTCCGTGCACGCCCAGATGTCAGCAAATGTCCAAGCATTGCCTTGGGATCGGCGAGTCTTCGACACCGCCTCACTTGCCGCCACCAGGCGGGCCGGAAGCGATCGCATCAGCGCTGATACTTTGCGTCGCGCGATCTTAAACCGGTGACGCTCATGCTCCACCCGGATCTTCTGCTGCGCTGCATCGACCGACCGCTTTGCTTCCCTGATGACGGAAACGGCCTCTCCCGTAGAAATCGAAGTCGGAGCTATCGAGCCGTCAACCAGGCCATGCTGAAGCTGGCGCATCGGGCGGCTACCGGCAGCCATGGCCGGGTTCGCGCCCGCGGTGTTCTCGTTAGCGCCGCTGAAGCGGGCCACTGGCATGGCGGCATCAGTGAGATGCGGTTCAAGCAAGGACATGGTCGTATCTCGCGGAGAGGTGGTCGGCTCTGAACCCGGGTGCAGATTTTCCATTGGGAGTGGACTACGAGTGGCCAACGCGCCAATGCGTCCTTGCTATTGAGGGGCGAATTCACGCCGACATAGCTGACCGAGCCACTCCGCTGCATGCGGATCAATGACATATGGTTCGGTTGTCATGTCCGCCCTGATCCAGTTCAGACCACTTCGTTCGCGCTCCGATAGGCCCTGGCAATGCCATAGCAGGTCCGTCAACGCGAACATCTGCTGACGTGAGACTCGTCGGAAGCCGAAGATCGGCCCGTCTGGCGCGCGCTGTCCGTTCACTTGCGCCGGTGCATTCTTACCAGCCAGGATCTGCGCCCAATTCATCCCGGCATCAGCGATTATCCTGGATGCGATGATTCCGGCGGCAGCCCGTTCACCAACATGGTCGCTTGCAAGACGGTCGAGCACCTTGGAAAGCTTACTCAGTGAGATATTCATGTCTGTCCGGTCATTGAGTTGGGATCGTCATGCGTGGGCACAGGCAAGTGGAGGCTTGACGCGGTGAAAGCCCACGCCTTTGTCCTCGCAGGTGGCCCGCTTGCCCGGCCCAAGTTCAGATGCAGGTTGGCTAATTTGCTGCGGTTCGCCGCCGATATGCTCTCACCCGTTCCGGTGTGACGCGGCGGCTGTAGAGGTCGCGGAGTTGTTGCTGCTCACCGACCGTGACTCTAGACCCAGGCTCGCTGGTTAAGCGCTTCCACGTCACCCATACAAATCGCTGTTCAGCCTCGGTCATGCCTCCGAGAAGATCCAGCTGATCGAGCCATGCCTTCGCCTGAAACTTGGACATCCGGTTCGCCTTGATGTCGGTCGTCCAGGATCCTCCCGTTGCCAACGGAATTTGGCGCAGCTCCGTGCCTATGCCAGACAGGAGCGCGGCCCACGATGCACCAGATTCGTGGACCATCTTGGCGGCAATCAGACCGGCCGCGGCCCGCTCGCTCCCGGAGTCACTTCCGAGGCGATCGAGCACCTGGGTAAGCGCTGACAGAGACACCCGGCTCATTGTGACATCCCCCGCCGAGAATCTGCACCCGGGTGCAGATTTTTGCCCCCAGACGAGGTTTTCACTTCGACGGTGACCCCATTAGCGAGCCAGGACAGGTGCCAGCGCGGCGCTCTCGCCGTGACGTAGATAGGCGGGCGGACAGTCCCCTCCCGGACGTCGCGCCAGAAGGTGCTAACACCCTGCCGCCGGTAATCAGCCGCTTCCGCGGCCGTCAGCAACGGATCAATTCCAGCAAAAACTTGGTCAGCAGGCCAGTTAGGCAAACATAAGGTTCGCCCCATACACTCAACCTTCTTCATGAATACCTCAGCATCGTTTGGTGTTGGGACGTTTATCTCTAGCCACATTAAGCGTCTAGAGGGTGGAATCACTAAATTTCCGTTTTTATTCAGTGATATACGCAGCCCACATTTGTAGGCGACACCTAATCAGCATCGGCGATATTTACTTCATACGAGTTGCGCCGGCTGATCTCGGGGTCTGCTTCGCGCCTACACCTCAGCCTGCACCCGGGTGCAGAACCTGCCTCTTGATCGCAACCGAGTATGGATCTCGTGCCCCGTCCAAAGGGAGCAGCCGGCGTTGCAGTACAGCGACCGACCGATGGCGTAGCCTTCTGCGGTGCCTGCTAGCGGTGCCCGTGCGACCTTGGCATCGCCTATCACGTACAAAAGCACGCCGGCGCGCAGCGGTGTGGCTAGGGCAGGAGGCGGAAGCAGAGCAGCACGCCGAGGGCGGTGACGACGAAGAATCGCCAACCTTTGCCGGCCGCCCGCTGTCGTTCCCGTCCATATGGGCCGGAGCGTTGCCTGCTGTTCCGATGGGATTTGAACGAAATGCGTAGGTCGGCGAGTCTAGGACAGTATTGGGCGTTGGCGACCCTGGTGTTCTCCGACCCTGCGAATAGACGTATTGGCTTAAATAGCGCGTCTGAGCGATGATCCGCTCGTCAGTTGCCCGCTGTGGCCCTCCGACCGATCCGGCCCACGCCGGAGAGCGCGGGTATCACCACGCCGCGGTTACATCAATAACGGGGAAGCGATCGACCGGTGTTTGTAAAAGTTCGCAGCGGTGAAGGCATAGCGCTAGGTGTTGGCAAGCTGGTGCGACGCGAGGGCGACGCCTGTACGGTCGAGTTCTTCGAGGCTCCCATTACCCCGCTGGTCGTCCGACAAATGCGTGCTGGAGAGGTGGAACCCGCACCATTGCCTAGTCAGACTCGCGTCTACTACTTCGATCAGCGGACCGATACTTGGGAAATCGGCCGCGTTCTGGATGACCATGGTGACAGCCAACTCATCCAATTTCCGAATAGCAAGAGCCGGCACGTCAGGGTTAGCGAAGTGTTCGTCCGCTGGAGCCAGGAAGTCGGCGATCCGACGCCCTTCCTGGCGCACAAGATCAACGAGAGTCCTCGTTTTTCCGAGGGCCGCAGCGCATTCGTCCGTTCGCAAGTGGCGCAGCGGGCCGCTTCAATGGGCCTGTCGGCGCTCCTGGCATCCGCCATCGAACTTGAAGCGCACCAAATCGAAGTCGTGCGTCGGGTACTTCAGGATCCGGTGCAGCGCTACCTCCTCGCCGACGAGGTCGGCCTGGGTAAGACGATTGAAGCCGGAGTTCTCATCCGCCAATGCGTTCTGGACGCGCCGAATGAAGCCGTCGTCCTGATCCTCGCGCCGGCTCCCCTCGTCCGTCAGTGGCGAGGGGAGCTTTCTAATCGGTTTTTCCTCGGGCCCTACCTCGACAAATCGATCCAAATCGTCGCGCTTGGTGATCATGCCACGACCACTCGATGGCTGCGGATCGCGACCATGTTGGTCATCGATGAGGCGCACCACCTGAGCCACACCACTGACGGCAAGAAAATCTATCGCGAGATTGCCGCAGTGGCCCCGGCCATCGAGCGTGTGTTGCTGCTCTCAGCCACGCCTGCCCTTCACAACGAGCGTGGGTTTCTGGAGATGCTTCATCTCCTCGATCCGAGGGCCTATCCGCTTGACGATGAGGAAGCGTTTCGGCGCAAGGTGCGGGACCGGCAGGCCATTGCCGAGATCGTCGCGACCCTCACCCCGGAGAATGCGCTGCACCTCGACTATGTGCTCGATCAGCTCGGCAAGCTCTTCCCGGACGATGCTCTGCTCCAGGAGCATGCCCAGGCGCTACGGTCGGTGTTGGATGCAATACCGACCGAGGACGATCCCGTGCTGATCGACGCGGTGGCCAAGGTTCATGCCCACCTGAGCGAGGTTTATCGCCTCCACCGGCGCATTCTGCGCTACCGTCGGCGCAGCGTCAGCGGGCTCACGCCGGACCGGGCTGGGGTGCGAGTAATCAATTATCGTAGTCCCGGTCGCACGAACCTTATCGCGGCGCTGGAAGACTGGCGCTTCGTGGAGGCCTCGGCGCTGAGCGGGGTTACCGATGGCCAAGCCTGGACCCCGCCGGTGCAAACATTCTGGAGCATGCTCGAGCGCGCCTCCGAGTATGCTCTGGTTTCGTCGGGGCGGGCGTCAAACGCCTTTGAGCGAACGGTGCATCTGGACGTCCACTTTAAGGAGCGACTGGATGCGCTGAGTCGTGCGCTGCCCGCGATGATGACCGATGGCGCGCATATCGTCCTGTTCTGTTCGGAGACGGCAACTGCTGACGCCATTTCGGTCGCACTCGGCAGGTCCCTCAGGGTTCCAGTCTATCGCCATCGCGCTGACGACGACGGCTGGCTCCAGTTTACCGAGGCGTCCGCGAATGCGGTCCTGGTATGCGATCGCCAGGCAGAGGAGGGTCTCAATCTTCAAGGTGGGCGGAAGATCGTGGTTCACTACGACCTGCCGCTCAATCCGAACCGGATCGAGCAGCGCCTTGGAAGGACAGATCGCTACGGCGCGGGCGATCCGGTCCTGTCAGTGGCGCTTCTATGTTTGGACGACCCCGTCGATCGGGCGTGGTTCGAGTACCTGAACACAGGACTCAGGCTGTTCGAGCGCTCGGTCGCCGGACTGCAGTACCTGATCGAGGACACCACTCTGCGGCTGGCTCCGGCAATGTTCGCCGATGGCGTCGAGGCACTGATCGAATTGACGGCGGCGAGCTTTGGCCCTGCCGGCCTCGTCGAAGGGGAGATGCGCGCGCTCGATCAACAGGACGCGCTCGATTCACTGGGTGCGCCTCCGACGGCATTTTACGATCAGCTATCCGATCTCGACGCGGATTGGGCCGAAATCGCCGCCGCCACCACGCTCTGGATCGAGCGCACGCTGCAGTTCAGCCGCGTGGAGGAGGGCCAGGCCCCCGCCCGGTCAGGGAACGCTGGCCCATTTCGTTACCTTTACACCACCGACCACCCGCGTACGTTGATACCGCTCCCGGTCCTATTGGAGTTCTGCCGCCCGGCGCTCGACCTTTCGGTGGCGGCCCGGGGTGGCCGCGCAGTGCGAACCATCCCTTACGCCTTCAGCCGCCGGGTCGCGCTAGCCCGGAAGTCGCGTCGCGATGGGGTCGCCATGATGCGGTACGGCGATCCGTTCGTGGCAGGCATCACCGAGGTGACGCAAGCGGACGATCGCGGCCGAACCTTCGCCATGTGGCGCTACGTTCCCGGCTATCGCGCCGATCTGCTGGCGGATCTCCACTTCCGCTTCGATTTTGTGGTGGAAGCGGACGTGGCGGCGGCCGCCGCAGAACTCGCGGCGCGCGGCGTGGGCGGGGGCGCCTCGGCGGCTGCAGCCCGCCGCCGGGCCGACATGTCGCTTCCGCCGTTCTTCAAAACCGTCTGGCTCAACAGCGAACTGCTGCCGGTCGACGACCCGGACAAGCTCAAGGCCCTCGAACAGCCCTACGCTCCGGATGGCCGTGGCGCCGTGGGCCGCGACCTGAATCTGAACGCCCAGCGTTGGCGCCGTCTGAGTCGGCTCGACATACCTGAGTTAGAGAATTGGCCTGCGCTCTGTGCCGAGGCGCGCAAACGGGCGGAGGTGATCCTGCATGCCCGCGAGGATCTGGCCGAACGTCTGGCGCGCGCTGATCGCAGCGCAGCCGAGGTCGAACATGGCCGGCTCGGGCAACTTCGCGCCCGGGCGCGGGTCGAGGCGGCGTCCTTCGGCGATCCCGTCGCGGACTTGCAACTGGAGGAGGCTCTCTTCGCGGCATTGCGATCGGGCATTCGCGCGCCGAGGATTCGGGTCGACTCCATCGGGGCCGTCTTCATGAGCGGCGATCGCGCCGCGACCGACGTCGTGGACGGCGGCGCCACATGACCGTTCTCGACTTCAGTTCGCTGCAGCGCCTATTCGACGCGTTTCCAGACGGACCAATCCCGTCGCGGGCCGAGGATGGAGTCTTCGACCGCCTGGGCCAGATCCTTGCGGCGTCGCGTGCGGCCGGTCGCCTAGTCTGCCAGACAGACCTCATGGCATTGGTGCGCCATGTCCTGCGCCGCCATTCGCTTCACGCATCGCAACCCGCCCTGTTGGCCGTGCCAGTCGCTCAGGGGTGGCCAACCCGCGAGGGATGGGAGCAGTTTGGGATGCGCGCTCAGAGCGGCAGCACGGGGCGCTGGTTGATCGAGGCCAGACCCTGGCGGCCGGCGTGGGTGGCCGACTCTGACAACCCGATCTTTGAAGACGTGTTCGCGGAGCATCACGTTCGTTTGAACTGGGTGCGGCCCATCGATCCATTCGTCGGCGAAGCCAGCCGGTTTGCCGACTACGTTTCGCCCGGGCAGCGCGAAGCGGTCCGCAGCGCGATCCTTCTGCCTCCTGGCGAGACGCTGATCGTCGGGCTGCCGACCGGGTCCGGAAAAAGCTTAGTCGCCCAGGCCCCGATGCTCATCGGTGGGCCGGAGGGAAGCTTGAGCGTCTGCGTCGTTCCCACGACGGCGCTGGCGATCGATCAGGCGAGACAGACGGCGGATCTCCTTAAGGCGCGCTTTCCCAATCGCGAGGTCCCGCCGCTGGCGTGGTTCTCGGGGCTCGACGAAGGGGCGCGCGTGGCAATCAAGAGGGCCATTCGCGAGGGCCGTCAGCGCATCCTCTACTGTTCGCCGGAAGCCATCACCGGTGCGCTGCTGCCGACCCTGTATGAGTGCGCCAAGTCGGGTTTGCTGGCCTATCTTGTCATCGACGAAGCGCACCTGGTCAGCCAGTGGGGCGACGGCTTCCGGCCGGCCTTTCAAATGTTGGCAGGCGTTAGGCGCGGCCTCTTGGGCGCCTGCGCCGGCCCGCCCTTCAAGACCCTGCTGATGTCCGCGACGCTCACGCCCGACACGGTGCGGACCATTGAAACTTTGTTCGGTCCCGCCCGGACGACGCGCATGGTGGCGTCGATCTATCTGCGGCCGGAGCCGCAATACTGGTTTCATCGCGAAGACGATGCCCAGACGAAGACCCAAAAGGTGCTCGAAGCCCTCCGTCACGCGCCGCGCCCGTTCATCCTCTATGTCACAGAGCGCCGGGACGCCCGCCGTTGGCTGAGGATACTGAAGGCGGAGGGATATGCGCGACTGGACTGCTTTCACGGTGAGACGCGTTCCTCAGACAAGGTCGCAATTATCGATTCGTGGGCACACAATCGGCTGGACGGCATCGTCGCGACATCGGCGTTCGGGGTCGGGATCGATAAGCGCGACGTCCGCACTATCATTCACGCCGCGGTTCCGGAGACGCTGGATCGCTTCTACCAAGAGGTTGGTCGCGGCGGCCGCGACGGGCGGTGCTCGGCTGCCGTCATGATCTACTCGGCGGAGGATCGCGGTGCAGCAAGTCAAATCGCGTCCCCTTCGCTGATTGGGGAGGAACTAGGTTATGAACGGTGGGACGCGATGTACGCGCACGCCGAGCCCGTAGACCCCACAGGCCACTTGATGCGGCTGGACTTGAGCGTGGTGCCGCCGAGACTGCGCCGCCAGACCGACTACAACGCCGCTTGGAACATGCGAACGCTGATCATGATGGCGCGGGCCGGCATGCTCGACCTTGAGTCGGAGGCGCCGGAGCGCATCGCCCAGTTCGAGTCAGAAGCCGAGGCCGCGTTCGAGCTTCGCAACGAAGAGCATTGGGGTCGCTATTTCGGGCAGGTGCTGGTGCGCGTGAAGGAAGGCGCCCACCGCGACAAGGAGGTGTTCGACGCCATCATCTCCCAGGAGCGCACAAGGACCTTCGAGGCCGCCAAAGCCGGCGAGGCAATGCTCGACGCCTTGCTTGACGGACGCGTGGAGGTGTCCGCGCTGCTCGACCGTCTCTATCGCAATCACGCCGACGGGCGTTCAGTGGCCGTGTCGAAGGCCTGCGGCGGGTGTCCTCAGCATCGGCGTGAGGGCGGGGTGCACACGCACTACGCTGAACCCGCCGCGTTCGGGATCGAGCAGGTCGGACGGCCCGACGCCGGGACTTGGCGGAGCCATTTCCCGCACCTGGACCTTGGTGCGCCCATCATTTTGGCGTTGCCAAAGGACGCTGAAGAGGATGGCGTTCTGCCGATTCTCGGAGACCTCGTCGCGTTGCTCGGCGTTCGAGAGGTCAGCGTGACGCGCCTGTTCCGAAGTCAAAACGTCGATATCGAGGCGCTTCACAAGCGCGCGCCCGACGGAGTCCTTCTCGTGCAGGATCTGGAGGAAGAGGAGGTCCGCGGTCCGACGTCTTACCAGTTGGCCCGCGCGAGCGTGTGGGACGCAGGCGAGCAGCAGCCGATACCCATGTTCCTGTTCGGGATGGATCGACCGCTCCACGTGATCCTCGTGGCCGCGACGACGCCGGATCCTTGGCATCCTCAGCGCCGGCTCATCGACACCGGCGGGAATGTCCTGTCTTTCGATCAGTTCAAGTCAGGAGTTCGCGCATGAGCGTCTTGAACCAGGCCAGCGACGGGCTCTTCAACGTACTCATCGTCCTTGTTCGGGTGATCATCCGGTTCGGCCCTCGCAACCGCGAGGACTTGCTGCGGGCCTGCGGTGCGGACATCGCGTCCGTTAACGCCGGCATGCTGACAAACACACTGAACCGCTGGCAGGAGCTAGGTCTCTTCGAGACCCGCGACGGCATGGTGTCGCTTGCAGATCCGCACCGAGCAGCGCTTGGGTCGACGGCCGACGTGGCGGAAGAACAGTTACCCAAGGTGGCGCGCACTATCGCCCTCGCCTCGGCTAACAACCTTCGCTTTTGGGAGAACGAGCGCGCCAAGAGCGCGGATCTCAGTCGCGGCGTGGCCTGGATGCTCGCCCAGGACATCTACGAACTCGACACCACGACGAACGGCCTCCAGGAACAGGAAACCCTACAATTTCGTGGCAAGACGAGCACGATCGTGCAGAACAACACGCGCTGGGCGGGTCTCCGAACATGGATGGGCTACCTTGGCTTCGGGCGCGAAGGCAGTCCTTGGCAGGTCGATCCGACCGAAGCCTTGCGAGACGCGCTGCCTGAGATCTTTGCAACCGATTGGACCTTGCCAGCGTCCGAATTTGTCGAGCGCGCCGCTAAGGTTCTTCCGGTCCTCGACGGCGGCGCCTACCGGCAAGAGGTGGAGACTGCACTTAAGGACACCGCTTGGGTCGGGCCGCGCGAGGGGATGCTCTCGACGTCGCTCTCGCGTGCCGTTCAGCGCCTCGACCGCGAGAAGGCGATTGAACTCAAACACGAGAGCGACACCGAGGACGCGCTTTCGCTTTCTGGGAGCGGCGGTCGAATCTGGCGCGACATAACCCATTTCGCTCTTACCCCGACGAAGGCGGTTCGGTGATGTTGGAAGCCTACTGGCCGAGTGCCGAGCAAGTTAACGCGTGCATCAAGAACGAGGCAGAGACGGCCTCTGCGTCCGTGCTGCTGGCTGTGCATCAGCCGAGTCTGCTGACCACGCGCAATGTCGGCACCAACATCCCCGCGCCGGCGAGCGAACAGGATCTCCTGGACGCCTTCCTGACCGACAACACGCCGGGCGGCTACGTGCTGACCCCAATTACCGGCCCATCCGGCATCGGAAAGTCCCACGTCATTCGTTGGCTCGATGCGCAGCTGCGCCGCTCGCCCAAGAGCGACAAGCTGCTCATCATCAAGATCCCGAAGAGCGCCAGCTTGCGGCGCGTCGTCGAACTGATCCTCGAGCCGCTGGCCGATGATCCTCGCTACGCCAAGTCACGCGAAGAGTTGACCCGCGCGATCTCCGAAGTGGACGCCGGCGAGGCTGTGGTGCTCTTTCGGGCTCAGCTTGAAGTGGCGCTCGCGGCGCGTGCCGTGGCGTTCCAGGCCGAGGCGCGGGAGCACCCTGAGCGCGGCGCCCAACTGCGACCGCTGATGGGTCACGCAAAATCACTCCCGCAGCTATTCTCGGACGCGGCGCTTAAGCAGCACTTCGCCGAGAAGGTGCTGGCGCGGGTCATTGCGCGCGCCCTGTTGGGACGCTCGGACGCGGCCATCGACGATGAGACCCAGTCACAATTCTTCCCCGACGATCTCATCATCCCCGACGATGTGCCATTAGGCGAAGCTGCACATGCAGTCCGGACGTACTACCAGACGCAGCTCGCCGCGGGTGACGCGAGCCGGCGCCAACGCGCGGTCGATCTCCTCAACACCGTCGTCGATTCGGCCATCCGCAATGTCTTCCAGCTGGAGCAGAACACGGGGGGGATGACTCTCCAGGACATCATCCTCGGCGTCCGCAAGATCTTATTCGAGGACGGGCGCGATCTCGTCTTGCTGATCGAGGATTTCGCCGCCCTCGCGGGCATCCAGGAGGTGCTCCTCAAGGTCTGCATCCAGGAGGGCGAGTATGAGGGGCGCAAGGTGCAAGCGACCATGCGCACCGCCCTGGCCTTGACCGACGGCTACCTGACGTCCCGCGACACGATCCTCACTCGGGCACAACGGGTCTGGGTAGTCGGTGACAGGCAGCTGACCGATGAGGAGATCAAGAGCAACGTCGTCGAGATGGCCGGTGCCTACCTCAACGCCGCCCGTTGGGGGGCGGCCGCCATTCAGGAACGGTTCGAGGACCGGGCAGACAGCGCTGACCTTTCGGGTCGGGACTGGCTGCCGTCGTGGCACGACGAACTTCAATCCGACGAAGCTACGGCCGCCTTGGAAGCATTCGGATTCTCGAACCGAGGCGACCCTCTATTTCCGTTCAATCGGTCCGCGCTTGAGCAGTTGACGAACCGCCACCTAGCGGCAGGTGGCCGCCTGGTGTTCAAACCCCGGACCGTGGTCAACGAGATTCTCCGCAGCGCGCTGTTGATGCGCCCAGTATTCGAGCGCGGGGCGTTTCCGCCCACCGATTTCCAAGGCCTGCGCCCCAATGGCTTCCTGGCGGAATGGACCTCTCAAAGCAGTGCGACAGACGCGCAGAAGGGACGGCTAGGGGCCTTGCTGGCCACCTGGGGCGGCAACGCGCCCAATCAATCTACGCTCGCCCAAGTGCCGCCGGCCTTGTTCACGACGTTCGGGCTGCCAACACCGGTGGCGCTGGCGAACCTCAAGCATGTTCCAAAGCCACCCGAGCAGCAAACCAGCGGTCCGCGCGAGCAGACCATAACGCCCCAGGTCCCGCCCGCTCCCTCTGAGACCGCAGCCGAGGACCCGCTGATCGTCGAGTGGAACCGAAAGCTCGAGGCATGGGCTCAGGACGGCGAAATGCTGCCGCAGACGGAGGCGCGGCAACTTCGGACCCTGCTGGCTGACATGCTAACCGACGCCATGGATTGGCCCGCGCTGCGGTTGCGCAAGCGGGCGATTCGACCAACTTGGTTGTCTATTGCCGGCGCGCGAAACAACCCGACGGTCGGACGTGTGTTAACGGTTTGCGATCAACAACAAGACCCTTCGGGCGCCATTCGCGCCGGGTTCCTGGGCGCCGTCCGATTCGACCTTCACCGCCGCCGTTGGTCGTATCCTGAGGCTGATCGAGACTACGTCGCGACGGCCGCTATCGTTGACGATCTGAAGCGGCAACTGACACCGCTCCTGCTGGAGGAGGCTCGGGGTCAAGCGGCGGCAGTTGGCTCTGCCTTGCTGACGCAGGCGCGGATCGCAGGGCTGGCGCCGCCGATCCGGGTCTCTGGCGCCGCTGGGATGCTGCCGGCACTTTTTGTGCCGTTGCCGACGCCGGAGCCGACCTCCAACGAAGCCTGGGATCAGTTGCGGCGCGATACCTTCCCGCCTCAGATGCGCGAAAAGCTTCAAAAAGAGCTGTTTGACCGCGTCGCCAGCTTCCAAGGAACTGGCGCGCAAGCGTTTGCGGTGGACACGGCGCGGCTGACGGAGGCCTTGTCGTCCAGCGATGGGGCGGCGAATGGGCTTCCGGAAGAACTTCCTCCATTCATCGCGTCGGTCGGCACATCGCGTCTCTGGAACCGACTGTCGCCGCTGATTGCCCGTCTGCTCGGCTTCCAGAACGAGATCGCTGAGTTCATCGACGACACTTTCGACAAAGCCATGTTTGTCGCCGACCTGCGTGACGTCGCCCTCCTGCTGCAGGCGACAGGCGTCTGGCCGCATAGTCTGAAGCTGGCTGAGTTTGAGCAGCGCGTGACCGAGTTTCAGTCGAGCGCCATCGTCGATCTGATCGAGAAGCTCGCGACGATCACGGGCGAAAACGATCGTGAACAGACACCCCGGCTGTTGAACGCTCTCGGCGCCCTTGACCTCAACCTCATTCAACGAACGGCGGCGTTCCTCGCCACTACCAAGGAGTTGTTCGATTTGGCAGAGCCGCGGGTTGCCCAATTGGAGAGGTCGCACGGCCAGGCCAACCCGGAGGTTGTGGCCGACGAACTCATCGATCTTCTGACTGTCATGGTGGGCGATGAACCTCCAACTTCCGAGGCTGCGGCATGACAAGCTCCCTTCCGGATCGCGTGCGGGATCTGCGCCGCCGCCTGAAGCAGGTCCAGGATCTCGGTGACAAGGTTCGGGAAGCTGGACGAATCAACGACCTGCGCGCCGAGTTGGCAGCGCCGATCGCTGCCCTGAAGCAACAACTTGAGCAGCGAGCTATCCTGCAAGGCGCGGGCCTAACGGCTAGCCTGCCGGTCAGCCTTGAACCCAGGCGGGGGCGGACAGCGGTTTTGCTCGAGCGCTTCCGCGCTGACCGATCTGCCGCGACGCTCAAAAAGGGTCGATCATGGACCCAACTGCTGGCTGACGTAGATGAGGCGGCACGGGAGGTCGGCAAGGTCCTGGATACGGCTTGGCTCGCCTACAAGGAGGACCAATTCAGCGGCGACAAGCCGGCCGATGTCCGTAACCGTCTCGCCATGACGCGGGAGAATGCTGACGCCTTTAAGACCTACGAAGACCTCTACAAGCGCTTCGGCGCCTTCAGCGTCCGACCGCGTGACGCCGCAGCATTGGCGGATGCTAAGACTCTCGCCCGCGGACTCCGCGCGGCTGCAACCCGATTCGACTTCGATGTCCCGCCAGACGTGAAGGCCTTCCTGGACGCCGTGCAGGAAGGTGGGGCACCGCTGCTACTGCTGACCGAGCCGGTCAAGGACTGGCTGCTGGCGAACAACGCGCTGCAAAACTATCGCATACGCGCCGTGGCAGCCTGATGTCGGCCGACGAACGTCTTCTTCTTACGCTCCTCGAAGAGTTGGAGCGGCACGAAGCCAGGCTGCTGACCTGGGGCTTGGTCGACGGCTTCTTGTCGGCTGCGGAAGTGAACGCTGCGGCGGATCGTCTGCTCGATGACCCGGACGCCTCAGCCGGCGTGAGCTTCGTCAGTTCCGCGGACGTGCTCGCGGCTATGCGAGCGCGGGTACTGCTGCTCGATGTCGGAGAATTGCCGGGGCAGCGCTTCCGCAGCCGGATGGCGGAGACTGTCAGACTTCTGTTCCGGCTTCGCCAGTTGTTCCCGAAGCACGCCGGCGCGCTGGGATGGGCGACAGCGCCGACCCTTGTCGCCGATTTCCGCTTCATCTGGCGTCGCCGGCGCTATCCACGGCGCTACATTGAGGCGCGCCGGGCCAGCGTGGTGCTCGGCGAGGCGATCGCCGATACGGTCGCCGCCCGCGCGGCGGCCACCCTGTTGGAAAGCTATGGCCCCGAGTTCACGCTCGCCGACTTCCAAGTTGAGGCCGCCCGTCGGATCCTCGCGGCGCTGGAGGGGACCGGTTCGACCGCCACGCTAGTCAGCGCGGGGACTGGCAGCGGCAAGACACTCGCCTTCTACTTGCCCGCGCTCGCCCGGATCATGTCGCATATCCAGCGCGACACGGGCGCCTCGCGCTGGGTCAAGGTGCTGGCGCTCTACCCGCGCAACGAACTCCTCAAGGATCAGTTCGCCGAAGTCTACGCGCAAGCCCGTCGCCTTGATGCGCCCGGCCACCGCAAGATCTTAATCGGGACATTCTTCGGACCCACGCCGTACGCCGCGGCGGACGTCGAGCACCCCGAGAACGGCTGGCGCGGTCACCCGGCGGGCCGAATTTGTGATTATCTGCGGTGTCCAGCGCCGACCTGCGATGGCGACTTGGCGTGGCCCGACGCGGATCGCACCGACGGCCGGGAACGTCTGGTTTGCGTCGATTGCGGTCGATCGATCGAAAGCGACGAGATCGTGCTGACGCGTCGCCGGTTGATGGCCGAGAGCCCCGACATCCTCTTCACCACGACCGAAATGCTGAACCAGCGACTCGGCGACGATCGGTTCCGGCATCTGTTCGGCGTTGGCGACCGCGCGCCGCGCCCGGTCGAGATAATGCTGCTGGACGAGGTTCACACCTATGCCGGCAGCACCGGCGCCCAGGTCGCCTTCCTGCTGCGTCGTTGGCGTCGCGTCCTGCGTCGGTCAGTCTGCTTCGTCGGTCTGTCGGCGACCCTTGCGGACGGCGCTCGGTTCTTCGCGAGCCTGACTGGACTAAGCGAGCAGGCTTGCGTGGAAGTCAGCCCCCGCGCCGCGGATATGATCGAGGAGGGCGCCGAATATCTTCTGGCCTTGCGCGGTGATCCCGTGTCGCGCACCGCCCTCCTGTCGACCACCATTCAGACCGCCATGTTGCTTTCTCGGATGTTGGATGCGCCGGACTCGCACAAGAGTCGGGGCATTTTCGGCGAGCGGATATTCCTGTTCACTGATGACATCGATGTGACCAACCGCATGTACTTCGCCATGCTCGACGCCGAGGGGCGGCGCAGCAGCGGTGCGATCGACCCAGTGAACTATCCCCAGGGCGGGCTGGCGACGCTGCGGCGCGCCATGCCCAGTCAGCACCGAAAGCTGCACGGCCAGGACTGGGAAGCGGCGACCGAGGTCGGCCACAGCCTGCAGGCACCGGATCGCAAATCGGTCGGTCGGGTCATGTCGATGGATCCCGGCGTGGACAGTGGCCGCGATATCATCGTCGCTACCGCCTCACTCGAAGTCGGGTTTAACGATCCTAAGGTGGGGGCTGTCGTCCAGCACAAGGCGCCCCGCGACGTCGCACAGTTCTTGCAGCGGAAAGGCCGCGCCGGCCGGTCGCGGCTCATGCGCCCCTGGACCGTCGCGGTGCTGTCCGACTACGGCCGCGACCGGCTAGCCTACCAGGGCTACGACCTGTTGTTCGATCCCGAGTTGCCGGCCCGCACGCTGCCGACCGGCAACCGTCATATACTGCGCATGCAGGCGGTCTACGCGACCTTGGACTTTCTCTCGCAAACGTTAAGGGCGGGCACGCCGGAGGGGAGCGTCTGGACCAATCTCGCGGGCCCACCGTACCGTCAGAATCCGGTCCAACGGCAACGCCAACTCGCTGTGGCGGCACGCGTCCGCCAAATCCTCTCGAGCCCCGTGGAGCAAGAGCGCTATGCAGCGTACTTGCGTGAGGCGCTCCGCATCGACGATGCCGAGGTCGAACTCCTACTTTGGCAACACCCGCGTCCGCTTCTGACGCAGGTCCTGCCCACAGCCCTCCGGCGTTTGGAGAGCAACTGGAGCACACTCTCCGGACCGGCGAGCGACTACCAGGTGAGCAATTCTCCGCTCCCCGAGTTTGCGCCCACAAACCTGTTCAGCGACCTGAACCTGCCCGAGGTCCACATCGTCTTGCCGCAAGGCTTCGGCAACCGCGGCGACGTGATGGTGATGCCCATCGCCCAGGCGATGCGCGAGTTCGCTCCCGGCCGCGTCTCCCGCCGCTACGGCCTCAGACATATCGCCGAGCGCCATTGGTTTTGTCCGCCGCTCGATCCCAACCCACGCCAGGCGGTGGCGCTGCATGCGGACCTTGTCGTCGACCCGCTAGGTAATTGGCAGATGCGGACGCCGGGTGGTGCGGTCCCCATTCCGGTGTTTCGGCCTCGCGAGATCAGGGTTCAGGGGCCGCCGAACACCGTGATCGACACTTCAAATGCACGGTTGCGTTGGCGCACGCAGATAGTCGCGCGGGCCGGTGGGCTGGCCCTCGACCCGCCCCTAGCCGGGCCCTGGCGGGGTCTGATCGCCGAGGTGCGTTTTCACACCCACCAGGGGCTGGCTCCGGTCAATGTGCGGCGCATGGCTCTCGGCAGCGATGCCGAGATCCGACACCTCGACGGGACCTCGACGAGCAAGGACTTCTACTTCGAGGCCGATGGCGCGCCGGCCGCGCTGGGGTTCGAACTGACCGTCGACGCGCTGTGCCTCAAGTTGCGATTCCCGGACGCGCTTTGGACTGGTCTCGTTGACGCGTCGTCAGCGCTTACCCGAGCCATGCGGACGGCGCGATTCCATCACGAGGCGCAGCGCGGGCCGTATCTCCGGGCGGTGGACAATCCCTTCGCGCGCGAATGGCTTGGCCAACTGCTGCTGGCCACCTTGGTCAACGAGGCCATGACGAAGTCGATCTCCCTTGAGGACGCGGCGGCCAACCTCGCGCAGGGCGTCGCTGATCTGGATCTGGGCCGCACCCTTCTTATCCTGTTCGATTCCCCGGTAGTCGACGACGCCAACGGTCAGGGCAACCAGCAGGATCGCCTCCGGCAAGACTTGGCGGCCTTTCTGGCGGATCCTCAAGTTCGCCAGGGTCTGGCGGACCTGGCCGCCACGCTCTGGACGCCGGTCGACGCCAGCTGGGAACTGTGGCTACGCGAACGGTTCGCCTCCACAGTCGCTGCCGCCGCGCTCAGCGCCGTGCTTAGTCTTTGCCCGGAGATCGATGGTAGCGGCTTGGTCGTCGATATCGATGCCGGACCGTCGGAGCCGGGCGACGTTTGCGCCGGCGCGGCGCGGCACGAAATCTGGATCAGCGAACTGGCACCGGGCGGCAACGGCCACATCGAAGAGGCGCTGCGCCACTACGCGGAGGATCCCCGGCGCTTCTTTACGTTGATGGCGGCCGCGTTGCGTGACAACGACCTCGCTCAGAGTGACTTCCAGATCACGCGGTTCCTGGATACGATCGTCGAGGGACCGGGCGACGGTGAGATCGTGGTCGCGACGCGAGCGTTCCGGGCCGCGAGGGGGGCCGAAGCGGGGCATCAAACCCTGACGACATTGCGGCAGACCCTCGCGGAGCAAGGTTTTGTCACCTTCCACACCTTTCTCGTCGCCTTGGGAAACCGTGTGCTGCGGCCAGGGTCTGGGCCGGACAGCGACGCGTTTCTGCTCCACGCGATCCGAACCTGGAACGCCGAGGAGTCACGCCTCGGCGTTGAAGTGGACTCGCGCGTGCTCGCCTACCGACTGGCCCGAAGCGGAGACATCGACATCGCCCTCGGCCTCGCCGGCATCGCTGCTCCGAGCGTCAACCCGGACCAGTGGCGCTTCAGCGCCATTTACGGACTGCTTTGGCCGCGGGGGCCTCTGATCCGGCAGTCCGGGCTGAATCTCTACTCACCCTTTTCCGATCTGCCGCCTGCCGAGCCGCTGCTGCTGGGCCGCCACCTATCACAAACTGACGCCACGCTGGACGTGCGGGAGACCGACTGGCGCGATCGCTGTCTGCAGCAGCTGGCCGAACGCGGCGCCGTCACGCTGAGCTGCCCGGCCACGGAAGCAGCACTGCTCGCGCAGGCGTTCGGCTTCCTCGCCACCAATCCCGTCCAGAGCGACTATCTCTCGGTGTTCGCGCGAGTGCAGTGCATTCGCCGGGTCAAGGACGACTTGCAGGCGGACGTCGATGTCGCGGAGGCGCTGCAATGACCTTCGAGACGCGCCGGATCTTCAAGAGCGCGGTGACCAGTCAGAATCTAATCCGCGAACTTCTGCAGCTCATGTTTCTTGGGGAATACCTCGCGCCGGGAGGGGATCGCGCCTGGCTGGTGAGTCCGTGGGTCAGCAATGTGGTCCTGCTCGATAACCGCGCAGGCGGTTTCAGCTCAATCAATCCCGATTGGCGACAAGGGGAGATCCGGTTGGCGGAGCTGATGACCGACCTCATGGCGCGAGGCACCTCCCTTGGGCTGGCGACCAACCACGACGCCCACAACGATCCCTTCATCGAGCGCTTAACCACAGCCGCGCAGGAAAGCGCCGTCGCTGAGAAGCTTACCGTCGTGCGCCGGCAGCACCTGCACACCAAAGGCGTCCTGGTGAAGCGCGGCCTGCTCACCGGCTCGATGAACCTGACCTACCGCGGACTCGAACTGAACGATGAGGTGGTGGTTTACGACACTGTTCCGAAGACGCTGGCCGAGGCGCGGCTAAACTTCGAGTCCTATCTGGGGTCGACCGAGTGATCCACGGCCTTCCCGAGACCGAAGCGGTGTGGCTGCGCGCATTCTTCTCAGACCCCAACGCCCTGCACTGGGGTGATTTGATTAGCGGCGTCGTGCCTGCCCGTCTCGCGGACCAAGTGCGGCCCTGGGTCGAGACCCTGGTCTCTGGCCGCGGCGCTACCGCGATCGTTCTCCCGTTCGTGCGGGAGGGCGTAATCGTCGGGTGGTACGCGTCGTCGAGGGGCACCGATGGCAGCCAAGAGCTTGGCGATGAGCTGCAAGCCTGGCTTGGCCCCAACCTTTTGAAGATGGTGCGCCAGTTGCCCTTGGCCGCCGGCGATCCGATGGCGCGGGCCATGACGAGCCGCTTCGGCACGCGCGTGTGGCGGTTCGCGGGGGCGGATGCAGTGGGTAACCAAGCGATTGTCACCAAGGTGGCCGAGTATGGCGCGCTGCTCGCACGGCGGCCGTCGCTCACCCGTCGATACGCCCGCCCAGTCGGCAGCATCCGGGCGGAATTCGAGCGCGCACTCCTCGCCCAAGATGAAGCCCACGCCGAGGCTATGATCGCCGAGTTGCGCGGTACCGGGCGCTTGAACGAGGAGAACCTTCGCTACCTCGACGTGCGGCTGAAAGCCGGTTTGGGCCTTTGGCCGCAGATCGCCCGAGACAATTGGCTAATCTCGACACTCTCGGATTTGGCCTTACCGCCACAGGTGCTATCCGACCTAATCGAGGCGCTCTACCGCACCTTCATCGATGAACTTGAGGCCAGCGTCGACCCGGTGGCGGCGCTCCGCGTCTTCAGTGAGGCGGTATCCGGCCGGTACCCACGGCTGTTTGCGTCCCGGCGCGGCCTGCGCACGCCGCGCGTCGTCAAGGCGTTCCTGCTGTTCGAGCGCCTGCAGCCGCGACCCAACGCGCATATCTTGTTCGACCTCGCTGCCCTACTATCGGCCTCCGATCGCGCCAGTGCCTTCGTGCAGGCGCTATCCGCGATCAAGACGGTGGAGCCGCCGACCGAAGGCGACGCCGATCTCGCCTTCGACGACAGGCAGTTCGACCGGGCATTTGAGTTCTATATCGTGCTCAGACCGGACCGCAAAACAGCGAGCCGATTGCTGTCGTGCGTCCTCGCCATCGGGACGCCCGACGCGCGGCAGCGTTTCAGAACCTGGATCGACGGCGCCGGCGACGCCTTCCTCGCGAGCCTCCCGCCGGCGGTTCGCGAGAAGATCGAAAGTCTGGACGCCGCGGATCAGAGCGCCGTAATCGCGGCGGTCGACCCCGACCGTTGGATGTACTGGGCGCGGCGTCTGCAGTCGGGCGGCGATCTTGCGGCAGCGGAGCTGGCGGTTCGAGATGGCGCGACGACATGGGACGCCTCGCCCTATCTGACGAGCGAGTCGCGGTCCCAAGAGTTGGCGGACCTGCTCGGCAATCTGCAGGGCGAACCCGCTGAGGTCCTCCGGCGATCGTTCGCGCAGATCTTCGCTGCTTTCTTTCCCGAGGATGCCGCGCCTGAACGGTCAACGCGACCGATCGCCAACATGCTGTTCCTGCTGCTTGCGCTAGACGACGCCTTGTCCGCGGCCGACCTCGCTCTACTGGAACAGTTGCTGACCCGTCTCCTCGGCCTCGGGCTGTCGGAGGCGGACTATGTCTCGCTCGTCGGCGATCTATCGGAGGTTCAAGGGCGGATTGCGTCCTATGCGCACCTCGCCTGGAGCCTGGATGTGTGCGAGGCGCTCGCGGTCGCGCCCAGTCCCTCGACGGCCTCGCGGGAGGCTCGGCTGCGCTTCTTCCTCAGCGTGCTGGTGCAGGCCCAGGGCTTCGGCCACCGACTGCTGGCGCCCGACCTCCTCGTCATCGAATACTTGGCCAAAGACTTCGGCGTGGACACCGAGGCGATCACCTCGCTGCGCCGCGCCAGCGAAGCGGTGGGCGCTGATTTGACCGGCCCTGACTTGAGTGGGAAGACGATCGGCATTTACACCCTGGCGGAGGCCGCTGGGCTCCGCGCCAAGCAACTGCTCAAGACACTTTATCCCGGTTGCGACGTCCAGCTGAATTCAGACCTAGTCTGCACTTCGGCTCTGACCAGTCTCGCGCAGGCATCGGACGTCTTCGTGTTCGCATGGAAGAGCAGCAGCCACCAAGCGTACTATTGCGTGAAGACGGCGCTGACGAAGTGCGATCTGATCTATGCGGCCGGCAAAGGTACGGCCAGCATATTGGCCGCCGTGCGCGAGGCTATCGAGTGATCTTAGCCATCGGGGCGTTGGCGCCGCCCTCGCAGATCACCCGATCAACCGCACCGGCGAGCTCGCGCCTAGGAACCTGCGGCCCGAAACCACCTGAGCGCGTCAAGCCGCCGCGACCGCAGCCGTCGGTGAACGCTTACCTATTACGACCGCTCAGCGAAGTAATGGGCGCATTGGCGCTGACCTCTGAAGTGAATGCGTGGAGCACAGTTTTCGCTCAAACGTTTCCAGCCGCGGCTAACGAACCGCTGGTGACTCGGATGAAGCAGTTGGACTTTTCTGATCTGGGGCGGCGCGCCCCGTTAGGCGGCTGCCGCCTCCCAGGCTTGGTGTCCTCTTGCGCGCAAATCGCAAGCGGGGCACTCGCCGCAGCCATATCCCCAATTATGACGGCGTTCCCTGGCGCCTTGATAACAGGTGTGGGTATGCTCGACGACGAGGTCCGTCAGGCGCTCGCCGCCCAGATCTCTAGCGAGAGTCCAAGTGGCAGCTTTGTCGATCCACATCAGCGGGGCCTCGAGCACAAACCGGCTCTCCATCCCGAGATTCAGGACCACCTGCAGCGCTTTTATCGTATCGTCCCTGCAGTCGGGATATCCGGAGTAATCGGTCTCGCAGACGCCGGTAACGATGTGCTTCAGGCCGCGCCGATAAGCAATTGCAGAGGCTAGCGTGAGAAAGACGATATTGCGGCCAGGCACGAAGGTGTTCGGCAGGCCGGACGCCGTGGCCTCGATCTCTAGATCGCGCGTGAGCGCAGTTTCGCTGACCTGGCCCAGCACGGCTAGATCGAGGACGTGATCTTCGCCGAGCTTTTCGGCCCAGGTCGGGAAGCCGCGTCTTAATTCCTGAAGGAATGCTTGGCGGACATCGAGTTCGATCGCATGACGCTGGCGATAATCAAAGCCGACGGTTTCGACAGTCGCGAACCGAGCGAGCGCCCACGCCAGGCAGGTAGCGGAGTCTTGCCCGCCTGAAAACAATACCAGCGCGCCGCCGCTCATGCCGCTTAATCCTCTCGGCCGAAATAGCTGCACGCGCCCTGATCGCTGTCGCGACGCACGGTCACGCGCCAGAGGTTAGGGCAAACAGGCTCGACCTTGCGCCAGATCCAGGTCGACAGGTTTTCCATCGTCGCGGGGCCAAGGTCATTGAGTTCGTCGAGGAATCGATGATCGAGGCCCTCCCGAGCAGATTCCAGCGCACGCTCGAAGATCCCTAGGTCCATGATCATTCCGGTCTGAGGATCGGGGCGGCCTCGAAGCACCACCTCGGCTCGGTAAGAATGGCCATGGATTCGGCGGCTCGACTCTGTGTCGATCACCCGTTCCAGCGTATGCGCCGCGTCGAAGCGAAATTCCTTGCTGAGTTCGAACATCAGGGAATCCCCAAGACTTTATGTGATTGGAGGGAGAGTCGCCAACGCGGGTTGGCAAGACAGTAGGCCACGGCAGCGGATGTGTTGGCCGCAAGGTTGGGCCCATCCATCGGCTGCAGAAGGAAATGGGTGAACGCTAGGTCTTCGAAGCGGTCCGGCGGCGCCTCGGGTTGGGGATAGACCAGCTTGAGTTCGTCCCCCTGCTGGATCTGGAGTTTTGCGTCCGCCTTTGGGCTGACCGCAATCCAATCGAGCCCAGCCGGCGCGGGGAGGGTGCCGTTCGTCTCCACAGCCACCTCGAAGTCCAGGGCGTGCAGGCGCTCGATGAGCGGTTCGTCGACCTGCAGCAGAGGTTCGCCGCCGGTCAGCACGACGAGGCGGCGGCCTCCCCGGCCAATCCAGGCGTCGGAGATCGCTTGGCCAAGGGCCGCGGCGTCCCGGAATCGCCCGCCTCCCACGCCATCAACGCCGACGAAGTCGGTGTCGCAGAAACGGCAAGTGGCTGTTCCTCGATCCTGCTCGCGGCCACTCCAGAGATTGCAGCCCGCAAAGCGACAGAAGACGGCAGGGCGACCCGCGTGCCGGCCCTCCCCCTGCAGCGTGTAAAAGATCTCTTTGACGGCGTATGCGACCATTGTCAGGCTGCCCGCTCTTGTGCGGCGAGTGCTGCCTTGATGACGTCGAGGAGATAGAAGGACAGTTGGCGGACATCCGCGGGGACGTTCTGCAAGCCGTTCCATCGCCGGCGTTCGTCGCGGAAGTTCCACTCACCGGAGGACCAGGCTGTCTTGCCCTTTAGCAGGCGCAGCCCGCGCGCGAACTCGTCGCGAGTTTCGGCGCCGGTGACGGCGTTAAGGTAATCCATCACGTAGCCCAGGGCGATGATGCCTGTCCCATGGATGAGCCGGGAGTCCTTGGGGGTCTTCCCATCCCAATCGGAGACGAAAACGGCCTGCACAGCGTGCCAATATTCGCTGATCAGTTCGACGCCCTTGCTCAGCAGCAACGCGTCGTCGCCGGCGTAGAGACGCAGGGCGCCATCGCTTAGCGAGTTCATGATGACCCGTTGGAGAACCGTGTCGCGGATCACGCCCTTCGGGTTCGTCTGCTGCTTAATCAGGCCCTTGAGCGCTGAGCCCGCGCGGTAGTTCAAGGCTTCGGTGAGCAGCGCAGCCTGAGATCGGCTGGACATCCGCAGCGGCAGGTCGGCGACCTGCGGCAGCAATTCATAGATGAGCGCCTTCGGCAGGGGCCGTGTGTTGTTGATGAGGATGAACTGCTTTTGGAGTTCTTCCTCCGTCTCACACAGGAAGCCGGAGACCAGCACCTCGAACTCCCGTCCGCAGAGCTCCGACAGCGCCGTGAAGCGCTGCTGTCCATCGACGATCCAACCGGGCGGCCCCTCAGTGATGTCGATCTTTAGGCGTCGCGATCCGCTCGCCTCGCGAGACGGCTCGAGTGCGGCCTTGCCCAGGAAGGCCACGACGATCGGATTGGGCAGGATCGCGTTGGGCTTCTCGAGATAGTCGCGGATCTCCCGTATGTGGGCGGCGATTTGCGGGCGCTGGAAACCCTGCAGCATGCCGTCGGCGGCGCGCCCGGCGCGTTCGATCCGGACGATCCGGACGATGTCGGCGGCCTTCGCCACGAAGGTGAAGACGGTCAGATTGCGGCTTTGAGCCGGGACCAGGACGTCGAATGAAAGATGAGTCTCGCTCATACGGTTTCCCGCCGAAATTCGTTGAGGTGAGTGTGGAAGACATGGAGGTTGTGGATGCCGCGCCGCTTGTTGCGGTTCGAAGTTCGGAAGATCAGCGCCTCGACACCGCTCTCCCGACAGACGCGACACCCGCAATGCTCCCACGGTCGGTCGGTCAAGGTCTTAGCATAGACTTTTCGCTGTCGCGCCGCCGCTTCGGCGCGGCGGGTGGGCGAGGTCTCTTCGTCCCAGTTAAGCGCGGCCCAATAGGCCATGACGGCATCCAGGCTCTGATCGAGGGTGGCCTCGCCCGTTGAGTAGGCCCTCACGCTTTTGAGCGCGACATCTTCGAGGTGGCGCGCCGCCTCTTGGTTCAAGCTGCCCTCAAGCGCCTTATGCTTAAGCTTGTTATTCTCAATGGCCTGAGGAATGCGGATAGCCGTGTAGTAGGATAGATCGCCGTCCGAGGTCCGCGCCCAGTAGTTTTTGCGCGCGTCCTTGAAGGCCCGCAGCAGCGGCGACGTCGTGTCGAAGCTGCTGACGCCAAACTCCTCTAAAGATCGAAGCTCTTCGATCTTCCCAAAGCCCAGCAGGTGGAGCCGCACCGAGTTCGGCAGAGCGTCCCGTACCGCCGCCAGGACCCGCCGAATCTGATCGATCTTCAGTGGGACAGTCCCACCAATGGCCAGATAGTCGAAGCCCATCGCGGCGAGCTGGCGGGCGGCGTCGGCCATGCTCCGGGTCGACCAGCCCTGGATAACCCCCATCGGCGTGAAATCAGGACCCAGCCGCGCGGCCTCGGCGAAGAACTCCGCGCCATTCTGAAGCGTAATCTCGTACCGCCGGCGGACGTCTTCGGGCACATCGATCAGCGCTCGTTCGATGCCCACTTCGTCGAAATCGAAGATGAGGTGGTCGGGCGCACAGCCATGGGAGAAGCCTCCGTCGGCGTAGAATTCTACGGTGTCGCCGGCTCTGTACGGAGGTTCAGGAAAGTTGCGATACGTAAAGGCCCCGCAGTCCCCCATCATTATACTGTCTGGGAATCGCTCTAGCGGGTAACGCAGAAACCTGCGGGCGCCCTCGCGCCGAAACCGCATCAACTGCGCCTCTGAATACTTCCCAGGATAGCGAGCGTCGCCGACGATCCCGCGCGACACTAGTATGCCATCGTAGGGCGCCCGATCGAGAAATTCGTGCGGATACTGATCGTCGCGGTGGACCGTGCGGCCTGTGCCATTTCGGTCGGCGACGAAGTTGTAGGCCGGGTCGATCGTATCAAGACTGTCGGCGAATAGGAACTTCACGAGGCCACCTTCGCGAACGCGTAAAGGTGATCGAGCCGCGCCAGATGACCGGCCAGGAGCTTGATGTCGCGCGAGATGTTCTGGATCTCGTTCCAGTCCCGCTGCAGTTCATTCCAGCGGCCCGATGTCCAGCGACAGTGCGGAGCGATGCGGCTCAGCGCCTCGTAAGCATGGGCCAAAAGATCGGCGCCGGGCGCAGCGCGCGACATTACCCGATCCATCAGCAAGCTCATCGCTTCCACGCCCGCAGAATGCATAAGCCGGCTATCAGTCACAGGGCGTCCCCAGGCCTCGGGAAAAGCGGCCTTCACCGCAGTCCAGAAGGCCACGAGGATCCGGTACATGCCGTCGACATCGGTCTGCTGACCGCCGCCCGCCCTGAGCGGGCCAAGAGCGCCGAGGCCGCTGCTGATGCTCTGACGAATGCCCTTAATCAGAGCGCTATCGATGATGACGCCGCCGCCCTCGTCTTCCGAAACTCGCCGAATCATGCCCCGCAGCGGAGAATCCGTCGCGGTCTGAAGCCGATGTACCAGCAGGCTGGGGATTTTGCGGGCGGCCAGGTCACGCGGAAAATGAGCGTCGACCTCTGGCAGCAGCTCATTAATCAGCCGCGGATCAAGCGGCTTGGCCTTGTTGACCAGGATGAACTGCTCGCGATGGACAGATAGTTCCTCCGAGGCAAAGGCGACGACTGGGACCGGGAAACCCTGATCCTTGGCTCGAGACAGGGCCAAGGAGCGCTGCTGTCCGTCGACGATCCAGGCCGCGCGGCTGCCATCGGTTGGCATCGGCATGCGCAGGGTTCCAGCTTCCGCCACGCGTAGATCGCCCGACGGCCGCTCGCCTCGCGCAGCGGTAAACCTGGCCCGCGGCGAGATCGCGAGAATGATGGAGTTGGGGAAAAGTACCGGACCTTGGTCAAGGAACTCGGTGATGGACTGAACGTGGCTCCGAATCCCCTTGCGCTGGAAGCCCTGCATGCCGCCATCGGCGTCGCGACGCACGCGTGAGATATCAGCGACCTTCAAGAGGTCGGCGCCGGCGAGAAAGAAGGCATAGACCGCTTTATCTGCCTGGTAAGTTCGAACGGCGCGCACCGCCAAGGTGGGCTCGCTCATCGTCTTAGGACGCGTCATGAACAGTCACCTTCCGACTGGGCTTGGCGAAAGAGCTTTGCAAAGCGGCCTTGCTCACAGGCGATCTGGTCGTCGTCCCGCAGGCGCCGCAGCAACTGGCTCGCGCTTGCACGCGGATGAAGCCGAGACCGGATCACGGCCAGTAGGGCCTCATCGGTCGCGGTGCTCCGCACAGGGCGCAATGGCGACTTTGACTTGGCCATCGCGCGTCGGACCCATTCGGCGTCCAAGGAAATGTCTCCGTCCTGCGGAGCGATGTTTCGACTGAAATGCACCAAGGCGCGCTGTGCGAAGTCAGATCGCGTGCCAGGAAAGATCGTGTCGAGCCGGTCATCGTAAGGAAGGAGGAATGGCTTCAGAACGGCCGGCAACACTCCTCCAAGCCCGGCACCGAAGATTCGCAGGCGGCTCAGCGCCGAGGCGGGAACGGCGGCCAGGCTTTGGGACGCCATCTCAGCGTAGGGCTTGGTTACGGCGAATAACACGCGACCGTTGACGCTTGAAAACGCGTCAGACCATTGCGCCGAGTAGGGGCTCGCCAGAAGTCTCCTGAACCATTCCGGCGGATCGAAGGCGTCGATGACCCTGTTCCGAATGGAGTCCGTATCCCCCCGCGCGACCGTCAGGCTGTAGCCGGGCACGGCTGTGCTCCCCGCGACTAGGCCAAGTCCCGCGGAAACCACAAACAATTTGGCGCCGGTTTGCGCAGCCGCATCGCGAGCCAAGGCAAAAGCTCGACCCGCATACAGTTTAGTCGCGGGAGTCGTGGGGAACGCTGCCGAAATCTGCCACAGCCAACGCGACGCGACATCCGCTTGGGGCGCGAAAGGAAGAGCGGCAGGTGTTCCTTCAGAGGTCGGGGGGAGCCGCTTTTGGTTGGTGCAGATGGTAACGATCGCCGCGACGGTTGCGGTCGAGCGCTGAACGTTGGGTTCAATAACTGCGTACTCCCGTGTCATTTAACTGCGCCCCTGGCTCCTCGTTCGCCGATCAGCTTGGGTAGGCCGTACCCTAAATATGGGGGCCGCCCACACGGCCGGATACTAGATTTGGACCTTAACATAAGGGCGATTCTGCAGCTAGTCCTACGTGTGCAGTTTTGGGGAATTGTGGATTCAATTGCTCCCGCACGTGCAGTGATCTGCACCGGATGGTCGCAGTTATTGAGGTAGCCCATGTTGAACGCGGCTGCACTTACAGGGGCGCGCAAGCAGGGCGATTCTCCGTACACGGCCTTGCCCAGCGGCCGAGCGTTGATGCGTGCGGCTAAGCCTCGATCGGGACGAACGCAACTTTGATTTCGACCACCATGGTGTCGCTATCGCCGGCGCCTGCGGCGGCTTTTTTCACTGTGCGCACATCAGGATCGCCCGTCCACAAGCCGATCACATCGTCGACAAGCCACCCGGCCAGGCTCCGCCCCAAACGCGCAACTCGGTCCGGATGCAGATGGCGGATTTTCTGCTCCGTACCCAACCGGTCGATCATGAGCTGGGCCGGTACGATTGGCATCACAACATCCTGGGCCGTCGGCCCCACGGCCAGAAGGTAGGATGATTTGGTTTGAATGGCGATGTCGCTCATCTGGCTCATATCGACGGCATAGTGCTCATCCACGTTTCGCTTCTTCCGTTTAAAGCGCTTAGCTTGGATGAAGGTCGCACGTTCACTGAACGGCTTATCCGCACCACGGCGCGCCCGTATGATCAGGGTCACGTCGGTTGAGAACTTGCGCTTCTTCCTAAGCCCGTCGGCTCCTTCCTCCGTCTTCCCGATGATGCGGTGGGACAGTGCGACGGTAAGCCTTTCGTGGCGATCTGTTTCGCGCGCCCAGATTGCGGCTTGTCGCGTGACAGCCACGCAGGCACCCCGGAGCCGCTCAAAAAGCTTGCCGACCAAGTTCTCTTCACCACTCGATGCAGTCGCGAGTACCTCATTCGCCATACTCATTGCGGCTTCGCCAAACGCATTGCGGAGCAGTGCTTCCAGCCTGGCATCGCCGAGCCAGGTCCTCGATGGAGCGAGGACAGGGTTGGAAGCGTGGTGTGCCGGCTCTTTGCCAAGGAGCACTTCGAGGTAGTCGGGTTCACCCCCAAATATCTCGAGGGCGGATCTGGCTCGCAGAGCTACCAGATGCGACGGATGGGCGGCGAATGGTTCGATCGCGCTCCGCGGGTCGGGCTCGCTCATCTCAAGTGCGGTAACCTGACACAGCAAGTCCTCGCGATGGTCGGCGAACCAGAGCAACACCTCGATGGCGGCATCGCGCAGCGCAGCATCCTCGGCGACCAGTCGCGTGAGTGTTCGGCGCCATGCGGCCCGGGACGGACCAGACATATCGCGCAACGCGAAGGAGTCGAGCGAGGGGCCGCATATGAGCGGCACCTGGCGTAGCAGATGGGCCAACTCTGCCACCTGTTGCGGCGGGTGATAGGTCTCGAGCCTACTCGACCAAATAGCAGCGAAAAGCTGTCCCCAACGCACCTCGCCTGCCCACTCATGAACGAGGCGTGAGATTGCTTCGTTGCGTAAGTGAGGCTGCTCTCCAAGTATGATCGCAAGCGCAGCGCGAGCATCTTCCGCCGTCCCTTTGAGCGAGGCTAGGACGTGAAGAACCGAAATTGGACGGTCCCGCTTTGCGTGCAATACATCGAGGCCAGCGCCTATCACCCGCTGCTCACCTCTCAATTCGGGCCAGTACGCCAGGAATCTTTCCTCTATGTGATTTGATTCAAAATAGTATGAGAAATTTCCTGACAATTCGGAGACGATCCGCTCCCGAACATGCTTCCAATTTTTTGATCTCCAGCTCGTTAGCGCCGAGATCCATTCATCTTGTCGCTCTGCAGGGATCTCGCGCGCGCGCCTCCAAAGTAATTCGTACTCAGATCGGTCAAAAGGATGCTTGAAGATGCCCGCTATGATGGCTGAGATTGCTTCGCTCCACACCTCGTCCGTAACGTCGTGGTCCTCTCCCGGCGCCTCGCCGCCCAGCGCGAAGCCAGTGAAACGAGCGATCCATCGTTTGCTGACAATCGCGATGGCCTCAGCAACAGGGAGCGATCGCCGAGTGGAAGGACGCGTCACGGTTTGACCTCTGTTATTTAATTTTCTCAATGTGATGAGCTTTGCCGCTGAGCTACGCAAGGGGCAATGATGGGCGGAGTGTGTCGGCGGTGCCGTGGTGGCTGTTCTCGCGCCACCAGCAGGGAGGAATGCCCGAATGGAACGGGATTTGGTGGGTCTTCCGCATGCGCTTTGGGATGCCTGCAGGAGCGGAAGAACGGTGGAGCGCTCGCACTTTCAGCTTCCTGAGACCAAGTTCGAAGCCTACGCCGTTCAACGGATGATCATAGAACTGAGCGGCTAGCGCCAATGCGGTTACAAGATCGAATCGACAAGCAAAGAGGCCCAGCGTCTTCTCGGAAACGATGAGCCGGGCGCAGGCGCCGTCATTGAATCGTTCCTGCTCACAAGCCGTGTGCTGCGCGGGGTGACCGCGGCGCACATGCCTGAACGGGTGAACGGGTGAACGGGTGACTTAGGGCGGACGTCATCCTTACCGACAATCTTGAGGGGAAGGGCTCGGCTTAGGCGAGACAGATAACCCAGCGTAACCATGGCCGCCGCTATCGCCGCCGAGGTCGAGTTCGAAATCTGCACCCGGTTTCAGAAAAGCTTTCTCACCGATGTTGCAGCTGAGGCGCCACATATGTGGGGTAACCTCAACCTCTTGCAGGCAGAAGTTTGACGTAGGATCGTCAAAAACACGCCGGCCGTCATGCGAATCATCTCGCCAAGAATCCGTTTGAGCAGTGATCCGCCCATGCGCTCATCAACGGGATGCGTCGATCGAAGAGGTCGCTCCGTCGATATGCGCCAGACACTTTATTAGCGATCTCGTGAGCCAAGGCGCGCTCCGCAGCCTCGCGTTCCTGAGGGCAGGTATCGTCTACCCACGTCGAGAACGTAGCTCGGAAGCCGTGGGGTACAGCCGGTCTACCGTCTGCATCGCGCCACGGGGCAGTCTGACCTTCTGGCCGATCCGCATTCATCCGCCGGACAACCATCGATACCGCCATATCAGACAAGGGAACGTCGCGCTTCTGGCTCGGGAAAATCAGCGCGCTCCCTAAGCCGTCCAGGAGACCAGGCAGTCCTTCGGCTGAAACGCGATAGCCGACCGCATGGCCGCAAGCCTTCGCCAGGACCTCTATGGTCGCTGCCGCTAGTGGAACTCGGTGAGGCAAGACCTCGGCCGACTTCTTACCTTTCATCTCCTCGCCGGGAACAGTGAGGGTCGGGGTGCCGTCGAAGGAGAGATACGACCAACGAAGCTTCCTCACCTCACCAGAGCGCAGCGCGGTGAGAATAATGGTTTGGAGAACAAGCGCTGATTGCCCCTCCACCATCTTGAGCTCCGCCATGAAGGCGGCAATTTTCATCCAAGGTAAAGATGGATGATTTTTGCCACCAGGCAGTGCGGGCAGCCCAGCGTATCGCAGCATTCGAGCGTCGGCAGGATTGTCATTCGCACGCCAACCATGGGCTGCAGCGTAGCGAAGCACGGCTGCTATTCGACGTAGCACCTTGCGACCGATAGACGGAGCCGAGCTCCAGACACCTTCAATTGCTTTCTTCACTAGCGCCCGATCGATCTGGCCGACTGGTAGATCACCGAGCACGGGATAAGCATGTCGTTCCAACGACGACTTCCATAGCAGCGCCGTTCTTACATTCTTCCAGCCCGGCGCCTCTGCTTCGATGCACGCCATCGCGACCGACCTAAATGTTCTCGCCCGAGCGGCCTCTGAAGCAGCCTGATCGTCGTCGCGTTGACGGCGGACCCGTACTCTTTCGTTTAGGGGGTCAATGCCGTCGCTGAGTAACGCTCGCGATGCTGCGGCTCGCTTGCGCGCTTCGGCCAACGAGGTTCCGTCAGGCGCGTCGCCAAGAGGGCCGAGACCCATTTCACGTGCCTTACCTCGCAGCGTGTATCTGAATAACCAGGACTTGGATCCTCCCTGAGCTATCTGAAGATAAAGACCGTCTCCATCGGGAAATCGCACCGGCCTGCTGCCCTTGGCCGGGTCATGTCTGAGCGACTTGACAGTCACAGCAGTTAGTCGGCCCACACGTGCCTCTCAATTTTCCTTACCCCCAACTCTACCCCCAATTCCGTCGGGGGTAAACGCAGATCATCCTAGATGCATTGAGACAAATCATCACCTAAGTCACTGTTAATGCGTGTGTTCATAGACGATGGTAGATGCAGGTAGACTACGATTTGGCGTCCGCCGGGGACACCAATTTTTCAATACGTTACGGTCGACTAGCCTACTCATTTTGCGGACTTGAAGTTCGTGGACTTGTGGCGGACCTCAAGGAATGACTGCCATGACACCCATCTCCACTCCTCTCAACCGCGCCGAAGCCGACCCGCGAGGCGGCCGGTGGGGCTATGTGCTGCGCAACCCGGAAGGCGAGGAGGTTTACCGGTCGGTGGATACCTTCGCCCATCCGCTGGACGCCGTGGCGGCCGGTGTCAGGAAATCCGCCACCCTGCCGCGCGGCATCAAGGGTCGGCTGAAGCGCTGAGATCAGCAGCCCTCACTCACGTCCAGGCCTGGCGCGCGATCGTCAGATCGTCGCGCCGCCGCAACCGGCAGAACCGCCCCCGCGTTTCATTTGCGCGCCACGCCGGCTGAATGCGACGCGCAGGAATCCCCGGGGGTGATGTATGTTGCAGCTCAATCCGCCGCTGCCCGTGACGACGCCTCACGGGCCCGGCCTCGCTCATTTCTGCATCGACTATGGGGTGGAGAGCCACCTCATGTGGGTCGTGTTCCTCGACGCCAATGGTGAGTGCTGGACAGTGCCTAACCCGGAGATCCGGATGGCCGCCAACTGGTCGCTGGGCCGCCGCCTGAAGAAAGCCCCCATGCCCCTCGCCGCCGTCGGCTAACGGCCGGCGATCGGGGCGGCTGCCCGCGCGCCGCGCAGCCAGCGGTTCCATTGCCTCCTGCCGCGGCAATCCGCGGCGTTCTCCGCCGCGTACGGAGGTCGCGGAGCTTGCTCCAGAGTTGAGCTTTGCTAGGCTGCGTGCATCCGGATCTTGGAGCGACACGCATGGATCGCCGCCTCTTTCTCAGCGCCACCACGACCGGGCTGCTGGCCGCTCCGGCCGTCCTGCACGCCCAGACGCTCCCCAAGGTCATCATCGGCATGTCGGGCTGGACGGGTTTCGCCCCGCTGACCCTGGCCGAGCAGGCCGGAATCTTCCGCGCCAATGGCGTCGAGGTCGAGACCAAGTTCATCCCGGTGCGCGAGCGCAACCTGGCCCTCGTCGGCGGGTCGCTGAACTGCGTGGTCACCACGGTCGACACCATGATCCTCTGGGCCAGCACGGCGCCGCTCGTGCAGGTCCTGGTGCTCGACCGCTCCAAGGGTGGCGATGGCCTCGCGGTGCGCCCCAACATCAATTCCTGGGCCGATTTCAAGGGCAAGACGATCGCCTGCGACGGCGCGGGCAGCTCGCCCTATTTCGTGCTGGCCTACATGTTGCGCGAGAACGGCATGTCGATCCGCGACGTCAGCCTCGCCACGCTGGCCGCGCAGCCCGCCGCCCAGGCCTTCGTCGCCGGCCAGTATGACGGCTGCTCGAGCTACGAACCCTACCTCTCCCAGGTGCGCGCCATGGGCGCGGACAAGGGCAAGGTCTTCGCCACGACGCTGGACCATCCCTGCATCGTCGACACCCTCGCCTTCCCGCCCGCCTTCATCCAGGCCAATCCCGAGGTCGTGCGCCGCGTGGTGAAGTCCTGGTTCGACGCCCTGGCGATGATCGCGAGCGAGCCCGATCGCTCGGTCGAGATCATGGGCCGCCGCGTCAACCAGAACCCGGAGCAGTTCAGGGCCAGCGCGCGGTTCATCGAATGGATGGACCAGCCGATGAACCGCGATTACGTCGCCAACGGCCTGCCGGAATTCACCCGCAAGGCGCATACCGTGCAGCGCGAGACCGGCACCGTGCGCCGCGACGTCGATCTGTCGGCCCTCTTCAACCCCGCCTTCATCGGGTGACATGAAGCCCCTCGTTCCAGTTTCGGCGCCGGCCCGGGTTGCCCTCGGCGCCGGCTTCTTCGCCATGTTCGTCGCGGCCTGGGCGGGCGTGACCTATTCCGGCTACGTGCCGCCGCTCTTCCTGGCCTCGCCGGGCCAGACGCTGATGTCGGGCTGGTCCCTGCTCACCGAATACGGCTTCCTCGGCGACATCCTGGTGACCATCGGGCGCGTCGTCGGCGGCTTCCTCATCGCTTCGGCGCTGGGCGTGCCGCTCGGGCTGATGATGGGCGCCTTCAAGCCGGTCGAGGCCTTCTTCGAGCCCTTCGTCTCCTTCGCGCGTTACCTGCCCGCCTCCGCCTTCATCCCGCTGCTGATCCTCTGGGTCGGCATCGGCGAGGCGCAGAAGCTCTCGCTCATCTTCATCGGCTCGTTCTTCCAGATCGTGATCATGGTGTCCGTCATCGCCGGCGGGACGCGGATGGACCTGGTCGAGGCGGCCTATACCCTCGGCGCGAAATCCCGCGGCATCGTGAAGCGTGTGATCCTGCCCTCCTCGGCGCCGCTGGTGATGGAGACCCTGCGCCTCGTGCTCGGCTGGGCCTGGACCTATGTGATCGTCGCCGAGCTGATCGGCGCCTCCTCGGGCATCGGTCATATGATCATGGACAGCCAGCGCCTGCTCGACACCGGGCAGATGATCTTCGGCATCGTGCTGATCGGCCTGATCGGCCTCGTCACCGACTTCCTCTTCAAGGCGGCGAACCGCTGGCTCTTCCCCTGGGCGTCGATCTGAGATGAGCAACAAGACCCTGCGGGTCGAGGGCGTCACGCGCTCCTTCCCCGCCCGTGGCAAGGCGGGTCCGACGCTCGCTTTGCAGCCCACCGACCTCACCGCCGCGCCCGGTGAGTTCGTCGCCATCCTCGGCCCCTCGGGCTGCGGCAAGTCCACGCTGCTGCGCATCGTCGCGGGCCTCGACACACCGACCGCCGGGCGCGTGACGCTGGACGGCGCGCCCGTCACCGGCCCCGGCGCGGATCGCGGGATGGTGTTCCAGTCCTACACGCTCTTCCCCTGGCTGACCGTGGGCCAGAACATCCGCTTCGGGCTGGAGGAGCGCGGCCTGCGGGCCGCGGAGCAGGACGCCACGGCCGAGCGCTTCATCGCGCGCACCGGCCTCAAGGGCTTCGAGAATCACTGGCCGCGCCAGCTTTCCGGCGGCATGCAGCAGCGCTGCGCCCTGGCCCGCGCTCTGGCCAACGACCCCGAGATCCTGCTGCTCGACGAGCCCTTCGGCGCGCTCGATCACCAGACGCGCGAGCTGATGCAGGAACTGCTGCTGGAGATCTGGGTGGCGGACCGCAAGACGGTGCTCTTCGTCACCCACGATATCGACGAGGCGATCTTCCTCGCAAACCGGGTGATCGTGATGTCGGCGCGGCCGGGCCGCATCAAGGCGGATGTGCGGGTGCCGATGGGCTATCCGCGCGACTGGACGATGAAGACCACGCCGGAATTCGCCGCCCTCAAGGCGCAGCTGATGGGCGAGATCCGCGACGAGGTCCGCAAGGCCGCGATGGGCTGAGGGATCGCCCCGGCCCATCGCCTTTCGTCACTCCGCGGCGGCCAGCTTCGTGTCCCGGATTTCGGGCGCGATGTGCTTCATGAACAGCTTCAGCGCGCGGGCCGAGAATTCTGCGGGCATCGGGCCCGTGCGGAAGCGGATGCTGACGCCGCCGATCCCGGTCTTGGCCAGATTCGTGAAGTCCTCCATCACCGTCTCCGGCGAGCCGCAGAGAACCGGCAGGGTCGGCTGCGCATTGGCCTTGGCGACCATCTCCTCGAAGGCGGAGCTCTGCGCCGCGCGATAGGTCTGCATCTGCCGGAAATACGGCAGGCCGACCTCCTCGGCCTCCTTGTCCGTCGGCGCGAGAATCACGGTGCGCGACACCCAGCTCTCGCTGATGGCCCAGTCGATGCGGTCGTCGCTGACGCCGGCCTCGCGCGCCGCGTTGCGATAGGCCTCGATGTTGCGCGCCGCGCCCTTGGCCGTCGCGGCCGCCATGATCACCGGGCGCCCCTGACGGGCCTGGCCCATGATCGAGCCCTCGGAGGCGACGGCGCGCAGGATCTGCGGATGCGGCTTCGTATATGGCCGGGGGCGCAGCATCATCGGCACGTCGAAGTTCCAGTACTTCCCCTCGTGCTTGAGGTGGTCGCTGGTCCAGCTCTGGATGAGGATCTTCTCGATCTCCTCGAACCGCTCCTGCGCGCTCTGGGGATCGATCTGGTAGCCGCTGTATTCGTGCTGGTTCACCATGCTGCCGCGGCCCAGGCCCACGATCATGCGGCCCTTGCTCAGATTGTCGAGCAGCGAGATCTGCTCGGCCACGCGCAGCGGGTGGTAGAGCGAGGTCTGCAGGACGGCGAAGCCGATCTTGATGCGCGTCGTCGCCATGGCGAGCGCGGCGGCGAAGGTCGGTGGGTCGACATAGACGCAATTGCCGTCGAAGTGGTGCTCGGCGAGGAAGACGGCGTCCATGCCCTCGGCCTCGGCCAGCTGGGCTTCGCGGACGGCTTCGTCGATGACCTGGGAATCGCCGGAAGGGTCGCGCGATTCGTGGAACAGAAAGACGCCGGTTCTCATACTCGAAACTTTCCTGGGGCCGAGCTCCGCTCGCTACAGCCGGGCCGGGGGAACTTCAATGCGGCGCGGATGAACTCAATTGCCTCCCGGGCGCAGCAATGCCTGCATCAGCGGCACCAGCGCCGCTTCCTCCAGCTCCCAGTACCGCGCGAATTCCTCCGGCCCTCGATAGGTGATGGGGATGGCGAGCTGCTCCATCTTCTCGCGATGCTCGGGCGACAGGATCGCCCGTTCGAGCGCGCCGGCCCAGGCGAGCTTCAGCCCCGCCGGCAGGCCGGCCGGCGCCACGAAGGCGCGCGTCGAGCCCGCGACGATGTCGAAGCCCTGCGCGGCCGCGGTCGGCACGCCGGGCAGATACGGGCTCTCCTGTGGGGACAGGACCGCGATGGCGCGCATCAGCCCCTGGCGCACGCTGGCATTCGCGGTTCCCACGGCGAAGATGCCCGCCTCCGTCTGGCTGCTGAGCAGCGCGACGATGGCGGGGCCGGCCCCCTGAAAATGAATCTGATTGAAGGCCAGGCCCGCCAGTTGCTGGAGCTGCACGGAGGCGAGGTGCTCGTGGCCGAACCGGCCGTTGTCCATCATCCGGAAATCGTCCGGGCGGGCCCGCGCGGCGGCGACCAGCTCGGCGAGGCTGCGCAGCGGACTGTCCGCCTTCACCACGATGGCGCCCGGATCGGTGACGTGGAGGCAGAGCGGCGTGAAGCTCGCGCGCGTGAAGGGCGTCTGCCGGCTGGGGTCGAGATAGAGCGTCGTCGTCTGCGGCCAGAGTCCGTAGCCGATGGTGAGGCCGTCCGGCGCCGCGCGGGCGAGCTGCGCCATCCCCAGCTGGCTGGCCGCGCCAGGCCGGTTCACGACGACGATGGAGGCGCCGAGCTCACGCTCCAGCAGCGGCGCGAGCGCGCGTGCGCCGATGTCGTTGCCGCCACCCGGTGGATAGGGAACGATCAGCTGCACCGTCCGCCCCGTCAGCGACTGAGCTGACGCCCGCGCGGCGAGAAGCAGCGCGGGGGCGGCCAAAAGAACACGACGAAGCATCGGTTAACCTCCCATGGAGGCCGCCCTCATTCTGCGCGATGTCACTGACGTCCCTTGCGGAGGATGGAACGGCGCCGCCACGCCAGCAAGGCTTTCGTCTTGCCCGTGGCGGCGGCTGAGGCTTATCCATGCTCGGGAAATCATCGCCTGGGGACTGCCCCGGCGTCAGCGAGGAACCACCCATGCGGATCTCCATCGGCCTGATTCTCTGCGCGGCCCTGGCGGCCTGCGTTGCGCCGCCGCCTTCGGGCATGGAGCCGGGCCTGCCTTTGGCCTGGAAGGACTTCACCGGCACCAGCCGTCCGCCGGAGCAGGCAGGCCTGGCGATCGGCGGCTGCATGACCGAGGGCGACCGCTGGGCCCAGGACCGCGCGGAGCGGACCATGACGCCGGCGGCGCGGATGTCGGGCTACGCGCCCTATATGATGGGGGCGATCGCCGAGGGCCGGCGCAACCATATCCTCGCCTGCATGCGGAGCGCGGGCTGGGAGCCGGCTGCCTGAGACGGAGCCGGGCCGGCCCTGAATCGCCTGAACTCGAACGGGGCCATCATGAAACCTCATGAATAAGACGGCGACTTGAAGTACTGAGGCCATCACCTATGCCCGCGATAGGCGAATTCGTATGGTGCGTGACACGTCTTCTGCGCAACATCCTCTCACCGGGTCCAATCATGGGGTCCGAAACAAGAAAGAGGAGAGAACTCAGATGACCCGCTTTATCCCGGTCCGCTTCAAGAAAGTTGCCGCTGCCGTCCTGACCGCCGCGACCCTCGGCGCCTTCGCCGGCCCCGCCTCCGCGCAGGCGCTTCCCAAGTTCTGCCCTGGCAATGTTCTCGTGACGAATTCCTTCTACGCCAACATCCTGTCGAACGGCGCGAACGCCCAGGTCGAATATCACGGCATGTTCCAGAACCAGGATCCGAACCGCCGCACCATCACGGCGACGATGTCCATCGTCGTCGCGCGCTTCGGCAACTGGGAGGTCACCCGCCCGCTCGCCCGCTTCGACCTCGCGCCGTACCAGCAGAACAACGTCGTGCTCATGACGCTGCGGCGGAGCAATCCGGGTGGGGCCGGCGCCCCCTCGGCGAACGAGGTCGGCGCGCAGATCCGCTTCACCTGCGCCTTCCGCTGAACCTGATAGAAGGCGCGTCCGGAAGGCGCGCCTTCTATTCGTCGAGGGTGAAGGCGTCCCGCGGCGAGGGCGTCCTGCGCGAATACTCGATGGCCGTATAGCCGCCGCCCTGGTAGCGCTCCGTCACCGGATCGGCGGTGATGTGCTCCACCTCCGCGCGGAAGGGCTCGGCGCTGTCCTGCGGCGCCCAGCCGATGCGCGCGCGATGATCCTCCCCCCAATAGGTCGCGGGATTGTTCGAGCAGGCCCAGATCACCGCATGGCCCGAGCGCTCCGCGACCACGCAGCGCTCGATGAGCCGCGTGAGATCGGCGTAGGAGAGCCAGGTGGAGAGCATCCGCCGGTCGATCGGTTTGGCGAAGCAGGAGCCGATGCGCAGGTTCACGTTCTCGACGCCGTGCTTGTCCCAGTACATGCGGCCCATCAGCTCGCCATAGGCCTTGGAGAGCCCGTAATAGCCGTCCGGCCGGAAGTCGCCGTCGAAGTCGAGCTTGGCCTGGTTGCCCTGCGGGCGCTCGTGGAAGCCGATGGAGTGGTTGGAGCTGGCGAAGACCACCCGCGCGCCCTCGTGCCGTGCCGCCTCGTAGACATGGTAGAGGCCGCGCAGATTGGGGCCCAGGACCTCCTCGAAGGGGCGTTCCACCGAGACGCCGCCGAAGTGCAGGATGGCGCCGCAGCCCTCGGCCTGGCGCAGCAAGGCAACGCCGTCATTGAGATCCGCCTTCACGAAGACCGCGCCCTCCGGCAGCGGATCGGGGAAGGGCGTGATGTCGGTGAGGCGCAGCTTCCAGCCGAGCGCGCCGAGGCTCTTCGCCAGATGGCGGCCGAGATTGCCGGACGCTCCCGTCAGCAGGACGGGCTTTGCAGGTGCGGTCATGTCAGTTCCGATCGTCGAGGCAAAAGCGCGGCAAGGTCAGCGACATCGCCGGCCCGAAGGTGAAGGAGGCAAGGCTAGCAGGATCGCGCCCCGGAGGGGCCAGGCGATGCGCCGGACATGCCTCGGGCAACAAGCCGCGATCCCGGAAGATGGCCGTCCCGCGATCCTTGCGTGGCAGAAATATTTAGAAAGTCTTATTAATCATTACTCGTGCCTGATCCGGTCGACCCGCCAGGAACAACATGACGCCCGATATAATGACAACGCATGAACTACCGAAGTTCCAGCAGCTCGATGCCTGGCGTGGTTGGTTCTCGTCGGTCTTCGAGGTGGAGCGGCCGGAGGATGCCAGCCAGGGCTTCCTCGCCGAGAGCCGCCATTGGGCGCTGGAGGGTTTCGGCGTCGGTCAGGTCTCGGCGCCCAAGCTGCGCGCCAATCGGACGCGCAACCTCGTTCGGCGCAACCCGATGGATCACTGGTGCCTCACCCTCGGGCAACATGACACCGAAATTTCCACGCCGCAGGATTCCGTGGCCATCCCGGCGCGGACGCCCTTCCTCGTCTCCCTTGGCGCGAATGTGACGAGCGAGCGCGCCGCCGACGAGCGGCTGCACATCTACATGCCGCGCGACAGCTTCGCCGACATCGCCACCCAGCTCGATGCCGCGCGCAACACCCCCCTGGAGGCGGGGCTCGGCCGGCTGCTCGGCGACTTCCTGCGCAACCTGGTGCGAAGCCTGCCGGAGATGACGCCGGCCGACGTCCCGCAGGTCAGCGCCGCGGTGCGGGGCATGATCGGCGCCTGCGTGGTGCCGACGGCGGACCGCATCGTGATGGCTTCCGGGCAGATCGACGCGACCCGGCTCGACAAGGTGCGACGGATCGTGCGGCGGAACCTCGAAGCGCCGGATCTGGATTCGGGCATGCTCTGCGCCGCGCTCGGCGTCTCGCGCTCGCAGCTCTACCGCCTGCTTCAGGGTGAGGGCGGCGTGGCGCACTACATCCGACGGCTGCGGTTGGAGGCCTGCCGTGAATGGCTGAGCGCCCCTTCCTGCACCGGCACGATCGCCGAGATCGCCGCGCGCGTCGGCTTCGACGATCCGTCGCAGTTCAGTCGGGCCTTCCGGCGCGAATTCGGCGCGACGCCGCGTCAGCTGCGCGTCGCGGCGATATCGGGCTCGCCGGCCGAGGCGCTGGCGCCGGAGGGAGGGCAAAGCGTGCGCCCGTTGCGCGCGTTCCTGGACGAGCTCGGGAGCGAGCGGCAGGCCCTCAATCCTTCCGGTGCTTCCCGTCCGCCGCCGCTCCGATGACGAAGCCCTCGGCCGCCAGGGCATCCAGCCGTGCCGGCAGGGAATCCCGGATCGCCGCGCGATAGCCCGCCACGCGCTTCCAGCTCTTCTTCTCGCGCAGGCTCATCCCGCAACCGAGGCACCAGCCGCTCTCGTCGTCGTAGCGGCAGACCTTGATGCAGGGGCGATCGTGTTTGGACATCGGAGCTAGGTGGGGAGACCACCCCGATTTGTCACGGCGAGGAGACGCGCCGCACGATCCAGCCGGAGAAGGTGCCCTTGTTGTCCAGATAGCCGACCGGTCCGCCGCCCAGTTCCGTGACGACGACCTCGCCATCGGCGGGATCGTTCACGCAGGCATAGGGGCTGCCGAAGGGGCTGTAGACGTCGTCGACGCAGACGAAATGCGCGCCGCCGGCCTTCCACTTCACATGCACGATGCAGGGCACGCCCGCCTTCGCCTGGGCCTTGATGGCGGCCGAGATGCCTTCGGTTCCGGCCCAGAAGCACTCCCAATTGCCCAGGCCGAGGCGCTTGAGCACCTCCGGGTGGCTCTGGCCGTTCGTGTAGGACGTGCCGTCGTAGACCGTGCCCACGACGTCGCTGTAGATCTTGTAGACGGTCGGCTCGGTCTTCACCGCCATGTCGACCGCGGCCTTGGACAGCGTGCCGCCGACGAAGCTGGCGCCGGGCACCGGCACGGCGGATACCGAGGCACCGGCGGAAAGCCCCGCGAACATCAGCCCCTTCTTGATCTTGAAGTTGACCATCAGGATGCAGGCGATGCCGCAGGAGTTCACGGCATCCTGCTTCTTCACGATATGGGCACTGGCAAAGCGCGTCAGGCTGATGTGCCAGGACATTCGTTGACTCCATCCCGGTTGGCCACGCGGGGCACCAAAGAAGCGCGAAGACGCCGTTTGGTCAATATTCCCGATCATGAAAAGGCATGGAACGTCGCGCAACACTGTCCAGGCGGCTCATTTCGCTATGAGCCCAGGCATGGTCCTGGAAACCGTTTGTATCAGGACATCATGCCCGGCCTCGCTTATGTGAAGCCGGGGATCGGGAGGATGGGGATGCTGGGATCGAAGATGAGGCGTGCGAATGGCGCGCCGGGCGCCCTTCTGGCGATCGCGATCCTGGCGCTTTCCGCCTGCGCGCCGAAGCCGCCGAGCGCGCTGGCCACGCCCGATCGCGTGGCCGGGGTGCTCAATCCACGGCTGGTGCCGGGATCCTGCCAGGTCCAGCAGGGACCGGACGGCTCGCGGCTGACCACCTGCCAGATGAACCTCGTTCCGGGACGGACGCAGCAGGTGCAGTCCTTCGCGGGCATGCTCGTCCTCGGCTACGACCGCGCGCAGCTCGACGATCCGGCCTTCGCCTCGGCGCTGGTGGAGATGCTCGCGGCACTCGCGGTCTCGCCGGCGGAAAGCGTGCTCGCCATCGCGCGCCGGTCCGATGACCCGCGCGAGCCGGATCCGCGCCTCAACGTTCTGGCCGCCGCCGAATGCGTCCACGACCGCAACCTGCCGGAAAATCGCGGCCAGACCGGACGGCAGCTGCGCCGGCCGGGCGGCGGGTTGTGCAAGCTGCGCCTGTCGCATGAGGGCGGCATGCGAGGCACGCTCACGCTCGGCAGTTAGGGCCGGGAGCGTAACCAAACGGGCCACGCGCGCTTAGGCCTGCGTGACCCTCTTCGAAACCCTCATCACCCAGCTTCTGGTCGCGGCGGTGCTGCTGCAGCTCGCGCGGCGCCTGCGCATGCCCTATCCGACGCTGCTGGCCCTGACCGGCGCCTGCGTGGCCTTCCTGCCCTGGTCGCCGGATCTGCGGCTGGATCCCCATCTCGCGCTGGTGCTTTTCGTCGCGCCGGCGATCCTGGATGCGGGCTACGACACCTCGCCGCATGAGCTGAAGCGCGACTGGTTTCCGCTGATCGCGCTGGCGCTCTTCGCCGTGCTGCTCACCACGGCCGCCGTGGCGCTCGCGGGATGGGCCTTCGCCGGCCTTCCCGTCGCGGCGGCGGTCGCGCTGGGCGCCATCGTCGCGCCGCCCGACGCGGCGGCGGCGCGGGCCACGCTCGCCGGGCGGGGCCTGCCGCGCCGCACGATGGCGCTGCTCCAGGGGGAGAGCCTGCTGAACGACGCGGTGGCGCTGCTGATCTTCTCCACCGCCGTCGCCATCGCCTCGGCGGAGACGCTGGATCCCCTGAGCTTCACGGCCATGCGGCTCGTCGCCGTGCCGGGCGGGCTGCTGCTGGGCCTGGTCGCGGGCCAGGCCTTCGTGCGGCTCTGGACGATCTGGGCGGGCACGCTGAGCTCCACCATCCTGGAATTCATCGCACCTTCGCGCTCTGGCTGCTGGCGGAGCGGCTGCACCTGTCGCTCGTCCTCGCCATCGTGGCCTATGCCATGGTGCTGGCCCGGCATGCACCGCTGCGGCAATCGGCGCGCGACCGCGTGCATTCCTTCTCCGTCTGGGCGGCGGCGGTGTTCATCCTCAACGTCTTCGCCTTCCTGCTGATGGGGCTGCAGGCGCGCCAGATCATCCAGACGCTGGCGCCGCGCGAGCTGTGGGACGCGATGATCTTCGCGGGTGCGGTCTTCGCCATCGTCGTGGCGGTGCGCATCGCCTGGGTGCTGAGCTACCGCCGGGTGCTCGCGCCCCTCGTTCGCCTCGCGGGTGAGGCCGAGACGGGCTCGCCTGCGCTGCGGATGCTGATCGCCTGGTGCGGCATGCGCGGCATTCTCACCTTGGCGACGGCCTTCGCGCTGCCTTACGACTTCCCCGGTCGCGACGTGATCGTGCTGAGCGCCTTCGCGGTGGTCCTCGGCACGCTGGTGATCCAGGGATCGACCGTCTCGCTGCTGCTGCGCTGGCTGGGGATCGGGCGTGACGGCACGATGGACGACGACATCCGCATCGGCCGCTCCGCTTTGGCGGAAGCCGGTCTGGAGACGATCGGCGATCGCACGGACGAGCCGGCGGTGGCCATGCGCGCGCGGCTGGAAGCGGTCATCGCGGCGGGCGGCCGGGCGGCCATCGAGCGCGAGGTGGACGACAGCCGCCTGCGGCTGGAGGTCATCGCGTCCGGACGGCGTGCGCTCGATGGCCTGCACAGCGGCGGCGGCATCGCGGAGGATGCCTTCCAGGCCTTGCAGGAAGAACTGGACTGGGCCGAGCTGGCGGCCGCGCCACGCGATGACCGGGAGATCGCGGAGACCTGACCCTAGAGGTTCTGCGGCTTGAACAAGGCCCGCCGCTTCACGGTCGATCCCGCCACCATGAATTCGCCGTCGCCGCGGTAATGCACCGTCTTCGGTGCCTTGGGCGACCGCGCGACATGGGCCTTCACCACCTCCCAGATGAAGACGCCCTCGCTGCGGATCAACTTGGAATCCGCCAGGCGGCACTCGAAATTCGCGTAGCACTCGCGGATCAGCGGCGCTTTCACCTTCTCGGCCGGATCGGCCCGCAGGCCGAAGCGCGCGAACTTGTCGCCGTCGCGGCCCGAGCAATTGCCGATGCCGATCACTGTCTCCAACAGCGCCACTTCCGGCACGTTGATCACGCATTCGCGCGAGCGTCGCAGCATCTCGAAGCTATGGTTCGCGTCCCAGATGTAGCAGGCGAAGCGCGCGGGCGTGAAACCCAGCATCATGTGCCAGCCCATGGTCATGATGTTCGTCTCGCTTTTCCAGGCGGAACTCACCAGGACGATGGGGCCGGGCTCCAGATGCCGGCGGACATTGTCGAGCGGGAAATCCTGCTTGCTGTAGCGGGCCATGACCGGGCAACGCCGCCTACCCTTGCGAGTTGCCCCTGCGATTAGCGTCGTCAGCCTTGCAGGGTTTTCAGCAGGGCATGGGCCGCCTCGGACAGACGCCCCTTGTTCACGCTCGCCACCGCATGGTCGAGCTCGTCGGGGCTGGAGGTGCCGACCAGCACCGTCGAGATTTCCGCCGGCCCGATGGCGTAGCGGAGCGCCAGCTCGACAAGATCGGCGGCGTGTCCCGCCTCGATCAGCGGCCTGAACGTCAGCGCCGTTTGCACATCGGCCGCATAGCTGTCGCCCGAGGCGATGGGTTCGACCTTCTGCGCGCCATAGGCGTGCCGCGCCGGCGTCCCGCTGAGCGCGCCGCCGGCGAGGATGCGGATGGCGATCACGCCCACGTCCTTCGCCGCCGCATGCGCGATGACGCCGTCGAGATCGGGCGTGGCGGAACCCGCGACCACGCCGCTCGGCTGGAGGAGATTGTAGGGCATCTGCGCGGTGGCGAAGCCGCCCTCGTCCAGCACCTGGCGCAGCGCGGGCGCGTCGCCGAGGCCCGTAAGGCCGTAGAAGCGGAATTTTCCTTCCTTCTGCAGTTTCCGCAGCATGGGGACGGCCTCGCCAAGGATCTGCTCGCTGGTCAGGGCCGGCTTCTCGCCCGCCGCCGTGATCGGATTGTGCAGCTGGAAGAGGTCCACGCAATCCAGGTCGAGCCGCGCCAGGCTGCCCTCCAGCGAGGCGGCGATGGCGCCGGCGATATCGCCGCGCTGCGGATCGTAGATGCGCACCTTGGTGCCCACCGTCGGCCTGGCGCCCAGCTTCTTCAGCGCGCGGCCGAGGTTTCGCTCGGAGACGCCCTCGCCATAGGCATAGGCCGTGTCGAAATAGGTGATGCCGTGATCCAGCGCGCGGCCGATGGCGCGGTCCTGCTCGGCCTCGCTGCCCTTGACCATCAGCCCGCCGATGGCGCCGCATCCATAGCCGAGCACCGAGACGGAAAGACCCGTCCGACCCAATCGCCGCTGTTCCATGCTTTCTCCCCGGGTTCGTTGCGCCGATGCTGCGGCAAGCCGCTTGTGCCGGCAAGGATCCGCGCGTCATCATGCCCTCCGCACCGGACGCAGAGGCCGGGCAGGGAGAACATCCGATGACCTCACGTCGATCGCTGCTGCGGGCGGCCCTTGCCGCGCCGATGCTCTCCGTGCTCCCGCATGCCGCGCAGGCCGCCTATCCGGACCGGCCGATCCGCGTGATCGTGCCCTTCGCGGCCGGCGGCAACACCGACATCCTAGGCCGCATCCTCTTGCAGCGAATGGCGGAGCGGATGGGCCAGGCCATGGTCATCGAGAACCGCGCCGGCGCCGGCGGCAGCGTGGGCGCGGAGATGGTCGCGCGCGCCACGCCCGATGGCTACACGCTGCTCTTCGGCGCGGGCGGGCCGCTGACGGCCAATCCCGTGCTGATGGCGCGCATTCCCTATGACGTCGAGCGCGACTTCCTGCCGGTCGGCATGGTCGGCATCCTGCCGATGGTCTGCCAGGTCAGCACCAAGGTGCCGGCGCGCAACATGACTGAGTTCGTGGCCCTGCTGCGCGCGCGGCCCGGCGAGATCACCATCGCCACGCCGGGGCAGGGCAGCGCGGGCCACCTCGCGCTGGAGCTGGTGCTCGCGGCGGCCCATCTCCGCGCGCAGCATGTGCCCTATCGCGGCGGCAGCGCCATGATCCCCGACCTCATCAGCGGCACGGTCGATGCGGCCTTCGTCGAGCTGCCTTCGGCCCTGCCGCTCCATCGCGACCGGCAGGCGCCCATCATCGGCATCGCGACGCCGCAGCCCTCCCCGCTGCTGCGCGGCGTGCAGACCTTCGGCGAAGCGGGCTTCCCCGGCTTCACGGCCGGCAGCAGCCCTCCCCGCTGCTGCGCGGCGTGCAGACCTTCGGCGAAGCGGGCTTCCCCGGCTTCACGGCCGGCAGCTATGGCGGATTGCTCGCGCCCGCGGGCCTGCCGGCCGACATTCTCGCGGCGCTCAGCCGCGCCCTCGCCGCGACCATGGCCGAGCCCGCCGTGATCTCGCGCGTGGCCGAGGTCGGCGCCATTCCCGGCAGCGCCGCGCAGCAGAGCCCCGCGGGCTTTGCGGCCTTCCTGCGCGAGGAGCTGGTGAAGGCCCGGCAAGCGGCGCAACTCGCCGGATTGCAGCCCTCCTGATGCGCCTCGCCATCATCAACGACTATCACGGCCTCGCGCGCGAAGCGGCGGACTGGTCGCGGTTGCCGGCGCATGTCCTGCTCAGCGTGCATGGCCGCGTGAGCGAGGCGGAGGCGCCCGCGCTGCTCGCCGATTGCGACATGGTCGTGACCTCGCGCGAGGAGACGCGCTTCGATGCGGCGCTTCTGGCGCAGCTTCCACGGCTGAAGCTCCTGGTCACGCATGGTTCCAGCAATGCCGCGCTCGACCTGCCGGCGCTCGCGGCGCGGGGCGTGACGGTGTGCGGCACGACGCTGGGCCTGGAGATGGCGACGGTGGAGCTGACCTGGGGTCTCATCCTGGGCCTGGTGAAGAACATCCCGGCCGAGGACCGCGCGATCCGCGCGGGCGGCTGGGGCGCGGGGCTGGGGCGCGGGCTCACGGGGCGGACGCTCGGCGTGCTGGGGTTGGGGCAGCTCGGCAGCGGCGTCGCACGGGTGGGGCTGGCGCTGGGCATGGAGGTGATCGCCTGGAGCGAGAACCTCACCGCCGGTCGCTGCGCGGAGGTCGGCGCAAGGCTGGTGACGAAGAGCCAGTTCTTCGCGCAATCCGACGTGGTCAGCATCCACACGCGCTTCAGCGCGCGCTCGCGCGGGCTGGTGGGGCGCGACGAGATCGGTGCGATGAAGCCGGATGCGATCCTCATCAACACCTCGCGCGGCCCGATCGTGGACGAGGAGGCGCTGATCCAGGCCTTGCGGCGCGGCGCGATCGCCGGCGCGGGCCTCGATGTCTTCGACCGCGAGCCGCTGCCGGCGGATCACGTCCTGCGAAAGCTGCCGAACACGCTGCTGACGGCCCATATCGGCGGACGCACGCGGGAGAATTTCGTGGCCCGCTACCGCGATGCGCTGGAGGACGTGCTGGCGTTCCTGGAGGGCAAGCCGGTGCGCGGCATGTGACGCGGCCGGTGCCGATTTATTCGGTGCTCCCGGTCTGGCGGCATCCCTGCTTCGGGCATTACCCTCCGGTAAGCAAATGCGAGGAAACGACCAGATGAGATCGAGGGGCGCGCCCTCGGCCGCGCGGCCGATCGCCGGCCCGCCTCGATCCGGCATCCTCCGCCTGCTTCGCACGCCCGACTACCGGCGGCTCTGGCTGCTCGGCGGCATTGCCAATGCCATGCGCTGGATGGAGATCCTGGCCGCCTCGCTCTGGACCTTCGAGGCCACGCAATCCGCGCTGGCCGTCGCCGCCGTGGCCATGATGCGCGCCTTGCCCATGCTGCTGCTGGGCGCGTTGGCTGGCGTGCTCGCCGAGCGTTTCGACCGGCGGCGACTGCTGGTCTTCCTGCAATCGAGCTCCGCCCTCGGCGCGGGCACCGTGGCGATTCTGGCCATGCTGGGCTGGCTCGCGCCCTGGCATCTGATGGTGCAGGGACTGGTCGCGGGCCTGGCCTGGGCCGGCGAGATGGCGACGCGCCGCCGCATGGTGGCCGATGCGGCGCCGCCGGAAGATCTCGTCCCCGCCATCGCGCTCGACACGGTGACCGGCAGCACCACCCGCGCCCTCGGCCCGCTGCTCGGCGGCGTGCTGTTCCAATGGGCCGGGCTGCCCGTCGCGGCCACCATCGCCTGCATCCTTCATCTCGTGGCGCTGGGGCTGGTCCTGCGCGTCACGCCGCCGCCCAGGCCGGCGCGCTCGGCCGGGGCCGGCGCCCTGGCCGGCATCGCCGAGGCCGCGCGGCTCGTCGCGACGACGCCGGCACTGCGCATGGTGATCGTGGTCACGCTGGTGATGAACGTCTTCGCCTTTGCCTATGGCGCCATCCTGCCGGCCTTCGGCGCGGTCGCCTTTTCGGCCTCGGGCGCGGCCATTGGGCTGCTCGCCGCCGCCGAGCCCTTCGGCGGACTGATCGGGGGGCTGTGGTTGGCGCTGAGGCGCCGCTCGGCGCCGGGCACGACGCCGCTGGTGGTGGGAACGCTCGTCTTCCTCGTGCTCGTGATGGGGGCGGCCTTCAGCCACGCCTATCTCCTGGCCTGGGCGCTGCTGGCCTTGGGCGGTCTCGGCACGGCGCAATTCTCCGCCATGCAGACCTCGGTCGTGATGACGGCGGCGCCCGTGGAAATCCGCTCGCGCGTGCTGGGCCTCGTCACCACCTGCATCGGCGCGAGCCCGGCCGGCGTGCTCACCATCGGCGCGCTGTCCGACGACCTGGGGCCGCGCGCGGCGATCCTCCTCATGGCGGGGACGGGCCTCGCCCTGCTGTTGCTGGCCCTGCTGGTCGAGAGGCGGGCCGCAATCCGGGCTTGACATCGCAGCGCAGCAAACGGGACGATTTCGGAAATTCTCCCTGGGAGGAGAACCGATGAAGCGTTTCGTGCCGTCGCTGCTGGCGGTGGTCCTTTCGGCCGCGCCCGCGCTCGCGCAGTTTCCCGACCGGCCGCCGCGCATCGTCGTCGGCCAGGCGGCGGGCGGCTCGTCGGACGTGATCGCGCGGATGGTCGCCGATGCCATCTCGGCCGGCATGGGCCAGCGCGTCCTGGTGGAGAACCGGCCCGGCGTGAATGGCGCGATCGGGGCCGAATTCGTCGCCCGCGGCGCGGCCGATGGCTATACGGCCTTTCAATGCCCGATGAGCACCCTGTCGATCACGGCGCAGCTGCCCGGATCGGGGATCATGGACGTGGGGGCCGAGCTCGTTCCCGTCTCCAACGTCGCGCTGTCCTCCTACGGGCTGGCGGTGGCGGCGAGCGGACCTTATCGCAGCGTGGCCGACATTCTCGCGGGCGCGCGGGCCCGTCCCGGCGCGGTCACCTTCGGCAGTCCCGGCCCGGGCTCGGCGCAGCATCTGTCGGGCGAGTTGATGAACCGGCTGGGTGAGGTGAACATGCAGCACGTGCCCTATCGGGGCGCGGCGCCGGCGGTGGTCGACCTGATCGCGGGGCGCATCGACTTCATGATGACCAATCTCGGCGACACCGCGGGTCAGGTGCGCGACGGCAGCCTGCGCCTGCTGGCCCAGGGCGATCCCTCGCGCTTCCCCCTCTTCCCCGACCTGCCGCGCATCGCCGAGACGCTGCCCGGCTTCGACGTGACCGGCTGGTTCGGCTTCTGCCTGCCGCGCGCCACGCCCGTCGCCGTCATCACGCGCTGGGACGAGGCGATCCGTGCGGCCATGCACAGCGAGCCCTTCCAGCAGCGCCTGGCCGCAGCCGGATTCTCGCCTTTCTATGAGGGGCCCGAGGCCTTCGCGACGCGACTGGCCGCCGACCGCGCCAAATGGCTCGACGTGATCCGCGCCGCGAACCTGCGCGCGCAATAGACATTCGAGAGGAGGATCAGAGATGTTCACCTATACGCCGCTCAACCCCGTCCTGGGCGCCCGCGTCGAGGGCGCCGACCTGCGCCGCCCGCTGACCCGGGAGCAGGCGCGGGAGATCGAGGATGCGATGGACAAGCACGCCGTGCTGCTCTTCCCGGCGCAGGACATCGACGACGAGCAGCAGGCCGCCTTCGGCGGGAATTTCGGCCCCCTCGAGGGCACGCGCGCCACGGTGGACGTGCACAAGCAGCGCCTCGCCAATACGGCGATCAACGACATCTCCAACCTGGACGAGAAGGGCGAGATCCTCGCCGCCGACGATCGGCGCCGCTTCTTCTCGCTCGGCAACCGGCTGTGGCACTCGGATTCCAGCTTCAAAGCGACGCCGGCCAAGTACTCGATGCTGCATGCCCGCAGCATCCCGCCCGAGGGCGGTGAGACCGAGTTCGCCGATATGCGCGCCGCCTGGGACGCGCTGCCGGAGAAGATCCGGGCCGAGATCCGCAACTATGTCTGCGACCATTCCCTGCTCTATTCCCGCGAACAGCTCGGCTTCGACAACTACACGGGCGAGGAGCGGAAGATGTGGGCGCCGGTGCCGCAGCGGCTCGTGCGCCGCCACGCGGGTTCGGGGCGAATCTCGGTCTTCCTTTCGGCGCATATCGGCCGCATCCACGGGCTGCCGCGGCCCGAGGCGCTGATGCTCATCCGTGACCTCACGGAATTCGCGACACAGCCGCGCTTCGTCTACTCGCACAAATGGGCGGTGGGCGACCTCGTGGTCTGGGACAACCGCAGCACCATGCATCGCGGCCGCGCCTATGACGACAAGACCTATAAGCGCGACATGCGCCGCGTGACGCTCTCCGACGTGGCGCCGACGCTGGAGCAGGCGGCGGCCTAGCGGGGATCAGGCCAGCCGGTTGAGGCGCCGCATCAGGAAGAGGCCGATCAGTGTGACGATGGCGATATGCCCGAAGGCCGGCCCCCAGGCATCGTGCCCGGCGATGTCGAGCATGAGCCCTACTCCCACCGGTCCCAGGAAGCCTCCAGCATAGCCGCACATGCTGTGCAATCCCATTGTGGCGCCCCGCATACCGGGTGCCGCCGCCTTTACCGTCCCCGCGGTCAGGGCTGAGCTGTCGAGATAGATCGCGGCATTCCACAGCAGGACGCATACCACCGCGAGGGGTGCCGAGATCGCGGCGGACCAGCCGGTGACAAATGCCAGCACCGCTCCCGCGCCCATCGCGGCAGCCACGACCCGCGCTCGGCCGAAGCGCTGCGCCGTCTCGTTGCCCGTCACCGAGACGGCGATGCCGACCAGGCCGACCAGTGTGAAGATCACGGCCGGGCCGGGCAGCCACGCCGGCGCGCCATGGCTCGCGATGGTCACGGTGAGGAAGGTGACGGCCCAGGCCCGCAGGGCCGCCAGTTCCCAGGTGTGAACCGTGTAGCCGACGATCCAGGCCATGGCGGCGCGGTTACGCAGCACGGGACGGAAATCCAGCAATGCCGCGGGAGCGACCGCCCCCGCAACGCGGCGGGGCGCCTCGGCGGGCATGACGGCGGCACCGATCGCAAAGGCCATGGCCGCGGCGGCGGCGCCAAAGAGAAAGGCAGCGGCCGGCCCGGCCAGGGAATCGAGCGATCCCGCCACGGCGAAGGAGGCGGCGCCGGCGATGCCGACGCCAGCCGCATGCCAGGTGACGGCGCGTGACTGTGCCGTTCCCTCCTGCCGGTCCGCGATGACCTTCAGCCCGGGCATATAGCAGCCGGCCCAGCCGACACCGGCCATCGCCCGCAGGGCAAGGGCGCTCCAGAACCCGTCCGCCAGCAGCGCGAAGCCGAGATGGGACAGCGCCGTCAGCGCCGTGCCGAGGAGGTAGACCCGGCGGGCGGGCACCCTGTCCGTGAGTGCCACCAGCAAGGGAACCGCGAAGACATAGGCGGCGAAGAAGGCGCCGATCAGCCAGCCCGCCTCCGTGGCCGAGAGTGACCATCGGGCGATGTAGATCGGTAGCAGGGCGGGAAGCGTATAGGCTCCGATCTGCGCCAGGATCTGAGCCAACACGACGGCAGCCGTGAAGCGCGTGGCCGTCACCGTTCAGGCAAGCCTGATGCCGGACCCGATCCGCATCCGCCGGAGCGGCTCGTGAGGATCGGAGGCATCGGGATGCCCGTGAAGCTTCCGCATCGTTTCGCATTCACCTATTTGCGTGGCGCCAGCCTCGGCCCATCATCGGTGTGCGTAAAGGGGGGCGAGCATGCTCGAAGACACCAGGGACATCACCACGCGCGACGGCGCGATGGAGACCTTCATCGTGAGGCCGGAGCGCGACGGGCCCTACCCGGCCGTGCTCATGCTGATGGATGCGCCCGGCATCCGCGAGGAGCTGCACGACATGGCGCGGCGGCTGGCGAGCGTGGGCTACTACGTCCTCCTGCCGAACCTCTATTACCGCGCCGGGCGCGATTCCAAGTTCGGCCCCGGCGTGCTGCAGAAGGACGATCCGGAGCGCGACCGCATGCGCGCCATCCGCACGAAGATGACCATTCCGCCCGTCATGCGCGACGTGGCCGCCATGCTCGCCTTTCTCGACACCCAGGCCGAGGTGGAGCCGGGCGCGGTCGGTGTGCACGGCTATTGCATGAGCGGGCCTTATGCGCTGGCGGCGGCCGCGCGCTATCCCGGGCGGATCGCCGCCGCCGCCTCCTTCTACGGAACCTGGCTGGTGAGCGAGGCCGAGGAGAGCCCGCATCTGACGCTCGGCGAGGGGCGGGCCGAGCTCTACATCTCCTGCGCCGAGCATGACGAGCTCGCGCCGCTGCCGATGGTGAAACAGCTGCAGATATTGCTCGATGCCTCGGACGTGGAGGGCGAGCTGGAGATCAGTCCCGGCGTCCATCACGGCTTCGCCTTCCCGCAGCGCGCCTGCTACGACAAGCCCGCCGCCGAACGGCATTGGGAGCGGCTGATCGCGCTGTACCGGCGCCGGTTGGGATGAGCGGTCTCCAGCGCTTTCTCGACGCGCAGGACGAGGTCTACGCGACCGCGCTGGCCGAGCTGAAGGCGGGGGATAAGCGAACGCATTGGATGTGGTTCGTCTTCCCGCAGATGCGCGGGCTGGGCTTCTCGTCGAACGCGCAGTTCTACGGCATCGCCTCGCTGGAGGAGGCGCGCGCCTATCTCGCGCATGAGGTGCTGGGGGCGCGATTGCTGGCCTGCACGCAGGCGGTGCTGGGCGTGCAGGGAAAGTCGCTCGAAACGATCCTGGGTGCCGTGGACGCCCGGAAATTCCGTTCGAGCATGACGCTCTTCCTGCATGCCTCGGGCGAACCGATGTTCCGCGCGGCGCTGGATCGCTACTGCGACGGCGCCGAGGACGGGAAGACGCTCGCGCTCCTTCAGGCGGTCCAGAAGTAACGCGTGATGTGGAAGAAGAGCGGCGCGGCGAAGGTCAGCGAGTCGATGCGGTCCAGCACGCCGCCATGGCCCTCGATCACATAGCCCCAGTCCTTCGCGCCCAGGTCGCGCTTGATCGCCGAGAGCACGAAGCCGCCGAAGAATCCCGCGGTGACGATCACCGCCGAGACGCCCGCCGCCTCCAGCGGCGAGAAGGGCGTCAGCCCGTGCAGCAGAACGCCGATGAGGATGGCCGTCAGCCCGCCGCCGATCAGCCCTTCCAGCGTCTTGGACGGGCTGATGCCGGGCGCGAAGCGGCGCCTGCCGATCAGCTTGCCCCAGACATACTGGAACACGTCGCTCAGCTGCACGACGACGACCAGATAGACCAGCATCAGCGCGGAAGGCGTGCCCGTGTCGAGCAAGAGCAGCGCGGGCGCATGGCTCACCGAATAGACGGTCAGCATCAGGCCCCATTGCACCTTGGCGCTGCGCGACAGGAACTCCTTCGCGTCGCCGGAGAGCGTGGTCAGCGCCGGCAGGATCAGGAAGGCGTAGACGGGAATGAAGATCGACATCAGCCCGTACCAGCCGTCCAGCAGCAGCACGTAGTGGATCGGCAGCACGACGAAGAAGGAGAGGAAGAGCGCCAGCTGGTCGCCGCGCCGCGCGGGCGTCAGCGTCCAGAACTCGCGCAGCGCGAGGAAGGAGAGCAGCGCGAAGAGCAGGATGGTCGTCGTCGCGCCGGCCCAGATCGCGCCGCCGAGCACCGCCACCATCACCCACCAGGAGCGCGTGCGCGCATTGAGGTTGCGCACGGTGGCGATCGCCTTCTCGTCCTTCGCGCGGCGCTCCAGCACGAAGCCGGCGGCGGAGGCGAGGATGAGGATGGTGAGGATGGTCACCACTACATGCATCAGCGGCCCGCTCATGCGACGAGGTCCAGGACGGACTGCCGTGCGCGGCGCAGGAAGCTTCCCTTGTCCTCGCCGGGCTCGAGACGGATCGGCGCGCCGAAGCGCGCGGTGCAGGTGATCGGCACGATCAGCATGCTTCCCTTCGGCAGAATGCGCTGGAGATTGTCGAGATGCACCGGGATCAGCTCCACCGCGGGAAAGCGCGCGGCCATGCGGTGCAGCCCGCCGCGGAAGGGCCCCATCTCCTCGCCTGAGCCGCGCGTGCCCTCGGGGAAGATGAGGATGGAGCGCCCGCGCTCCAGCACCTGCGTGGCGGGGCCGAGCGGATCCTCGCCGCGCACCGGCTTGCGGTCGATGAGCACGGCGCGCAGCCCGACCTCCGCGATCCAGCGCAGCACCGCGTTGCGGCCCCAGTAGTCGCGCGCGGCGACGGGATGGGTAAGGCGGCGCACCGCCCAGGGCAGCGCCGCCATGACGGCGACCGTGTCGAGATGGCTGCCGTGATTGGCGAAGTAGATGCGCTGCGTCGTGGAGGGCGCGCAACCGCGCCAGTCCGCGCGCGCGCCGACGAGCAGGCGCACGAGCAGGATCAGCGCGCGGCGGATGAGGGCGGTCATGCGCGCGTCAACGCGCTGGCGATGCCCTGGCTGCGCGTGACGCAGGTGACGAGGCTGCCCAGCGCGACGACGTAGCCGCAGATCAGCAGGGCCCAGCGCGTGCCGAAGAGCGGGAGCTCGATCGCCGCCAGCACCAGCGCGGCGGTCAGCGCGGCCATGCGCCGCTGCTTGGCCATGATCCCCGAAAAGTCCTGCACCAGCCCGACCGATCCGCCGAAGACCCGCACATAGGCGGTCAGCGCCGCCAGCAGCGCGCAGGCCCAGCCGAGCCAGGGCACGCCGGCCGCATAGCCGAGCGGCACGAGGAAGAGCGTGTCGGCGATGCGGTCGGGGAATTCATTGTACAGCGCGCCGGTGGGCGTCTTCATGCCGCCCTCGATCGCGACCATGCCGTCCAGCAGGTTGCACACCAGCCGCGCCTGGACGCAGAGCGCCGCGCCGAACCAGGCCAGCGGATGCGCCGCCAGCATCAGTGCGCCGCCCAGCAGGGCGAAGCCCACCGAGGCGACGGAAATGCTGTTCGGCGTCACGCCCATGCGCGCCAGTCGGGCGGCCATCGCGATGGCCCAGCCGGAGGACCGGCTCGCGATGGGTCGTCGCGCGGATTCCGTCAAACTGCACTTCCCTCGATTCGATGCGAGGGAAAGGGTAGCAGCGTCTAACGGCGCACGGCGAGCTTTAGCGCATCGAGCAGGTTGTCCATGGCCTGCTGGAAGCCCGGCCCGTCGAGATAGCCGTCCAGCGCGCCGGTGCGCGTCAGGAAGGTGTTCCAGGCCGGCGTGCGCATGCCGCGCTGGAAGCGGTCGTGCAGCGAGGCATAGGCCTCGTCCGACAGGCCGGCCGGCGCCATGAGGCCCTTCATGTTCTCGACGACGACGTTCCAGCCGCATTCCTTCAGCGTCGGCACGCCGGGGAAGGCCGCGAGCCGCGCCTCGGAGGCCACCGCGATGGGCACGACCTCGCCCGCGCCGGCCAGCCCGGCCATCTCCTCGGGCGCGAGCACGGCGAGCTCGACCGTGTTGGACATGATCGCCGCCAGCGAGGGCGCGCCGCCGGTGAAGGGAATGTGCAGGAACTCTACGCCCGCCGCCTGCTGCAGCAGCACGAAGACCGCGTGGTAGATCGAGCCGATGCCCGAGGAGGCATGCGGGATCGCGCCCGGATCGCGCTTCGCGGCCTCGACCACCTGGCGGATGTCGGTGAAGCGGCCGCCGCGCTTCACGACGATCATCAGCGGCTGGCGCGTGAGGCGGATGACGGCGCGGAAGGAGTGCTTGGGGTCGTAGGGGACGTCGCGGAAGGCGGGGAGGGAGGTGCTCTCGCTGCCGCCGCCGACCAGCAGGTTCAGCCCGTCCGGCGCCATGCCGGCCACGGCCTGGGCCGCGATGGCGCCGCCGGCGCCGGGGCGGTTCACGACCACCAGCGGCGATGGGAAGAAGGGCGTCGATGCCTCGCCGGCCGCGCGCGCCGCGAGATCCGCCCCACCGCCCGGCGCGAAGCCGACGATGAGCTGGATGGCGCGCGCCGGCTCCCAGGCGGCCTGCGCCGCGCCCATGGCGGTGAGTGTGGCGGCGCCCGCGAGCAGGCTCCTGCGTCCAGACATTGTGTCCTCCTAAGGAATTTGGGCGGAAGATGCCTCGCGCCGCCTGGATGGACAACGACTCCTCTCCGGGCTTCGTTCCGCGCCGAGGAGAATCCATGCCAACGACCCCCCGCCTGCCCGTGCCCTTCGGCGCCACGGATTGCCACATGCATATCTATGGACCGGCGGATCGCTATCCGGTCGCGCCCAGCAATCCCTCGCCGGTGCCCTTCGCTTACGATCTGGAAGCTTACCGGAGAGTGAAGGCAGCGCTCGGCCTGTCGCGCACCGTGGTCGTGCAGCCGACGGCCTATGGCGACGACAATGCCTGCACGATGGATGCCGTGGCCGCGCTCGGCCTGGATGCCGCCCGTGCCGTGGTGGTCGTCACGCTCGACACGCCGGAGGCCGAGCTCGCGCGGCTCCACGCGGCCGGGGCGCGCGGCGCGCGCTGCTTCATGCTCAAGGGCGGCATCATCCCCTGGGAGAAGCTGCACGAGATGGGGGCGCGGGTCGCCCCGCTCGGCTGGCATCTCCAGCTTCAGTTCGACGGGGGCGAGATGCCGGAGCGCGAGGCGCTGATCCGCGCGCTCCCCTGCCAGGTCGTCATCGACCATGTCGGGCGCTTCCATGATCCCGTCCCGCCCGAGGCCCCCCAGGTCCAGGCGCTGAAGCGGCTGCTGGAGGCGGGGCATGTGTGGATGAAGGCGTCCTCGCCCTATGGCGTCTCGCGTTCCGGGCCGCCCGGTTATGCGGATGTGTCCGCCATCGCCCGCGCCTTGATCGCCGCCGCGCCGGAGCGGGTGGTCTGGGGCTCCAATTGGCCGCACCCCAATATCTTCGAGAACAAGCCGGATGAAGCGCGGCTGCTGGATCTCCTCGGCGAATGGGTCGCGGACGAGGCGGTGCGTCAGGCTGTTCTCGTGACGAATTCCGCAAGGCTCTATGAGTTCGGGGCTGCGACACCGTAGTCCCGGCCGTTGGCGGTTCGGCCAGCGGCGGAATATGCGCCGGGATGCAAGGCTCGGCGTTCTCAGCACCCCGATATTTCTTCTCAACCCGAAGGATTTGCCGATTATTATTTCGAAATCGGAAAGTATATTTGATGTTTTGGGCGGTCACGTAGTTCATGCGTCGGGGCACAATAGTCTTGGGCATTCAAATGGGCCGCGAAAAGAACATTTCGTGAATCAAGCCGGCAAATCGACGATCCGGAATCTTATCGAATCAAGTGTCTGATCCGATTCGCGCGAACGAATCGCTGACTCATCTCAGACCCGACTTTAACACAACAGGTTGTGGTCAAAGGGTTGCTCGGGCCCAACGGCGTTCCCGCTTCGTGCGGGTTGGACCCATCGATTCGCCGATCCGCTTCCCACGCGATCTTCCTGCCCGCCGCGATGTTCTCCTGCCGGCCGTGACGCGCTAGGACATCGCCCATGACGATCGGGATCGAGATGGGCCAGACGCGCCAGGGCGCGGCCGCGACGCTCGACCTGGAAGAACTGCTCTCCACGCGACTGCTGGTGCAGGGGAATTCCGGTTCGGGGAAGTCGCATCTGCTGCGCCGGCTGCTGGAGCAGAGCGCGCCATGGGTGCAGCAGGTGGTGATCGACCCGGAGGGCGATTTCGTCACGCTGGCGGACCGATTCGGCCATCTGGTCATCGACGCCGCCGATCATTCCGAAGCGACATTGACCCGCGCGGCCGATCGCGCCCGGCGGCACCGCGTCTCGGTCGTGCTGAACCTCGACGGCGTCGAGGTCGAAGCCCAGCTCCGCTGCGCTGCCGCCTTCATGAACGGCCTTTTCGACGCCGACCGCGACCATTGGGGCCCGGTGATGGTGGTGGTGGACGAGGCGCAGCTCTTCGCCCCGGCCATGGCCGGCGAGGCCTCGGACGAGGCGCGGCGGGCGGCGCTCGGTGCCATGACCAATCTGATGTGCCGCGGCCGCAAGCGCGGCCTGGCGGGCGTCATCGCCACGCAGCGTCTGGCCAAGCTGGCCAAGAACGTCGCCGCCGAGGCCTCCAATTTCATGATGGGCCGCACCTTCCTCGACATCGACATGGCCCGCGCGGCCGACCTCCTCGGCATGGAGCGGCGCCAGGCGGAGGCCTTCCGCGACCTGGAGCGCGGGCATTTCGTGGCCCTCGGCCCGGCGGTGTCCCGCCGGCCCCTGGCGATCCGGATCGGCGAGGTCGAGACGGAATCGCGCAGCGCCGGGCCGAAGCTGATGGCGCCGGCCATGCCGGCCTCGGCCGAGGAAGCGCGCGAGCTCCTCCTGCATGGGCCCGAGCCCGACGCCCGCCCGGCCGCCCCGCGCCGCGCGGCGCGCCCGCCCGCGCCGGACATCCTGTTGCAGCTTGCCCAGTTCCGGCCGCCGGCGGTGCATCTGGCCGAGACGGCGGCGCCCCTCACGCCCGAGGAGATCGAGCTGCGCAAGGCGCGGATGGACGCGACGCTCCATCACGTGCTGGCCGATGAGGAGGCCGCCTTCCGCCCGGCCGGCGTGCTCTACCAGGACTTCCTGGTCCGGCTGCGGATCCAGGAGATCGAAGGCCCGCCCGACCTCGCCACCTTCCGCCGGATGCTGGCCACCGCGCGGGCCGGCGTCGCCCCCGAGGCGGCCGAGAGCGAGGAATGGCAGTCGGCCGTCGCTCGGGCCGAGGTGCTGCCGGAGGATGCCCAGGGCGTCTACCTTTTACTGGCGCGCGCCGCGCGAGACGGGCTGCCCTGCCCCTCGGATGCGACCATCGCGCGGGCCTATGGCACCCGATCGGCCGGGCGCGCCCGGCGGCTGCTGGCCTGGATGGAGGAGCAGAAGGCCGTGGTCCTGCGGAGCGAGCGCGGCGGAAAGCGCTCCCTCGCGCTGGTCGGGCTTGGTTGGGAAACCACGGCAGGCGACCCTAACGGGCCCGAACAGGATATCTGAGATCCATGCGCCGGACCGTCTTCGCGACCCTCGCCGTCCTGGCCCTCATCCTGTTCTTCGGCGCGCTGGCCTTTCCCGCCATCGCGACGTGCTCTCGCGAGGATCAGAGCCTCGCGAACTGGTTCCACAACGACACCATCCTGTTCTTCGGCTGGATGGCGATCCTGCTCGGCCAATGGGGCTGGATGGCCAATATTCCCTTCCTGATCAACGTCGTGCTGCTGATCCGCGGCCGCCGGACCGGATTCTGGTCCCCCGGCATCCAGGCCTTCTTCCTGGCCGCCGCGGTGATGACCCTCCTGCCCTCCTGGGGCATGCGGCTGCCGCATAACGAGGCCTGGGACGAGCCGGTCTGCTGGCTGGGTGCCGGCTTCTGGCTCTGGGTCGCGGCCCAGGCGCTGGTCTGTGCCGCCGCCGTGGCCGCGACGCTGATCCTGCCGCGCCGGCCGAAGCCGGCCGCTCAGCCCTGAGTGGCGAGGATCGCCGCCGCTAGATCCTCGCCCGCCCAGCCCACCGATTTGAACAGCGTGATCTGATCCGCCGAGGTCCGCCCGGGGTGGCGGCCCTTGCACAGCTCGGACAGCTCGGCCGCGATATCGGCCTCGGTGATGTGCCCCTCGGCGATGGCCTGCACGACATCGCCGGCCTCGGCGAGGCCGCCCACCCGCGTGTCCACCACGCAGAGCGCCCGGGCCAGGACCGCGCCGTCCGTCTCGCGCATATCGGCCCGGAAGGCACCGACCAGATCCACATGCGTCCCCGGCGAGAGCGCGGCGCCATGGATCAGCGGCACGGTCGAGAGCGTCGCGGCGCTCACGATGTCGAAGCCTGCCGGATCGGCCGTCGCGGCCAGACGGGCGGGAATGCCGTGCGCGGCGAGTCGCGCCACCAGCTGTTCCGCCCGCGCCGGATGGCGCGCCCAGATGGCGACCTCCTCCAGAGGGAAGCTCTCCGCATAGGCCTCGGCGAGGGCGGCGGCGATCTTGCCGGCGCCCAGGACCAGCAGGCGCCGCGAATCCGGCCGCGCCAGATAGCGCGCGGCCAGGATGGAGGCCGCCGCCGTCCGCCGGTCGGTCAGCTCGCCGCCGTCCAGCAGGGCGATGGGCACGCCCGTCGTCGCATCGGACAGCAGGTAGGCGGCGTTCACGGTCGGCTGCCGGAGCGCGGTGTTGCCCGGCGCCACATGGACGATCTTCACCCCCGAATGCGTGGCGCTGACCGCCGGCATCAAGAGCAAGGTGCCATTGGCGGGGAGGGGGTGGCGGTGACGGAGCGGCGCCTGGCATCCGGCGACGAACATCGCGCGCAATGCCTCCACGAGAGCATGCCAGGGCAGGCGAGCGGCAATTTCTGCCTTATCAATTTGCAGCATGGGGTTCCGGCTGAGGGAGGATGGATCATTGTGCGATTGATCGATGGCGCTTCCTAGGTCAGCATTGCAGGGCTCGGTGATGTCGGCCGCCTTCCGGCCGATGCGACCTCGGGGGACGGCAAGGATATGAAGCCCATGAAAAGAACCCTAAAAAAATCCCTCCTGGGTGGCCTCGCGGCCCTGCTCGCCGCCGTATCGGTGCCGGCCCTAGCCCAGGCGCCCGCCGCCGCTCCCCCGGCCCCGGCGCCAGCCCCCACCCCCGCCCCAGCTCCTGCTGCGGCACCCGCGGCGCCGGCCGCGACCGGCAGCACCGTCGATGCCATCCGCGCCCGCGGCCAGCTGACCTGCGGCGTCAGCACCGGCCTCGCCGGCTTCTCAATGCCCGACAGCCAGGGCGCCTGGCGCGGCTTCGACGTCGATTTCTGCCGCGCCCTCGCGGTCGCCATCTTCAATGACCCGAACAAGGTCCGCTTCCTCGCGACCACGCCGCAGGTCCGCTTCACGGCCCTGCAATCCGGCGAGGTCGATATCCTGAGCCGCAACACGACCTGGACGCTCTCGCGCGACAGCTCGCTCGGCCTCGATTTCCCGGCGGTCACTTTCTATGACGGCCAGGGCTTCATGGTGAAGCGCAGCCTGAACGTGACGAGCGCTGCCCAGCTCGACGGCGCGACCGTCTGCGTGCAGCCCGGCACCACGACCGAGCAGAACCTCGCCGACTGGGCCCGCTCCGCGCGCGTGTCGATCCGCCCAGTGGTGATCGAGCGCCTTGAGGACAATATCGCGGCCTATATCGCCGGCCGCTGCGATGCCTATACGACCGACATCTCCGGCCTCGCCGCCAACCGCTCCGCGCAGCAGAATCCCAACGACCACATCATCCTGCCCGATGTGATCAGCAAGGAGCCGCTGGCCCCGGCGGTGCGCCATGGCGACCAGCGCTTCGCGGACATCGTCCGCTGGACGCATTTCGGCATGCTCGCCGCGGAAGAGCTCGGCATCACCTCGGCCAATGTCGTCGAGGCCTCCGGCACCGACGCCCGGCCCGAAGTGCAGCGCCTGCTCGGCCGCACGGGCGACCTCGGACCGATGCTCGGGCTGGACAAGGCCTGGATGGTCAATGTGATCCGCGCCATGGGCAATTACGGCGAATCCTTCGAGCGGAACCTGGCGCCGCTCGGCCTGCAGCGCGGCCGAAATGCCTTGTGGACGGCTCCGGGTGGGTTGCAATACGCTCCGCCCTTCCGGTGAGACGCTCAGCCCAGGGCTGGTAAAGTAATGTAGGGGCCGGGGCGCTAGCCGCGCCGGCCCTCTCCCCAGAAGGTGGAACACCGCCCTGGGGCCAATTGAGACAGGGACACCGTATATGTCTGGGGCCTCCACCGACCCGCGCCTGCTCCGAAAGGCGCCGCCGCGACCGCTCCGCATCTCCTGGTCGGACGAGCGGTTCCGCAACATCATCTACCAGGTCATCGTCGTGGCCGCCGTGATCAGCCTCTTCGGCTGGCTGTGGTCCAACACGCGCTACAACCTCGAGGTCCGGCGCATCGCGACCGGCTGGGGCTTCCTTTCGCGCGAGGCCGGGCTGCCGATCGGCGAGCACCTCATCGACTACGATCCTTCGATGTCCTACTTCCGCGCGCTGCTCGTGGGCGTGCTGAACACGCTGAAGGTCGCGATCATCGGCATCATCCTCGCGACCATCCTGGGCACGCTGCTCGGCGTGGCGCGGCTGTCCAAGAACTGGATGCTGGCGAAGTTCGCCTCCGCCTATGTCGAGATCGTGCGCGACCTGCCGCTGCTGCTGCAGCTGCTCTTCTGGTACTCGCTTCTCCAGGGCCTGCCCGGACCGCGCCAGGCCTTCAACCCGGTGACCGGGGTGTTCCTGTCGAATCGCGGGTTGAAGATTCCCTATTTCCAATGGGAATCGGCCCATAGCTGGGCGCTGCTGGCCTTCGTCGTCGGCCTCGTGATCACCTATTTATATCGCAAATCCGCCCGCGCGAAGCAGATGCAGGACGGCCAGATCCGGCCCATCTGGCCGACGGCCATCTCCGCGATCGTCGGCCTGCCCATCGTGGTCTGGGCCGCCCTGGGCGCGCCCTTCACGCCGGACATACCCGAGTTGCGCGGCTTCAACTTCCGCGGCGGCCTCGACGTCAGCCCCGAATTCTTCGCCCTGCTACTCGGCCTCACGCTCTATACGGCCGGCTTCATCGCCGAGATCGTGCGCGCGGGTATCCTGGCCGTGAGCCAGGGCCAGTGGGAGGCCGCGCAGGCGCTCGGCCTGCAGCGCGGGCGGGTGATGAACCTGATCGTGCTGCCCCAGGCCATGCGCGTGATCATCCCGCCGATGACCAGCCAGTTCCTCAACATCACGAAGAACTCGTCGCTCGCGGTGGCCATCGGCTACCAGGACATCGTGTCGATCGCCAATACGACGCTGAACCAGACCGGACAGGCCATCGAGGGCATCGCCATCATCATGCTCGTCTATCTGACGATCAGCCTGTCGATCAGCCTGTTCATGAACTGGTACAACAAGCGCATTGCGCTGGTGGAGAGATAAGCGCCATGAGCGACCTCGCCGCCGACGGCAAGCCCCTCATCGTTCCTTCCGAGCCCCGCCGCGCGCCGATCACCCTGATCGGTCCCGTGGCTTGGGCGCGGGAGAATCTGTTCCGCAACTGGTGGTCCACCGCCATTTCCCTGGCGATGATCTATCTGATCGTGAAGCTCGCGGTCACCTTCGTCAGCTGGGCCTTCCTCAACGCCGTCTGGGTGGTGCCGGTGAGCCCGACGGGCGTCGCCAACACCGAGGCCTGCCGGGCCATCAAGGGGGTCGGCGCCTGCTGGGCGGTGATCACCGAGAAGCACCGCTTCATCCTCTTCGGCACCTATCCCTATGACGAGCACTGGCGCCCGCTGATCGTCTGCCTGCTCTTCATCGGCCTGTTCATCGTCTCGGCGATGCGGCGCTTCTGGCGCTGGGAGCTCTCGCTGGTCTGGATCGGCACGCTGACCCTCATCGGCGTGCTGATGTGGGGCGGCATCCTGGGCCTGAGCTATGTCCCGCAGGAGCGCTGGGGCGGCCTGCCGATCACCCTGATCCTGGCCACCTTCGGCCTTGCCTTCGCCTTCCCGCTCGCCATCATGGTGGCGCTGGGCCGGCGTTCGAACCTGCCGGCGATCAAGGCGCTCTGCGTCCTCTATGTCGAGCTGATCCGCGGCGTGCCGCTGATCTCCCTGCTCTTCATGGCGAGCGTGATGTTCCCGCTCTTCCTTCCCGAGGGGCTGAACATCGACAAGCTGCTGCGCGCCCAGGTCGCGATCATCCTCTTCGCCGGCGCCTATCTGGCCGAGGTGGTGCGCGCCGGCCTGCAGACCCTGCCGCGCGGCCAGTACGAGGCGGCCGACGCGCTCGGCCTCAGCTACTGGCACAAGACCGGCTTCATCATCCTGCCCCAGGCGCTGCGCCTCGTGATCCCGCCGCTGGTGAACACCTTCATCGGCTTCTTCAAGGACACGTCGCTGGTGCTGATCATCGGCATCTTCGACCTGCTGACCGCGGGCAAGACGGCAATCATCGAGCCTGCCTGGCAGGGCTTCGGCGTCGAGGTCTATATCACCCTCGGCCTCATCTACTTCTGCTTCTGCTTTGCCATGTCGAAGTACAGCTCGGGCCTGGAGGCGGAATTCAACCGTCATCGCAACCGATGATCACTTTTACCCTGGCCGTGACCACCTTCTTCCGGAGTCCCGCATATGTCGGCTGCTGAAACCCTCGCCTCCTCCGTCCGCCATGGCGCGCCTGCCATCACGCTTACCAATGTGAACAAATGGTACGGCGCGCTGCACGTGCTGCGCGACATCAACCTGAATGTCGCCATGGGTGAGCGCGTGGTGGTCTGCGGCCCCTCGGGTTCGGGAAAATCCACGCTGATCCGCTGCATCAACCGGCTGGAGGAGCACCAGGAAGGCCAGATCCTGGTGGATGGCATCGAGCTGTCCAACGACCTGCGCAGCCTGGACGCCATCCGCCGCGAGGTCGGCATGGTGTTCCAGTCCTTCAACCTCTTCCCGCACCTGACCATCCTGGAGAACTGCACCCTCGCGCCGATCTGGGTTCGCAAGATGCCCAAGAAGGAGGCCGATGCGCTGGCGATGGAGTATCTGGAGCGCGTCCGCATCCCCGAGCAGGCGGGCAAGTATCCCGGCCAGCTCTCGGGCGGGCAGCAGCAGCGCGTGGCCATCGCGCGCGCGCTCTGCATGAAGCCCAAGATCATGCTCTTCGACGAGCCGACCTCGGCGCTGGACCCCGAGATGATCAAGGAGGTGCTTGACACCATGGTCATGCTCGCCGAGACCGGCATGACCATGATCTGCGTGACCCACGAGATGGGCTTCGCCCGCACCGTGGCCGACCGTGTGGTGTTCATGGACCGCGGCGAGATCGTCGAGCAGGGCGTGCCCGAGGAGCTCTTCGCCAATCCCAAGACGGAACGGCTGCAGACCTTCCTCAGCCAGATCCTCCGGGGTCACTGAGGGGGCCGGGGAGACCCCCGCTGCCATGACGGCGACAGGTCTGATAAGGAGGGCGCGGACAGCCATCGCGCCCCCTCTTCTCAAGGCCCGTCATTGACCTCGCCGTCGCACTCTTCCGATAAGCTCACCGCGGCCTCGATGCTCGGTGTCCTGGGTATCGTCTATGGCGATATCGGCACCTCGCCGCTCTACGCGCTCAAGGCGGCCCTCTTGCATTTCGACGAGGGCGGGATCGAGCCCTGGGAGATCCTGGGCGTCCTCTCCCTGATCTTCTGGTCGCTGATGCTGACCGTCACGCTGAAATACGTGACCTTCGTCATGCGCGCCGACAACAAGGGCGAGGGCGGCATCATGGCCCTCATGGCGCTGGCGCAGCGCTCGGCCACGACCAATCGCGGCAAGTTCATCATCGCCCTGATCGGCATCGCCGGCGCTGCCCTGTTCCTGGGCGACGGCATGATCACGCCGGCGATCTCCGTGCTCTCCGCGATCGAGGGGCTCGAAGTCATCGAGCCCGGCTTCAAGGAATACGTGATCCCGCTGACGCTGGGCGTCCTGCTGGCGCTCTTCCTGATCCAATACCGGGGCACGGGCAGCGTGGGGAAGGTCTTCGGGCCGATCTGCGCCCTGTGGTTCGGCACGATCGGGCTGCTCGGCCTGATCGAGTGCATCGACAACCCGGCGGTCTTCGCCGCGCTGTCGCCTTGGCCGGCGATCAACTTCTGCCTCCACTACCATCTGGCCGCCTTCATCGCGATGGGTGCGGTGGTGCTGGCGGTGACGGGCGCGGAGGCGCTCTACGCCGATATGGGCCATTTCGGCCGTCGGCCGATCCGCCTCGTCTGGCTCTTCCTCGTGCTTCCCGCCCTTGCCTTGAATTATTTCGGCCAGGGCGCCCTGCTGCTCCAACAGCCCGAAGCCATCGCGAGCCCCTTCTTCTTCCTCGCGCCCGAGTGGTTCCGCCCCTTCCTCGTCGTGCTGGCCACGGCCGCGACCGTCATCGCCAGTCAGGCCATGATCTCGGGCGCCTTCTCCATCGCGCGGCAATGCGTGCAGCTCGGCTTCGCGCCGCGCCTGCAGGTCATCCACACCAGCACGACGGAAGAGGGGCAGATCTACATGCCCCAGGTGAACTTCGCGCTTCTGGTCGGCGTCGTGATCCTCGTGCTCGAGTTCAAGAACAGCGACAGCCTCGCCGCCGCCTATGGCCTCGCGGTGACGGGCACCTTCCTCTGCACGACCATCCTGGCCCTGCTGGTCTTCCGCCGGCAGTTCGGCTGGCACTGGTCGCTGGTGCTGCTGGTCTTCGTGCCGCTGCTGATGCTCGACATCTCCTATTTCATCGCCACCGCGCTGAAGATCCCCGAGGGCGGCTATGTGCCGGTGATCATCGGCATCGTGACCTTCACCATGATGCTGACCTGGTATCGCGGCCGGCAGCTGCTCTTCGCCCGCTTCCGCCAGGACAGCCTGCCGCTGAAATCCTTCCTGGCGCGCCTGCCGCAGTCGCGCACGACGCGCGTGCCGGGCATCGCCGTCTTCATGACGGGCCAGGCCGACTACCTGCCGGGCGCGCTGCTGCACAATCTCAAGCACAACAAGGTGCTGCATGAGCGCGTGATCTTCGTCACCGTCCGCAACGAGGACGTGCCGAATATCGCCCTGGATCGCCGTGCCGAGGTGACCGATTTCGGGGGCGACATCCACCGCGTCATCCTCTGCTACGGCTTCCAGGAAAGCCCCAATATCCCGCGCGAACTGGAGCGGCTGGCGAGCGAGGGGCTCATCACCTTCGAGCCCATGCAGGCGAGCTATTTCCTGGGGCGCGAGACCATCGTCGCGGCCGCCGTGCCGAAGATGGCGCGCTGGCAGCAGTGGCTCTTCACGCTGCTGAGCCGCAATTCCGTGCCCGCCACCGAGTTCTTCAAGATTCCCTCCGACCGCGTGGTCGAGCTGGGCGTGCGCGTCGCGATCTGATGGCCATGCTTGTTTTCCGATCCCTGATGTTCAACCTGTTCTTCTTCGGCTTCGGGGCAGGCTATCTCATCCTGGGCGTCCCGCTGCTGCTCGGGCCGCGGCGGTTCCAGCGGCGGGCGATGCGATGGATGGCCCAGGGCCTGGTCTGGCTCATGGCCAAGACGGTCGGCGTCACCGTCCGCGTGACCGGGCGCGAGCATCTGCCGGTGGAGGGGGCGGCGCTGGTGGCCGCCAAGCACCAGTCGGCCTTCGACACGGTGATCTGGTTCACGCTGGTGCCGGACGTCGCCTATGTCATGAAGAAGGAGCTGTTCTCCCTCCCCTTCTATGGCTGGTTCGCGCGCCGGGCGCCGATGATCGGCGTGGACCGTGCCGCGGGCGGCAAGGCCATGCGGCAGATGCTCCGCGAGGCGCAGCAGGTGATCCGGGACGACCGCCAGATCGTGATCTTCCCCGAGGGCACCAGGACGTCGCCCGGTCAGCGCGTGCCTTACCAGCCAGGGATCGTGGCGCTGGCCTCGACGCTGAAGCTCCCGGTGATTCCGGCGGCGACCAATTCGGGCGAGTTCTGGGGGCGCCGCAACTTCCTGAAGCGCCCCGGGGTGCTGGAGGTGCGCGTGCTGCCGCCGCTGCGGTTGCCGCGCGAGGAGCTGCTGGAAGGACTGGAGCGGGTGATCGAGGAAGAGCAGCTCAGGATGCAGGCCGAGCGGCGGTAATCAGCGGGGCCAGGCCCGCCGGCCGATCAGCCGTTGCCGCCGGCGGCTTCCCAACCGGCCTTGCGCTCGTAGTGCTTGTAGTACTTGTCCGTGACCTTCTCGGTCATCACCACGATGGCGACGTCCATGCAGTTGAACTGCGGATCGAGCACGGCCCCGTCGCCCACGAAGCCGCCGAGGCGCAGATAGCCCTTGATGAGCGGGGGCAGCGCCATCAGCGTGGCCTTGGCGTCGTAGCTGCCGCGCGGCAGGCGATCCATCGCGTTGTAGCGGGATTCCAGCGCGCGCGGGCAGAGATGCGCGGGCGCCTGGTGGTGGTGCGCGAGGTAGGACAGCTGCTCCGCATTGGCGTCGAGGTCGAGGCCCTGCAGGCTGGCGCAGCCGAACATCAACCCGATCTTGTGGTGGAACACATAGGCCGCGATGCCCTGCCACAGCAGCTGCAGCGTGCCGCGCGTGCGATAGGCGATGTCGGTGCAGGAGCGGCCGAGCTCGAGGATCCCGCCGGGATAATTCAGGATCCGGGTGATGTCGTATTCATCGGCGGAGTAGAACTGGCCGATCTGCTCGGCGGCCTGCCGGCGGATGAGGCGATAGGTGCCGACGACGCTCTCCGGACCCTCGCCGCGGTCGTGATCGACCACCAGCAGGTGATCCGCGACCACGTCATAGGCATCGACATCGAGCTTGGAAGCCAGCGTCTCCGCATCGGGATGGGCGCCCATCTCCTCGTAGAAGACCCGGTAGCGGAGCGCCTGGGCGGCCGTGACCTCCCAATCCTGGTCCGCGATGCGGACGCCGAGATTTCCGGAGCGAAGCTCCGCGAAAGGCTGCGGCCCGCTCATTTGCGCCGGGGAGCCTTGGCGCCGGCCGGTTCCGCTGGCGTGGGCGCGGCCTTGCGACCAAAGATCTCGAGGCGGAGCTGGACGAGATCGAAGCCCAGGCGCGCGGCGATCCGACGGGCGAGGCCGTCGTGCTCCACGTCCTGGAATTCGATCACGCTTCCGGTGTCCACGTCGATCAGGTGATGGTGGATGCCGCGATCGGCGGGGTCGAAGCGCGCGCGCCCGCCCCCGAAATCGCGACGCTCCAGGATGCCCTTCTCCTCGAGCAGGCGAACCGTGCGGTACACGGTCGCCACCGAGACCCGGCTGTCGAGGGCCACGGCCCGACGGTAGAGTTCCTCCACGTCGGGATGGTCCTCGCTTTCGGAGAGGACACGCGCGATGAGCCTGCGCTGGCCTGTCATCTTCAGGCCGCGCTCGATGCACATGCGTTCGATACGGGATGCCGCGTCGTTGATTGGTCCGGCTCCCTTTGCCGCCTCTGCCGTCACAAAGCCGTGACGATGTTAGCTCTTAGCAGGCTGATCGCCCTTGCGCGACTGGGTACCGAGGCCGATCTGCTTCGCGAGGGAAGAACGGTGCTTGGCATAATTCGGCGCCACCATGGGGTAATCGTTCGGCAGGGCCCACTTGTCGCGGTACTGGTCGGGCGAAAGGCCATAGGAGGTCTGCAAGTGCCGCTTGAGCATCTTGAGCTTTTTTCCGTCTTCGAGACAGATCAGATAATCCGGCGTGACGGACTTCTTGACGGGAACCGCAGGCGCCTTCTTCTCGGCCTCAATACGCGCGGGGGCGGAGCCGAGGGAAGAAAGGGTACGATGGACCTCGATGATCAGGCCGGAAAGATCATTCACGGAAACGGGGTTGTTCGACACATGCGCCGAGACGATTTCCGCGGTCAGCCCCAAGAGTTCGCCGCCGGAAGAATTGTCTGACATAGCTATGTTCCTATCCACTTAAAAGATCGGGCAGGGTCTACAGCTTTCACATGCGGTTCCGCAAGGTCGATGGATGCAATAATATCACTGTAACGTACGGACGAGAAGGCGAGTGTGATGAAGACCGAGGCAGTACAAATGGTAGATGTGTCGGCTGAGACTTGCCCGATGACATTTGTGAGAACCCGACTACAGCTCGATAAGATGAAGAGTGGCGAGATACTCGAAGTCCGTTTCAAGGGAGAAGAGCCGAGACTGAATCTGCATCGGAGCATCGCCGAGCAAGGACATACAGTCCTCTTCATGGAATTTTCAGATGAAGGGGTCGGGCGACTGCTAATTAAAAAGTCACCGTAAGAATATTATCTCTTGCAAGAGCCTATATTTTTTATTTTTACTTAATATCCAAGGAGTGGCGCATCGCGAGAGCATGCATGCCGGGAGCGTAGTAGTCGCGACGCAGGCCGATCTTCGTGAATCCTGCCGACGCATAGAGATAAATCGCGGCTTCGTTCGCTTCGGCGACTTCCAGGAACATGGCTTTGGCCCCGGCCGCGCCGACGGTCGCGAGCGCGGTCGCCACCAGGGCGGCGCCGATCCCCTCGCGCCGGGCCGCCGGATCGACTGCGAGAGTCAGGATTTCCGCCTCGTCGAGGGTCTGGCGCGCGAGGATGAAACCCCGCTCGCCCGCCCGCAGGGCGAAGGTGCCGTCGAGTTCCAGCAGTGTCTCGAAGGTATCGGCATCCCAGGCGGCGCCGGGCGGAAAGGACGTCGCATGGATGGCCGCGAGGGTCGCGGCATCCTCGCGGCCGGCGGCGATCAGCTTCATGTCGTGGCGGGGGTATCGATGTAGAGCGGCTCGATGGCGAGCGGGGCCAGCGCGCCGGCGAGCCGCCGCAGCGCCGCGGCGGCCAGGCCCGGCGCCTCGATCTGGCGGGCGTCGCCCAGCCCCACGGTCCAGCCGCGCGCGGCCATGCGCGCTGCCGCGCGGGGCGCGCCGTCGCCGACGATCCGGGTCTGGGCGGCGGGCTGGCGCAGATCGGCCTCGGCCAGGACGGCCGGGCCGGCCAGCGCCAGGCCGTCGGCGTCGAAGCATTCCAGGAAGAGCTGGCCCCGGCGGTTCTCCGTCGCGGCCCAGACGGGCATGCCGGGCGGGGTGGTGGCGGCCAATGCCTCGCCCGTCGTTACCGCCACGAGCGGGATGCCCCGCGCGGCGGCGAGGCCCTGGGCCAAGGCGATGGCGCTGCGCAGGCCGGTGAAGCTGCCGGGCCCCACGCCCACGGCGATGGCGTCGATCATCCGGGTCTCGGCCAGCACGGTCTCGGCCAGTGGCGGCAGGGCGGCGGCCTGGCCATGCGCACCTTCGGCAATGCGCTCGGCGAGGACGACGCCATCCTCGACCAGGGCGGCCAGGCAGCGGGACAAGGCGGCGTCGAGAACAAGGAGGCGCATTCTTCCGCTTCGCACCGAATATGGATTCAGGGCAAGGGCGCGGCTAAGGCAGCTTCCGGAGCCAGGCCCGCAGGGTGATGAGGGCTGTGGCCCAGCCGATCGCGGCTGCCACCGCCGGCAGCGCCGCCAGGGCCAGCCAGGGCAGGTCGCCCGCCGTCGCCTCCCGCGCCAGGATCACCGGGATCGCCTGATCCGCCAGCGCCCAGAGCGCGGGCACTGCCACCGCCGCGCCGCCGGCCGCGCCGAGGGCGCAGAGGCGGGCCAGCCGTCGGGCGAAGCGGCCGGCGATGTCGCTGTCCCTCGCGCCGAGCTCATGCAGGATCAGGATGGTTTCGCGCCGCGCCGCGATGCCGGCCCGCGTCGCCACCGCCACCAGCGCCGCGCCGACCAGCCCGACCACCGCGAGCATCGCCATTGAAAGGGCCTGCAGCCCCTCGGCCAAACGCAGGGCCTGGCGCACCGCCGAGCCCTGGGTTTCGAGCTGGGCGCCGGGGATGGCCTGGACCGCCTCCAGGAAAGGAGTCTGGTCGGCCTCGGGCCGCAGGGTGATCGCGATCATGCGCGGCAGCGGCAGGCCGGGCACCTCGCCGAGCCAGGGCGCCATGAGCTGGCGCAGCCGCTCCTCCGGCACCAACGCGGCCTCGGCGGTGCCCGGCAGCCCGGCGAGGCGCTCGACGATCGGGGCGGCTTCGGCGTCGGAGGGCAGTTGCAGCAGGAGCTGGCCGGCCGCGCCCGCGCGCCAGCGATCGGCGAGGTTCCCGGCCCCCTCCGCCCCGGCCAGGCCGAGTGCCGCGAGCAGTGCCATCGCGCCCACCAGCGCCGGCAGAAGCCGGTCGGCCAGAGCGCGCCGCAGGCCGAGCGGGTCGCGGCCGCGGAGATGGCGCAGGCGCGGCGTGTCACTCATCGCCGACGAGGCGCCCGGCCTCGAGCCGCAGGGACGGCGCGGGATACTCCACCGGAAGGGCCTCGCTATGCGTGGCCACGATCACGGTGGTGCCCAGCCGGTGCATCTCGCGCAGCAAGGTGATGACGCGCCGCGCCTGCGCCTCGTCCAGATTGCCGGTCGGCTCGTCGGCGACGAGCAGAGCGGGGCGCGCGACCACCGCGCGGGCCAGGGCCAGGCGCTGCTGCTCGCCACCGGAGAGCGCGGCGGGAGGCGCGTCCGCGCGGTCGAGCAGGCCGACCCAGCGCAGGATCTCGCGCACATCGGCCGTGAGGCGCGCCTCGGCGATGCCCTGGATGCGCAGCGGCAGGGCGGCGTTCTCGAAGGCGGAAAGGTGCGGCAGCAGGCGATAGTCCTGAAAGACGACGCCGATGCGCCGGCGCAGCGCGGGGAAGGCCCGGCGCGGCAGGCGCGCGATATCGGCCCCGAGCACTTCCACCTGGCCCTCGGTGGCGCGCAGGGAGAGCTGCATCAGCCGCAGCAGGCTCGACTTGCCCGCACCCGAGGGGCCGAGCAGCCAGGTGAAGCTTCCAGGCTCCAGCATGAAATCCAGGTCGCTGAGCGCCCAGGCGCCGCGACCTTCCGGATAGCGCAGGCCGACTCGAGAAAAACGCACCATGGCGGAAGTTTCGCCGCGGCCTTCATCATAAAGCAAACAGGAGGTTGCAGGATGCGGTCCTGCTTGGCACATGCGAAGTCGGAATGGACATAGCCTGCCCCAGATGCGGCGCGACCTATCGCGTGCCCGACGCGCTGATCGACGGCGCGAGTGCGCTGCGTTGCGCGGCCTGCGGCGATGCCTGGGTGCCGGCGCTGCCTCCGGTGGAGATCGCCCCGGAGGTCCCTCCGGCGGGAGATCCTGTCCCGCCTTCCGCGGAAGCGGCCCCGCCCGCCGTCGAGCCCCCAAGGGAGCCCCCAAGGGAACCCCTCGGGGAGAGTCCGGCGGAAGCTGTCGCGGAAGAGGCGCCGCCCCAGCCGCGACACGAGCCGCCGCACCTCGATACCACCCTGTCGCTGCCGGCGACGCGGGCCACGCCGCCCGATCTCAAGCCTCGCCGCCAGCGGGACGTGCCGCGCGGGCGGCGGTCCGGCTCGGCCCTTTCCGCGGCCTGGGCCGTCAGCCTCGTGCTGGTCGGCCTCCTCGTGCTGGGCTTCGTGATCTACCATGCGCAGATCGCGGAGGCCTGGCCGCCCTTCGCGCGGCTCGCCGGCTGAAACTTCGGGCGCAAACGCCCGTTGCCCTGAAACGCCCTGTGCCGGTAATCTTTTGAAGCTTGATGTGTCGGTGTCTCTGGCCGGCCGATTCGGAGAATCCGGCGCTCCGGGCTTGCCACATGCCGCTTGCCGGCCTAGGTGCGCCCGGGACGATATATGCCAATCAGTCCCGGCCGACGCCGGGGCAACGAGCCGGCCTACCGGCAGCAGGAGATCAGGTGATGAGCGAGACCGCCGACAAGGTGAAGAAGATCGTTGTGGAGCATCTGGGCGTCGACGAGGCCAAGGTGACCACCGAAGCCTCGTTCATCGACGACCTGGGCGCGGACAGCCTCGACACGGTTGAGCTGGTCATGGCCTTCGAAGAGGCGTTCGGCGTCGAGATTCCCGACGACGCGGCCGAGAAGATCCAGACCGTCAAGGACGCGATCGAGTTCATCGAGAAGCAGCAGGCCGCGGCCTGATCTTCTAGATAAGGGTAGGAACGTCACGTGTTCGCGCAGGGCTTCGCGCCGCGCCGCGTCGTGGTCACCGGCATGGGGATCGCCAGCCCGCTTGGGCTCGGGGTCGAGAATGTCTGGAAGCGACTGACGAACGGCGAAAGCGGCATTTCGGCCATCCAGGCCTTTGACACCAAGGATCTCCCGGCGCGCGTCGCCGGCGAGGTGCCCATCGGCGCAAAGGCCGAGGGCAAGCTCGACCTTGCCGAGTGGATCCCCGTCAAGGACCAGAAGAAGATGGACCGCTTCATCCAGCTCGCGCTGGTGGCGGCCATCGAGGCGGTCGAGGATTCCGGATGGATGCCGGTCGAAGAGCCGGATCGTTGCGCCACCGGCGTGATGATCGGCTCGGGCATCGGCGGCCTCCAGACGATTCAGGAGACCTCGCTTCTCCTGACCAATGGTCGTGCGCGACGCATCTCGCCGTTCTTCATCCCGGCCTCGCTGGTCAACCTGGCCTCCGGCCACGTGTCGATCCGCTATGGCTTCAAGGGCCCGAACCACTCGGCGGTGACGGCCTGCGCCACGGGCGTGCATGCCATTGGCGACGCCTCGCGCCTGATTGCGCTGGGCGATGCCAATGTGATGGTGGCCGGTGGTGCCGAGGCCGCGATCTGCGAGCTCGGCATCGGCGGCTTCTGCGCCTCCCGCGCGCTGTCCACCAGCTTCAACGAGGCGCCGACCACCGCGTCGCGCCCCTGGAGCAAGGATCGCGACGGCTTCGTGATGGGCGAGGGCGCTGGCGTCCTGGTCCTCGAGGAGCTGGAGCACGCCAAGGCGCGTGGCGCGAAGATCTACGCCGAGGTCATCGGCTACGGCATGTCGGGCGACGCCTATCACATCACGGCACCGCCGGAGGATGGCGACGGCGCCTTCCGCGCGATGAAGGCGGCGCTGCGCGATGCGGGTGTCACGCCGGAGGCGGTGAACTACGTGAACGCGCACGGCACCTCGACCTTCGCGGACGATGTCGAGCTCGGCGCCGTGGAGCGCCTCTTCGGCGATGCCGCCAAGACGGTTGCCATGTCGTCCACCAAGTCGGCGATCGGGCATCTGCTGGGCGCGGCCGGCGCGGTGGAGGCGATCTTCTCCATCCTCGCCATCCGCGACAACGTCGCCCCGCCCACGCTGAACCTCGAGGAGCCCTCCAAGGAGAGCCCCATCGACCGCGTGGCCAAGGTGGCGCAGCAGCGCAAGATCGACGTGGCGCTGTCCAACAGCTTCGGCTTTGGCGGCACCAATGCCTCCGTGGTGTTCCGGGGCGCGCCGTAATCCGCGCGATCAACGCGCCGGTCCCTTCCGCAACCCTGTGGGCCGGCGCGACTTTCATCTGACATGCTGCGTGTTATGGGTGTCCTCCTCACCCTGATCCTGTTGCTGGCCGCCGGGGCCGGCATCTGGGGTTGGGGAACATATTCCCGGCCCGGGCCCTTGGCCTCCACCGCTCAGGTGGTGATTTCGCGCGGCGGGACCGAGGCCATCGCCGGGACGCTGCGCGACCGTGGCGTCATCGCCGACGCCAGAATCTTTGCCGCCGCCGCCTGGCTCACCCGCGACGAGGGCCCGCTCCGGGCCGGCGAATTCGCCTTCGAGCCCCGTATGCCCATGCGCGAGGTCCTGACCCTGCTGCGGGAGGGCCGGATGGTGCTGCACCGCCTCACCATCCCCGAGGGTCTGACGGCGCGTCAGGTCGCCGCCCTGCTGGAGCGCACCGATACCTTGACCGGCGAGGTGCCGCCCTTCCAGGAAGGCGCCCTCCTGCCCGAGACCTATACCTTCGCGCGGGGCGACACGCGCGCCGCCGTCGTCCGCCGCGCCACCGCGGCCATGGATCAGGCCCTGGCCGAGGCCTGGGCCGCCCGTGCCCCGGACCTTCCTCTGGCCACTCCGCGCGAGGCGCTGGTGCTGGCCTCCATCGTGGAGGAGGAGACCGGCGTGGCCGCCGAGCGGCCTCTGGTGGCCGGTGTCTTCATCAACCGCCTCAGGCGCGGAATGATGCTGCAATCCGACCCCACGGTGGCCTATGGCGTCTCCCAGGGCGCGCCGCTCGACCGTGCCTTGACGCGCGCCGATCTCGACACGCCGCATCCCTACAACACCTACCGTATCCGGGGCCTGCCGCCGGGACCGATCACCTCGCCGGGCCGCGAGGCGCTCCGCGCGGCCACGCGGCCCGAGGCGACGGACAGCCTTTATTTCGTGGCGGACGGCACTGGCGGGCACGCCTTCGCGCGCACGCTCGACGAGCACAACCGCAACGTGGCACGCTGGCGCGAGATGGGGCGGCCGACGCCCCCTCCCCCTCCTGCGGGACGCGCCACGCCATGACGACCGAGCTCACCGTCCTCGCCTGGGGCTGCGTCCTGGCCCTGGTGCATGTCTTCGCCGCGGCCCTGGTGAAGACGGCGCAGTACGGGGCGAAGTGGAATGCCGGCCCGCGCGACGAGACGCTCGCCCCGCCCACGGTCCTGGTGGCGCGGCTGGCCCGGGCCCAGGCCAATTTCTTCGAGACCTTCCCGGTGCTGATCGCCGCCGTGCTGATCGTCCAGCTGGCGGGCCTCGCCAATGCCTCGACCGGCTGGGGCGCGATCCTCTGGCTTGTCGCGCGCATCGCCTATCTGCCGGTCTATGCGCTCGGCATTCCGGGGCTGCGCAGCCTGATTTTCCTCGTCAGCATCGCCGGCCTGTTGATGATGCTCGCGCCGGCCCTGGTCTGACCTGACCGCCCTTTGGGAGACATGCCATGTCCGCACCCAGGAAGATCGCCCTGGCCGTTCTGGTCCAACCCAATGGCAATCACCTCGCCGCCTGGCTCGCGCCCGGGGCGCAGCCGGATGCCGGCACGGACATCGCCTGGTGGCAGCGCATGGCGCAGATCGCCGAGAGCGGGAAGCTGGACCTCTTCTTCATCGCCGACACGCCGACCGTACGCACCGACAACATGCGGATCTGGAGCCACGCGCCCGTCTTCATGAACCAGCTGGAGCCGCTGACCATGCTCTCGGCGGTGGCGGGCGCGACGAGCCGGATCGGCCTCGGCGCCACGGCGTCGACCAGCTTCAACGAGCCCTACAACATCGCGCGCGCCTTCACCTCGCTGGACCATATCTCGCAGGGCCGCGCGGCCTGGAACGTCGTGACCTCGGCCAACGACTTCGCCGCGAAGAACTACGGCCATGCGAAGCTCGCGCCGCATGCCGAACGCTACGAGCGGGCAGAGGAATTCGTCGAGGTCGTGAAGCAGCTCTGGGACTGCTGGGAGCCGGACGCCTTCATCTACGATCGCGAGGCCAAGCTCACCTTCGATCCGGCGAAGTTCCACATCGTCGGGCATGAGGGGAAGCACTTCCGCGTGAATGGCGGGCTGAACCTCGCGCCCGCGCCGCAGGGGCACCCGGTCCTCATCCAGGCCGGCGCCTCGGATACCGGGCGCGAGCTGGCGGCGAAGACGGCCGAGCTGGTCTTCGGCACCTCGGCGACCATCGAGGGCGCCGTCGCCTTCTACCGGGATCTCAAGGGCCGCATGGCGAAGTATGGCCGCCCTCCCGATGCGCTGAAGATCCTGGGCGGCATCACCGTGATCGTGGCCGACACGCAGGAGGAGGCGGAGGCGCGCAACCTGGAATACCAGGAGCTGCTGCACCCGGCGGTCGGCGTGATGCGCCTGAGCCAGGACCTCGAGACCGACCTCTCCGACCTGCCGCTGGACGCGCCGGTGCCGCGGGACCGCATCCCCACGACCAGCAATCACCACCAGGCCTATTTCGCCGAGATCGTCGGGCTGATCGGCGAGGGGCTGACGCTGCGGCAGGTCGCCCTGCGCTACAATCGCAGCAAGGCGACCTTCTGCGGCACGCCGGCCCAGGTGGCGGATGTGATGCAAGCCTGGGCCGAGGCCGGCGCCTGCGACGGCTTCATGGTCACCTTCCCGGTCATGCCGGCCTGCCTGCAGGACTTCGTGGACAAGGTCGTGCCGGAGCTGCAGCGCCGGGGGATGTTCCGCGAGGAGTATGCCGGCCCGACGCTGCGCGACCATCTCGGCCTGTCCCGCCCGGAGAACCGGCACCTGGCCGCGCGCGCGACGAAGGCCGCAGAATAGCCTGACCTTGATTCACGGTCTTTTATCGCGATACGGATTGTCCTGATATCGACCGAAGTTCCAGGAAGGGCTTTCGATGGAACCGCTCGCGCTGGACGACCAGCTTTGCTTCTCGCTCTATTCCACGGCGATCGCGGTCAACCGGACCTATAAGCCGATGCTCGACGCGCTGGGGATCACCTATCCGCAATACCTCGTGCTGAACACGCTCTGGGAGAAGGACGGGCGGGGCATCTCCGAGATCGCCCACCGGCTTGCGCTGGAGCCGAGCACGATCACCCCGCTCATGAAGCGGCTCGAGGCGGCGGGCTTCGTCACCCGGCAGCGCGATGCGCAGGATGAGCGGCAGGTGCAGGTCCACCTCACGCCGCGCGGCCAGGCCCTGCGCGCGGAATCGACCTGTCTGACCGAGACGTTGCTGAAGCGCTCGGGCATGAGCCTGCCGCAGATCGTCGCGCTCAACGCTCAGCTCCGCGCGCTTCGGGCCGCGCTGGCCGAGGGCTGACGGGATTTAGCCCGCCGGGGCCAGCTCCCGCTCCGACACGGCCGGGATCGCCCGCGCCTCGCGCTGTTCCTGTGCGGCGAGCAGAAGCACGCCGGACGGCGCTTCCTCTGTCGGCACCCCTAGAAGGCCGAGCGCACGCAGCTTCGCGCCGACGGCCACGCTCGCCGTCCAGGCGATGAGCCAGGGCGCCAGCAGCAGCCCCAGCAGCACGGGCGCCATCCAGGCCGCCAGCAGCGGGTTGATGGCGAGGGCCAGACCCGTCAGCACCACGCCGAGCGCGAGGTGCGAGCGCGCGAAGCGCAGGGCCGCGCGGAAGGTGATGGCCTCGCCCTCGCGCCGCTGCGCGTTCCAGCCGCCATCGCGTCCGAGCAGGATGCCGACGACCTGCTGCGATTGGGTCAGCATCGTCACGGGCGAGAGCAGTGAGGAGACCAGGATCTCCAGCACGCCGCTCGCCAGGATGCGGAAGGCGCCCGCGCCGCGACGCGCGAGAATGAGGGCGATCAGCGCCATGAACTTCGGTGCGAGCAGCAGCAGGAAGGTCGCCGAGAAGACCCAGAGCGCGCGCTCCGGATCGACGACGGGCCAGTTGGGGAAGAGCGCGTGGCCGTCGGGGAAGTAATTCGGCCGGATGAAATAGGCCTGGAGCGAGACCGCCAGTCCCATCACCAGGAAGCCCAGCCAGAAGGGCGCGCTGAGATAGGCGGCGATGCCGGTGGCCATGTGCAGCCGGCTCAGCGGATGCAGCCCTGCCGTGCCGATCACCGCGCTGTGCTGCAGATTGCCCTGGCACCAGCGCCGGTCGCGCACCGCGAGGTCGGGGAGGGTGGGCGGTCCCTGCTCGTAGCTGCCGCCCAGCAAGGGCGCGAGATGGATGGCCCAGCCGGCGCGCCGCATCAGCGCGGCCTCGACGAAATCGTGGCTGAGGATGTCGCCGCCGAAGGGCTTGCGGCCCGGCAGCGTCGGCAGGCCGGCGGCCTCGGCGAAGGCCCGCGTGCGGATCATCGCATTGTGGCCCCAGTAATTGCTGTCCGCGCCCGACCACCAGGCCAGCCCCTGCGCGATCACCGGCCCATAGACCTGCCCCGCGAATTGCTGAAGCCGGGCAAAGAGCGTCTCGCCGCCATGCAGCAGCGGCAGCGTCTGGATCAGGCCTACATCGGCATGCCGCTCCATCGCGGAGGCGAGCGCGACGATGGTGCCCGCCTCCATGAGGCTGTCCGCATCGAGGATGAGGAACTGGGCGTAGCGCCCACCGAAGCGGTGCACCCATTCCTCGATATTGCCCGCCTTGCGGCCCTTGTTCTGCGGGCGGTGGCGATAGAAGACCGAAGGGCCCGCCGTCTCGTGCAGCTCCAGGGCCGCATGCGCCTCGAGGTCGCGGATCTCGGGATTCGTCGTGTCGCTCAGCACGAAGACGTCGAACTGCGCCGAGGCGCCGGAGGCCTCGAAGGAAGCGCGCATGGCGGCCAGCGTCGCGCGCCAATGCGGCACGCTCTCGTTATAGACCGGCAGGAGCAGCGCGCTGCGCGATCGCGGCGGGGGCGCCGGCGCGCGCAGGCCGAGCGGGTCGCCCCGGAAAGCCATGGAGATCACGCCGGCGACGGCGCTGGTGAAGGCCAGCGCGATCCAGATGAAGAGCATCCCGAAGAAGGCGGTCAGCACCACGCCCATCAGGCTCCAGCGCGACAGGCCGAGCACGAGCGACATCTCCGCGGTCGCGAAACCCGTGAGCGCGAGCGCGCCGCCGATCACCAGCAGACGGCGCAGCCACATCAGCGGCGGCGCGGAGGGGCGTTGCGTGACCTCGCGTTCCGGCGCGCGCGAAAGGTCCTGCACCGGCATCGCCAGCGGCGCCTCCTGCGGCAGCATCTCGTAGCCGGGGAGGGAGCGGCTCAGGCCGTCCATCGGAAGGCCCAGCTCTCGGAGATCGGGGTCTCGCCGCGCAGGAGGCGCGCGCGCAGCTCGACGGTGCGCGCGCTGCCGGGGTTCAGCTCGAAGACGAGCCGCATGCCGCCCGTTTCGCGATTGGGCTGCAGCACGACGTTCTGCACATTGCCCGCGCTGGTCTCCACCTTCACCTCGGGCGCGGCGTCGTCCGGGCCGGACAGCACCGGGGGGGTGTCGAGCACGAAGAGGCGCGAACGCTCGCCGGCCGCGCCCACGCGCGTCGTGGTGAAGCGCACGAGCCGCCCGTCCGACATCTCCGCCGCCGACCAATGCAGGCGGTAGCGCAGCTCGAAGGGCGTGTTCGCCTTGAGCGTCGCGGCGGGGGCCCAGAGCGCGGCGATGTTGTCGTGGATCTCGCTCTGCGTCGGGATCTCGACGAGGCGGACCTCGCCCGCGCCCCAGTCCTGCAGCGGCTCGACCCAGAGGCTCGGCCGGCGGTGATAATCGGCGCCGAGGTCCTGGTACTCGGCGAAGGCGCGGTTGCGCTGCAGGAGGCCGAAGCCGCGCGGCGTGGCGTCCTGGAAGCCGCTCACCTGTAGGTCGCGTGGATTGGAGAGGGGGCGCCAGATCTGCTCGCCCCGGCCGGTGCGCATCAGCAGCCCGTCCGAATCATGCACGGAGGGACGATAGTCGCTCACGCCGTCGCGATCCTGGGGGCCGAAGAAGAACATGCTCGTCGCCGGCGCGATGCCAAGATTGGCGACATCCTGGCGCGGGAAGAGCGTGGCCTGCACCTCCGTCAGCGTCGTGTCGCCGGGCGTGACCGTGATGCGATAGGCGCCGGTCACGCTCTGGCTGTCGAGCAGCGCGTGGATCACCGCGGAGGCATCGCCGGGTTTAGGCTTTTCCAGCCAGAAGGCGGTGAAGGCGGGGAATTCCTCGCCCTGCGGATCGGCGGTGCGGATGGCCAGGCCGCGCGCGGAGATCCCGTAGACATTGCCGCGTCCGAGCGCGCGGAAATAGGTCGCGCCCAGGAAGGAGGCGAGCTCGTCGAAGTGATCCGGGCGGTTGAGCGGCGCCAGAAGGCGGAATCCTGCGAAGCCGATGTCGCTGTCCTCGCCCGGCGCCTCGACATCCTCGTAGCGGAACTGGCCCGGCCGGAAGCGGATGCGCGAGGCCTGGCCCTCGACGACCTCGAAGAGGTCGACGCGATCCTTGAACAGGAATCCGCGATGGTGCGGCTGCATGCGGAAGGGCAGCTCGGGATCGGACCACCAGGCCTGGGCGGCGTCGAAGCGGATCTTGCGATAGCCGTCATAGTCCAGCCGGTCGAGCTGGCGCGGCAGGTCGGCCGGCCGCCGCCGGAAGGGCTGGCCGGCGAGCTCGCGCGCTTTTTGCGCGACGGTGTCCGCGGTGAAGGCGACGGGGGCATAGGGATCGGTCACGGCGTCCTGGCTCAGGGCCGCCGTGCCGCCGAGGAGGGCCGGAGACCCAGCCACGGCGCCAAGAAGAATGTCGCGACGCTGCATGGGCAGGCGTTCCTCGGGGTCAGGAATGAAAAAGGGGAATGAACGCACCATCCGCGCTTCCGGTGGCGGGATCGTGGCGCTTCGGGAGCCATTCCGTGACCAGGGTGACTGGGAGGCGCATGGCGGAATTCCTGACAACGCCATTGGCCACGCGTCACGCAAACCATGGGGTTCGGCGCGATTCGCGGCCGTGTCCGTCACATGAAAGGCCGACTCGCCACTGAAATGGCGGCGGCTTTCCGATGGGCTTCAGAAGAAGGGCTGCCTCAGTGGGGCATCTGGCTCCGTTCGACCATGGTGGTGAACCATCGGCCGTCCTCGCCACGATACATCACCCACCAGGGCTCGCCCTTGTATTTCGGCACCATGGCGTATTGCGCGAAGATCGTGCCACCCGGCGTCTGCACCTTCATCGGCTTTGCGAAAGCCAGCATTCGTCCAACTCCCCACGTCGTTCAGGGGGTCAACGCGCGTCGGCCAACTGGGTTGCCGAAGGGGGAAAGTTTACGATCACCCGCGCGCCACCTGGCGCATTCTCCAGCCGCAGGGTTCCGCCGAGCCGCTGGGCGAAGTCCTCCATGATGATGGTGCCGAGCCGCGGCCGGTCCTGGAGGACGCCGGACAGCCCATGCCCGTCGTCGCCGATGGTCAGAACCATGTCCTGTCCCACCTGGCGCAAGGCGATCGTAAGTGTGCCGCCCGGGCGGCCGGCGAAGGCATGCTTCACGCTGTTCATCACCGCCTCGGCAATGATCATCGCGGCCAGCGTGGCGGCGTTGTGGTCGAGCGGGGGGGCCTGCACCACCACCTCGACGGCGATGTCCTCCCGGCCCGCCGCGCGCAGCAGGTCGAGCGTCAGCGCGTCGAGCGCCTGGGCCAGGCGCTCGCCCGCGAGCTCGGGGTCGCGCAGGCGGCGATGAACCGTCGCCATGCCGCGCAGCCGCTGGACCGCATCGGCCAGCGCGGCCTCGGCATCGGCCATATCGGCCATGTGCAGCGACTGGATGGAAAGGATGGTCGCCAGCGACTGGATGCCGTTCGCGACGCGATGCTGCAATTCGCGATAAAGATGGCGCTCATGCGCGAGCAGCTTTTCGATCTTCTCGTGCGCCGTCACCAGGCGCAGGGCGGCCACATGCAGGACCTCGACCAGTGCCATCTGCCCGATCGCGACAAGCACGAAGAGCCCCAGCGCGATGGGGCCCTGAGGGTACTGAAGCTCGAAGGAATACTGCGGCTCCAGGAAGAAGTACCAGGCCGTGACCACCGACAGCGCCGAAATCGCCGCCGCGGGCCGCCAGCCGGAGAAGACTGTCGTGAAGAAGATGGCGAGGAAGAACGTGGCGAAGGGCGCGCCCTGGATGCCCGATACCCAGCGCACCACGAAGGCGACCGCGAAGGCAGCGAGCCCGACGGCCAGGCCGATCGCCAGCCCCCGGGGCCGTCCGGCGAATTTCGCGATAAGCGACATGGCTGTGAGATTCATCCCGGCTTTGCGGCGCGCGCACCCTGCCCCATCGCGGAATATGTTTCCAGGCCATGGGGATGTGGCGCGCGCCTCGAAATTCAAAAATCCCGCACGCAATCCCACCGGGAGGGCCGCCTGATTTCAGGCCCGCCTCCGCCCGGCATCGCGACGGCGTGGACGGCTGCCGGCAGGACAATCCTTATACAGTCCGGACGGTGCCTGTGAACCGCCGCCTCAGGGGCGCGGGAGTCGCAGCCACGCCCCGCCTGCCGGGGACATCGCCGCGCGTCGCAACTGTGGCATGATGGAAGCGTTGCGCGTGAGCACGGCCCTCGCTCCCGCGTTCGCGTGCCACCCCGTGTCAGCCGGAACCCCCTTGATGCCGCACCTCCATGATGTCCACAGCATCGCCCATGCTTGCCATCGGCTGGTCCTCCAAGGGCCGGGCATCGTCTCCACGCGCGCTCCGGCGGCCGGGCGCCTCCCGCTCGGCGTCTCGGCGAATGCGAATCCGCGCCGCCGCCACACCCAAGCGGCGTGACGGTCCTTCCCCGCAGAAAAGGCTTACCCCCCTTGCCTTTGGCGCTCCGAGCATTCCTGGGCCTGCTGCTCGCCCTCGTTCCCGCCGGTCTCGTGCAGATCCTCCTGGAGCGCGAGGCGCGGCAGGAGCGCACGGAACAGCTGGGCGAGCAGGCCATGCGGCTGGTCCGGCTCCTGGGCCGCGAGCAGACCGCCACCATCGAGGCGGCGCGCCAGCTGCTCAGCGCCATTGCGGCGGAGGACACGATCCGCGCCAACCGGCCGAGCGAGGCCTGCGACAGCTTCCTCGCCCGCATCGTCGCCGCCAATCCACGTTACGTGACGGCCAATCTCTTCAGCCCCGAGGGCGATAACATCTGCTCGGCGCAGCCCGACATGATCCGATCGGCCCGGGTCGGGGACCGCTCCTACCTGCGTGCCGTCATCCGGGAGAACCGGTTCCAGATCGGCGAGTACCTCGTCGGCCGGGGCACCGGCACGCCGACGCTCCATATGGCGAGCCCGCTGCGCGACGCGGCCGGCGCCCCGGTGGGCATCGTGGTGGTCGGGCTCTCCATTCGCTGGCTGACGCAGAAGCTGAGCACGGTGGAACTGCCCCCGGGCGGGGTTTCCACCATCGCCGACCGCAACGGCATCGTGCTCGCGCGCTCGATCGAGCCGGAGCGCTATGTCGGCACGCCGCTGGCCGATTTCGCGCTGTCTATGCCCCCCGCGCCGCGCGCCGGCGTCGCGGAGGTGAAGAGCCGCGACGGCGTGGAGCGCATGCTGGCCTATCTGCCGCTGGCCGAGGGGCCGGAAGGCGCGCTCTTCATCGCCGTCGGGCTGGAGACGCGCGCCGCCGTGGCCGCCGCCGCCGCGGCAGACCGGCGTGCCTGGCTGATGATCGTCGGCTCGCTGCTGCTGACCTTCCTGCTGGCGATCCTGGGCTTTCACGCGACCATCGCGCGGCCCGTGCAGCGCCTTCTCGCGGCCTCGCGGCATTGGGCCGAGCAGGAATGGGCGGTGCGCGTCGGCTCCGTCGGGGGAGGGCGCGAGTTCGAGCGGCTCGCCGGGGCCTTCGACGGCATGGCCGCCACGGTCGAGACCCGCATCGCCGAACGCCAGAATGCCGTGGCCCGCATGCGGGCCGTGCTGAGCGTGGCGCCGCAGGTGGTGCTCACCGCCGATCGCGAGGGTCGGGTGGACTGGGCCAATGAGTTCTGGTGCCGCACGACTGGCCTGACCGAGCAGGAAAGCCTGCAGGACGGCTGGCTCGCCGGGCTCCATCCGGACGACCGCACGGGCGCCTGGACCGCCTGGCGCCTCGCCATGGCGCAGGACGCGCCGGGCGGGGAGGCACGCTTCACGCGCGAGGTGCGGCTGCGCCGGGCGCTGGATGGCGCGTGGCGCTGGTTCCTGCTGCGCAGCGGGCCGATCGACGATGGGCAAGGCGGCGTCGCCGCCTGGGCCGTCGTGGGCGTCGATTTCCACGAGCATCGCGAGGCGCAGGCGGCCATCGCCGCCACCGCCGCACAGCTCCAGGCCACCTATGAGACCGCGCCGGCCGGCCTCTGCCTCATGGATCGCGAGCTGCGCTACGTCGCGCTGAACGAGAAGCTGGCGCAGACCAATGGGCTGCCGGTGGCGGCGCATCTCGGCCGCCGTTTCGTCGACCTGGCGCCGCATGTCGCGCCGGAGCTGGAACCCGCCTTGCGGCGCGTGCTGGAGACGGGAAATCCGGTCGAGGAATTCGAAATGCGCGTGATCGTCGGCGGGGGGGAGCGCTTCTGGCTTTGCAGCTCCTATCCCGTGCGCGGCGCGCGGGGCGAGGTGACGGGCGTGAGCGCCGCCATGATCGACATCACCGCCCGCAAGCGCGTCGAGGTCTCCGAGCGGATGCTGTCGCGCGAGGTGGACCACCGTGCGCAGAACGCGCTCAGCGTGGTGCGCGGCCTGATCCGCCTCTCCGCCGCCGATGCGCCGGACGACGTGCCGGCGCTGGTCGAGGTGCTGGAGGGCCGGATCGGCGCGATGAGCCGCGCGCACAACGTGCTCTCGCGGGAGAAATGGGTGGGGGCCGATCTGCGCGAGATCGTCCGCCAGGAGCTCGCCGCGCATGCCGACCGGGCGGTGGCCGAGGGGCCGCCGCTGCGCCTCACGCCCGAATCCGCCCAGCCGCTCACGCTGGTGCTGCACGAGCTCATCACCAACGCCGCCAAATACGGCGCGCTGTCCCTGCCGCAGGGCCGCGTGACGCTGAGCTGGGAGCGCGCGGGCAGCGATGTCCTGCTCACCTGGACCGAGCAGGACGGCCCGCGCCTGGAAGCGCCGCCCGGGCGGCTGGGCTTCGGCTCCATGCTCATCGACGCCAATATCCGCGGCCAGCTCGATGGGCGCATCGAGCGGCATTGGGAGCCGGAGGGGCTGCGCTGCCGGATCACCCTTGGCGCCGAGGCGCTCGCCGGCGGGGCCATGCCGGGTACGCTGCCGGGCGCGGGTCCGCTCACCGGGCGGCGCGTGCTGGTCGTGGAGGACGACGCGGTCTCCGCCATCACCCTCGCGGCCGCGCTGCGCGAGGGCGGCTGCGAGGTGGAGGGGCCGGCGGCCACGGTGGAGGAGGCGCTGCGCCTGGTGGAGAAGGCCGGCAAGCTCGACGCCGCGATCCTGGCCGGCACGCTGGCGGGCCGCTCCGTGCAGCCGGTCGCGCAACTGCTGCGGCGGCGCGCGGTGGCGGTGCTCCATCTCTCGCCGCTGGGCATTCCGGTGGACGGCGCGGCCGAGGCCGACATATTGCCGCGCCCCTTCACCGCCCATGCCCTGCGGGCGGCCCTGGCGGCGGCCCTCGCCCGCGCCGTCGGCTGATCCCTCGGCGGGGCGAAGGCGCCTAAGCCGCCTCGGGCTGCCCCTCCGCCAACGCCGCGCCGGGACCGATCGCCGCCTCCACTTCCGTGATCAGGGCTTCCAGCGTGACGAGCGGCGTGGTCTGCGGGCGGCGGTAGAGCGCCTGGGCCGCCTCGTCCGTCGGCGCGAAGATCAGCACGCGATCGGACAGCTGCATGGCCGTGGCCAGCGCGCGGTCCAGCCGCCGCGGCGGCGCATCCGTCGCCGCCACCAATACGACGAGTCCGGGACGGGGCGCCTCGGTGGGCACGAGTGTCGCAAGCTGCCCCGATTCCTGAAGCGCCACCACGGCGGCGGCGGCCGAGGCATGATCCAGCGCGCCGGCCACCGGCAGGACCAGGATGTCGGCGGGCCCCTCGCCATCCTGCGACACCGCCTCCATCACCCGCGTGAGCGTGCGCGAGGTGCGGATGGCCAGCGCCGGGCCGAAGGCCTCGTTCGGTCGATCGGAGGAGATCTGCGCGATGGCCGGCATGACCATCTGGTCGAGCGCGGGTTCGAGGCCCTTCCGCCCGACTTCCTCGCTCAAGAGGGCGGTGGCCCCCAGCGAGTCGTCGGCCAGCAGGCGCTGGTAGAAGCGCGCCGGCGCGGAGAGGGGCGGCGTATCTCCCAGCAGGACGTCGAGGAAGGCGAGGGATCGGACGTGCCGGCCGAGGATGACGAGGCAGGCCGTGATGGCCGGTGCCAGGATCAGCCCGAGCGGCCCCCACATCACCGCCCAGAAGGCCGAAGCCAGCAGCAGCGCCAGCGGCGTGATGCCCATGCTGCTGCCGTAGAGCCAGGGCTCCAGGATATAGGTCACCACCACGTCCACCACGGCGAAGAGCACGATCACCATCAGCACGGTGTGCCAGCCCTCGGTGGTGGCGAAGGCGACGATCAGCGGGAAGAGCATCGACAGCGGCGCGCCGAGGAAGGGCACGAAGCGCAGCGCGAAGCCAAGCGCGCCCCAGAGCGGCGCGTTGGGCACGCCGAGGGACCACAGGCCCAGGCCCATGGCCAGCCCGAAGATGCCGTTCATCAGCGCCTGCATCAGCAGGAAGCGGCCGACGCGGGTGGTGGCTTCGTTCATGGCGCCGGTGGTGCGGTGCATCTCATGCAGGCCGGCGAGGCGCAGCACGCGGTCGCGCATGTCCTCGCGCTGCACCAGGATGAAGGCCATCAGAAGAAAGGTGATGGCGAAGGTCGCGACGGGGGCGATGATCACCACGGCGAGGCTGAGCAGCGTGGCCAGAGGCCCCTGGTCGGCGCTGGCGACGGTGACGGTCTGGACCGGTGTCGCCTCGGCCGGCGACATCACCTCGCCAAGCCGCTTCACCAGCCCGACCACGCGCTCGATCGGGCCGGAGCCCTCCTGGCTCAAGGCCTGCAGCTTGCCGCGCAGGACGGTCTCGTAATTCGGCAACTCGCCGGCCAGGGCCAGGGCCTGGGTCAGGACGACATAGACCAGCCCACCGATGATGGAGAGGAACAGCACCATCACCAGCAGCACGGCGGCGATGCGCGGGACGCGCCGCCTCTCCAGCCAGGCCACCGCCGGCATGGCGGCGATGGTGAAGAGCAGCGCCAGCGCCAGTGGCGCGAAGACCTCCCGGCCCAGATACAGGGCGGCGATGACCAGCGCGAAGACAAGCCAGCGCATGGACCAGTCGCTGGAAATCGCTGGTGGCGGTCGGAAAGGGGCCATGGGAAGGTTCCTGTTGCCCGCATGCAACGCGGGCTGAGCGGCCGCGTTGCGGCATCTACCGGGATTCAGGAATCGAGGCATGCCCATTTTTCGCCGTCCGGCCGGTCGGGCCCCGAACCGTGCGGGACCTGGTTGCCGAAACTCCTTATTCTGACCCCATTGGCCGGCGCGCGCCGGCCCGAAAGGACACGACCATGGCCTATGACCGCCCCACCGAGATTCCGTCCTCCATGGACGAGACCCATGCCGAGATCGCCGCCCTTCGCGCGAAGGTGGAGGCGCTGATGAACGACCGCGTGTCGCCCGCGGTCGCCCGCGTGGCCGACAAGGCGGAGGCCGCCGCCCATCAGGCCACCGACACCATCCGCGAGCAGACCGACCGGCTCGTCGACGCCATTCGCGAGAAGCCGCTCACCGCGGTGGGAATCGCGGCGCTGACGGGCTTCGTCTTCGCCGTCCTGTGCCGCCGCTGATGCGAAGCCTTCGCCTGCTCGGGCTGGCCGCCGAGGCCGAGACCCTGCGCCTGAAGCGCGAGGCCGGCGCCTTCGCGCGCACCACGCTGCTGCAGGTTGCGGCGGCCCTTTTCGGCCTCGTGGCGCTGGGGCTGCTGCACGGCGCGGCCTGGATGTGGCTGCGCGAGAGCCAGGGGGCCATCTGGGCCACGCTCTGGCTCGCCCTTGCCGACCTCGTCGTGATGGGCGTGCTGCTGCTGCTGTCGCGCAAGCGCCACGATCCCGTGGCGCAGGAGGCGCTGATGCTGCGGCGGCAGACCATGGCGCAACTGCGCGCCGTCTCGCCGATGAACGAGGCGCTGAGCCTCGTGAAATGGCGCTCGGCGGTCGAGGTGGGCGGGATGGTTCTGGATTTCATGAAGAAGCGCCGTTGAGGCCGACAGAAAACCGATGCTGCCGCGCCATGCATGAAGGTGAAGTTGCTGAAGCCTGACGCCCTGAACCAGGAATCGCCTGCCGCTCGCCGTGCCGCGGAGAGGGCGGCGGCGGCCGCGCCGCAGCAGGGCTATTGGATGCAGGCCTGGTCTGTCGCGACGTCCGATCAGATCTCGCTGGTGGCGGCGGGCTGCGCCTTCTACGCCATGCTGGCGCTTTTTCCCTCGATCTCGCTCTGCATCGCCTTCTACGGCGTGTGGTTCGACCTGAACTCGGTGGAGGCGCAGCTTGCCATTCTGAATCAGGTTTTGCCGCCGGACAGCTACGAGCTCATCGCCCAGCGCGTGCATCAGCTGGTCGCGGCGCCACGCACGGGGCTGAGCTGGGGCGTGATCGTAAGCAGCGCGATCGCGCTGTGGTCCTCCTCGGCGGGGATCCGCTCGCTGCTTGGGGCTCTCAACCTTGCCCATGGCCAGCGTGAGCAGCGGCACTGGCTCGCCTTCTACGCGACCGCCTTCGTCATCACGATCTGCGCCATCCTCGCGGTGGCGGTCGGGTTGGGCTTTCTGGTCGCGCTGCCGACGATCCTGGGGCTGCTGAACTTTCCGTTTCTCGATGCGCTGTTGCTGCGCGGGGCCTCGATGGGCGCGCTGGTCTGCGCGGTGTTCCTGGCGATCGCGACGCTCTATCGCTTTGGCCCGGCGCGGCGGCCCACCCACTATCGGGTCTTCTCCGTGGGCGCGGTGACGGCGACGGGGCTCTGGCTGGTCGCCTCGGCGGCCTTCTCGCTCTACGTCAGCCATTTCGCGACCTATGACGCGACCTATGGCCCCCTCGGCGCGGCCATCGCGCTGCTCACCTGGCTCTATGTGAGCGTTTATCTGATCCTGCTGGGGGCGGAGCTGGACGCGGCCGTGGCGCGCATCCGCGGGGGTAGAGAAAAGGCGGCGGTTGTCTGAAAAGCGACGCCTGACCCAGGCTTGAAATCAAATCATAAACCGCCCAGTCAGATCGCGTTGAACATATACAGTGCGGCGATCAACAATAGTGAAAATCCTATAAGTAAAAGCCGATGCAAACGCATGGTCGATCCCATTCTTCAGTGATTAGCAGCCCCGTCACAACGTCAAATTTCTGAATCGGTTGCGGAACTGCAACCCTGTGAATGATCGGGCGTTGGAAGGTTTGTCGCCGGAGAAACGGCGCAGACCCTGATCCTTAGGAAGGAAATTTCATGCACGTTGCTCGTCTCCTGCCCATCGGCGTGATGCTCCTCGGCGTTGCCGCCTGCACCGATCCCAATGATGGCCGCCGCGGCAATCCGCCCGGCACCGGTGCCGAGCGGGCGGTCGACCGCGCGGCCGGCACCAACACTTCGGGCGCCTATCCGCGCCAGTCGGACGGCAGGCCCGGCAATCCGCCCGGCACGGCCACCGAGCGGGCGCTGGATCGCGCGGCGGGCACCAACACCTCGGGCGCCTACCCGGCGCAGTCGGACGGCACCGCCGCCAATCCCAGCGGGACGGCCGTGGGCCGCGCGCTCGGCACCACGACGCGATGAGCGACGGGCGCGCGAACAGCGCGCCCGGTTGGTTTGGGCGCGACCGCTTCGGCGGTCGCGCCCTTCCTGCGTTTGGGGGATCAGGCATCCGGACCATGAAGGCAGCTCTCGTCATCAACGACCGGGCCCGTGCCCTGTCGGAACTGGGGGCGCCGCGCGCCATGCTGGAGCAGGCTCTGCATGAGGCGGGCTTCCCGATCGTCGCCATCCCCGCCGGCGCCACGCTGGATGAGCAATGGGCCGTGGTCGACGCCTCCGAGGCCGAGGTGGTCTTCGTCGCCGGCGGCGATGGCACTCTGCGCGACGGCGCCGAACGGCTGCTCGGCACCGACCGGATCTTGGCGCCGCTGCCCGGCGGGACCATGAACCGCGTCTGCGCCCGCCTCGGGCTTGCCGGCGATCCGGTCCTGGCGGCGCGCGGCTATCGCCCCGGCCCCACGGTCGCGCTCGACGTCGCGACGGCCAATGGCCAGGTCTTCCTCTATCAGAGCGTCGTCGGCGCGCCGACGCGGCTCATGCGCTTCCGCGAGAGACAGCGCGGCGGCGGCCGGCGCGGCTGGCTGCCGCTGGTCCGCGCCGTGCTGCGCGCGCTCTTCCGCCCGACGGCGCGCGGCCTCGCGGTCCGCCTCGGTCCCGGCCGGCGCGCGCGCGGGCATGCCGCCGTGATCACCACGCCAGCGCCCAGCAGCAAGGCGGGTCTGGCCCTGGCACTGGCCCGTCCGCACGGCCCTCGCGCGCGACTGCGCCAGGCATGGCGCTGGTTCCGCGGCCGACTGGCGGAGGATCCCGACATCGCCGCGCGCGAAGGCGAGCATCTCGCCGTGCATGGCATCGCACCCTGGCTGCGCCTCAGCCTGGACGGCGAGACGCGCATCTGTTCCTCGCCGATCCGCTTCCGCCTGCATCGCGGGGCGCTGCGCGTCCTGGCCCCGCAAGAGGCCGGCTGATGCCGCGCATCGCCCATCTCTCGGATCTGCATTTCGGCGAGGCACCGCAGGAGCTGGTGGAAAGCCTGGCGGCGGATGTCATCATGGCGGCGCCCGACGCGGTGGCCGTCAGCGGCGACCTCACGCGCCGGGCCACCCGCGACGAATTCGCGCGCGCCTTCGCCTTCCTGGAGATGCTGGGCGCGCCGCTGCTGGTGATGCCCGGCAACCACGACATCCCGCGGGGCAATCTGGTCGGGCGCTTCATGCATCCCAAGCGGCGCTGGCAGCGCGCGCGCCCCGAGGACGCGATGGAAGAGCTGACCCTCGATGGAGCGCGGTTGATCGGGCTCGACACGGTGAGCCGCGCGCAATGGCATCTCGACTGGTCCGCCGGCGGCATCACGCTGGAGCGGCGCGCGCGGCTCGCGGCGCAGCTGGAGGCGGCAGCGGGGCTCGACGTCGTGGTGGTGTGCCACCATCCGTTGCGTCACGGTCCGTGGGCCATCGCCCGCCACGCGCCGCGCGAGGCGGGGGCGACCATCGAGCTGCTTCGCGCCCAGGGCGTGAAGGCTCTGCTCTGCGGCCATCTGCATCAGGCGGAGATGATGCGGCTCGGTCCGGGCGGGGCGCTGCAGGTCATTGCGCCGAGCGCCTTTTCGCCGCGCGGGTCGGGCGCGCCGAACGGATGGAACCTCGTTTCCATCCGTGACGGAGAGGTGCGCGTGGAAACGCGGGAGATGCTGGCGGATGGCTGGCGAGGGCGCGAGCTGGGTTGAGCGAAGGTGTCCGCGCCGGAGCTCTGTCCGATCAGGCAAGGCAGCCTGATCGGCATCTGCTCTAACCCACCAGCTGTGCCCGCCTCTGCGCGCGCCGTTCCGCCCGCGCCTCCTTCGCCGCCCGCGCCATCGCCCGGGGCCATTCCCGCTTCGTCGAGCGCCGGTCGGGCCGCGACAGCCTCGCGCCGCCCTCGGCCCGCAGCAGGTCCAGGGTGCGCGTGTGGAAGGCCGCCAGGCCGGGCCGGTGCCCGATCGAGATCAGCCCCGCTTCCGGCAATTCCTCCAGGACGAGCTCCATCATCCGGTCCTGGTTTTCCTCGTCGAGCGCGGCCGTCGCCTCGTCCATGAAGATCCAGCGCGGTTTCTGCAGAAGCAGCCGCGCGAAGGCCAGGCGCTGCTGTTCGCCCAGGCTCAGCACGCGGTCCCAGCGATCCTCCTTCTCGAGCTGCTCCGCCAGCTTTTCGAGACCGACCTTCTTCAGCGCCTCGGCGACCTCCGCCGCGTCGAAGGCGTCGGGCCCGGCGGGATAGGCGATGGCCGTGCGCAGCGTGCCGAGCGGCAGATAGGGCCGCTGGGGCATGAACATCATGCTCGCACGCGGCGGCGTGCGGATCTCGCCCGCGCCCCAGGGCCAGAGCCCGCCGATGGCGCGGAACAGCGTCGACTTGCCGGTACCCGACTGGCCCTTGATGAGCACGCGCTCGCCGGCCTGGATCTCGGCCGAGGCATCGGCGATCACCGTGGTGCCGTTGGAGAAGGCAACCTCCAGGTTGTGGAGGACGAGCTTCTCCTCCTGCGTCTCATGCACCTCGATCGTGGGCTGGCTCGGATCCTCGATGAGCGTGTCCAGTTCCTCGATCACGTCGCGGAAGGTGATGACGCGCTGGACGGCGCTGCGCCACTGGGCGATGAGGCCGAAATTGTCCACGAACCAGTTGAGCGCGCCCTGCACCTGGCCGAAGGCCGCGCCGATCTGCATGAGCCCGCCGAGCGTGATGGCGCCGGCGAAATAGGCGGGCGAGGCGACGATGGTGGGGAAGATCATCGCCAGCGTGCCATAGGCGCTGGTGAGCCACATGAGGTTGCGTTGGCTGCGCATCAGCCCGCGCCAGCTGGACTTCACCTCGTCGAAGAGCATGTTGAGGCCCCGGCGCTCGTCCTGCTCGCCCCGGATCAGCGCGATGCCCTCGCCGCTCTCGCGGGCGCGGTTCAGGCCGAAGCGGAAATCCGCCTCGGCCGTCGTGCGCTCCACGTTCAGCCGAACCATGGGTCGGCCGACGAACCAGGTGAGGAAGGTGCCGAGCAGCGCATAGAGCAGCGCGGCCCAGACCATGTAGCCGGGGATCTCGAACTCCTGCCCGGCCAGCGCCATGTGCAGCGGGCCCGAGACGGTCCAGAGGATGCCGATGAAGGCGGTCAGCATCATGATCGAATTGAGGATGCCCACGCCGAAATCGAGCGCGAGGTCGGTGGAGATGCGCACGTCCTCGGAGATGCGCTGATCGGGATTGTCCGTGCTGCCGGCCATCTCCAGCTGATAGTGCCGCCCGTCGCGCAGCCAGGCGTCGGTGAGGTGGCGGGTGAGCCATTCGCGCCAGCGCAGCTGGGTCAGCTGCTTCACGTAGAGCTGGTAGACGGCCACGCCCATCGAGAGCGCGGCATAGCCGATGAAGACGAGAATCTGCGTCCGGAAGGCCCCGCCGTCGCGACTCTCCAGGGCGTTGAAGAAATCGCGGTTCCACAGGTTGAGCCGGATCTGGATGAGCACCTGCGCGACGGTCAGGGCCAGCAGGGCGAAGAGCAGCCAGCGCGCCTTGCCGCGATCGGGCGCGCGCAGCCAGACGCGCGTCAGCTGCCCAAAGGCACGAATGGAGTGTTCCGCCTGCTGTTCGTGGAGGAGGCGGGCGTCGTCATCCGGCTTTTTGCTCATGTGGGTGGCTCGACAAGCCCTTCCAGGGAGGTTTGGTCCTTGCCCAGGCGCTGGGCGTCGATGGCAGCGAGTTCGCCGCGCCGCGTGCCCAGGCCCTCGGCGACGACGCTCTCGCCTACGGCGAGCAGGCCGCCGAGGGCCTTGTGTTGCGCGACCGTCAGCCGGATCGAGCCGCCTTCGGCCAGGATCACGCCCATGCTTTCGCCCTGGGGCGTGAGCAGCGGCGCCTGGATGCGGCCGGAAAGCGTCAGGCGCTGGGAGCCGGGCCGCGCATCCGTGAACCAGGCGGGGCGCTCGACGAAGCTGGCGGTATCGGAATCGCTCCTGCCCCAGGCGAGCATGGTGACGACCGGCGCGCTGCGCGCGCGGATGCCCCAGACGGCGATGGAGCTGCCGCGCGTGAAGGCGGCCATCAGCGCGTCCGCCTCGGTGGGCGGGAAGACGAATTGCGTGCCCTCGCGGAACAGGCCGCGATCGACCTCACCGGCGGGGGTGGAGATCCAGCGGTCCAGCCGGCCGGAATAGGAGGGCAGCTGCATGGGATCGAACCACAGCCCGCGCGGATCGCGCGCGGCGGCTGCCGGGAGGCGGAGGAGGGAGGCCAAGGCCAGCGCCGGACCGGCCAGCAGGAGGTTTCGTCGGGTCATCTCAGAGGGTGAATCCCTGGCCGGTCAGGAGCGAGACGGCGAAGAGCACGAGGAAGACGAAGAACAACACCCGCGCGATGCCAGAAGCGCTGGAGGCAATGCCCCCGAATCCGAAGAGGCCGGCGACCAGGGCGATCACGAGGAAGAGGAGCGTCCAGATCAACATGGCACTTCCTTTCGACATCGGAACAGGTGCGAGAGACGAACGCCGCCGGCCCGCCCGGACCGTCGGCGTAAAGGGCCGTCGCGACCTGTCGTCCTAGGGGCGGTTCTCCCAGGCCTTCACCTGCGCCTCGGCCTCGTCCTTCGCGATGCCGTAACGTTCCTGGATCTGGCCGACGAGCTGCTCGCGGCGGCCCTCGATGACGGTCAGGTCATCGTCCGTCAGCTTGCCCCACTGCTCCTTTACGGAGCCGGTCATCTGCTTCCAGTTGCCCTTGATCGTGTCCCAGTTCACTGGCGCTTCTCCTGCAAGTCCGCGCATGGCGCGGTCCGGCGGATCAACGCGTCATGAGGCCGGGCGGTTGCAGTGCAAACCGATCAGTGAAGCGGCACGCGGCCGGCGGTGATCGCCTGGTAGGTGAAGATGGCGAGCGTCACCGGGTCGAAGGGCTTGCGCATGACGAAGGCGGGTTCGATTCCCTCGGCCGTCAGCAGCTGCTCGGGATAGGCGGTGACGAAGATCACCGGGATGTCGAGCGTCTGGAGAATGCGGCGCACCGCCTGAATGCCGTTGCCGCCGCGCCCGAGATTGATGTCGGCCAGGATCAGCCCCGCGCCCTTCTCGCTGGCGAGCCGGACGGCCTCGATCTCCGTGGCGGCGATGCCGACGACCCGATGGCCGCAGCCCTGGACGAGCATGCGAAGGTCCATGGCGATGACCGGCTCGTCCTCGATGATCAGGACGTCGGTGGCCGAGGCGGCCTTCACGAAAGCCCGGGCCTCGGCCGCGCGGTCGGCGGCCTCGGTCTCGTCCAGGCCGGTGATCAGGGCCGCATCCGCCATGGAGATTTCCTCCAGCGAGGTCAGCAGCAGCAGGTGCCGGCCGAGCGGGCGGCCACGGCCCGAAGCTTCCAGGTTCTCGGTCAGCTGCGTGATGCGGGCATAGAGGGCGAGCTTGGGGGGCAGCGCTTCCGACAGGTCGGGGATGGCGCGGGCCACCAGGGCGTCACCCTCCGCCTGGCTGCCGGTGAGGGCGCGGGCATAGCGCCGGGCATAGGGCAGGACGGCGATCAGCTCGGCGGCGGATATCATGGGGAAGGGCTCCTGGACGACGAGTTTATCAAGGCCGGAGGGCCAGTGGGAAGGGTAATGGAGGGCCGATGGTGTCCGGAGTATGGGCGATGGCCAAAGTCACGAGGGCGCTATCCGAGGCGGCATCACGGTCGTTGCGCGCCGCGTCGGCCAGGGGCTAGGATCGCCGACACTGCCCTGAGAGGCATATGGAGCTCCCGACCGCCATGGGCGCAAGACGCCGCCTCCGCGAAGAATCCAGAAGAGATGCGCCCGCAAGGGCGCTCGGCCTGTGGCGCGCGCGCGGATCCAGCGCCCGGCCTCACGGCGGCGCGAATTCGCATTCCACAGCATCTTTGGCCTTCGGCCCTGCGGGATCATTGGCATGACAACGCCTTGTTTTGACAGCGGTTGCGGGAATTTCTCCTCGCCGGAGGAATTTCTCGAAGATTCCGACATTCGGCATGCAACCCTTTCGGGCCCGGGGCGTTGGAGGGTTATGAGAAGTCTCGAGGAGAAAACGATGCGCCCGACTATCGCCGGACAGGACGATACCTCCGTTGCGCCCACGCCTTCCTTCCACGACCTGCTTCTGACCACCCTGCCATCCCTCCGCCAGCAGGCGCTGGCGCTCACGCGCCACCGGGCGGATGCCGAGGATCTTGTCCAGTCGGCGGTCACGAATGCGCTCGCCGCGCAGCATTCCTTCGAGCCGGGCACGAATTTCCGCGCCTGGATGACGCGCATTATGCGCAACCGCTTCTTCTCCAACTTCCGTCGCCGGCGCGAGACGGTTGATATCGATGACGCCCCGTCCTCGCTGATGGGCCGCAGTGGCGGCCAGGAAGAGAGTATCGCTTTCAAGGAGTTGCGCGCCAATCTTGCCCGGCTCCCCAATGACCAGCGCCTCGTGTTGATGATGATTTCCGTGCAGGGGCTCTCCTACGAAGAGGCTTCCGCGCAGCTCGGCGTCGCGGTCGGCACCCTCAAATGCCGCGTCTTCCGCGCCCGCAAGCAGCTCAAGCTGTGGATGCTGGGCGAGGATGAAGTGATGGAGGCTGCGGCATCGACGGCAAAGCGCGCGGCGCGTAAATCGTCACCGCGGGCCAGCCGGATTGGTTCGAGCAGTCTGCCGGAGGACGGTCTCCGTCTTTCTTAGGAGCGTTTGTGTCCGACAGTTCCGAGAGTCCGCCTAAGGGGGGTGTGTCATCGCACCCACCCGGTAGCGCCGGGCGGGGCCGAAAGGCCGCGTCCGATGTTGCGTTTGAGATGTGGCTCGAGCGCGGACTTCACACCATGTTCGATGACATCGCCAGCGAGCCCATTCCCTCGGCTTTGCTGGAGTTGATTGAGCGTGACAGGCTGAAGAGCCAAGATAAAAAGTAATCCGAGATGTTTCATTCCAAGGAATGATCATTCCGGAATTCGAGCCCCGATGAATTTATCCGGGATGCTCGCAAACTTTAGACCCATTTCCGCGATTTATCCCTGAACGACCGTCGGCGTGTTTCTGCCGATCGGCGTGATCAGGATGCGAGACCATGGCCATGGACGGAATCAATTGCCCCATCGCCTCCGTCTGCGGGCCCTCGAATTCCGCCATCATCTGCTTTTCGTCCCTCCGCTGGCCCGAGGCGCACCGCCTTCGGCCGCTGCTTGCGAGGTTCGCGCGTCAGCGCCAGGTGTTCTTCCTGGAAGAACCTGAAGTCTCGGCGGGCGAACGCCTTCGCGTCAGCCCCTGTTCCGCCACCGGCGTCCAGGTCGTGACGCCGATGCTCCCGGCCAACGGAACGGACAACCGGCGGGCGGCGCTCGACCTGTTGCTGGCCCGATCGGGCGCTGCCATTGGCTGGTATGCCACTCCTGAAGCCGTGCCCTACTCGCGGCACGTGTCCTGGCTCGCCACGGTCTACGACTGCACCGAGACGCCTTCTGCCCTCGGTCTCCCATTCGAGCGGCATCTCATCGAGGCGGCCGATCTCGTCTTCACCGCTTCGTCGGAGCTTCATGACGCTCTCCGTGCGGCCCATCCCCATATCCATTGCTTCCCCGTCTGCATCGATGTCGAGCACTTCGCCACGGCGCGGGGCCTGATCGCCGAGCCGGACGACCAGATCGGCCTTCGTCGCCCGCTGCTCGGCCGTTATGGCGCCGTGGATGACCGGCTGGACCTGGATCTCTTGGCCCGCCTGGCCGCGCAGCGCCCGCATTGGCAGTTCGCCCTCATCGGCGCGATCGAGACGGCGCGCGACCTGCCGCGGGCGCGCAACATCCATTGGCTGGGCGACCGCAGCGAGGCCGAGCTCCCCGCCTATCTGTCCCATTGGGATGTGGCGATCATGCCGATGGCGCCCGATGCCGTGTCCGACCCCGCCGAAGCGCCGCGCTATCTGGCCGCCGGCCGCCGCGTCGTCACGACACCGCTCAAAGGTGCCGCGCGGTCTGTCACCGCCTTGGAGGCCGTTGCGGTCGCAACCTCGGCGGAAGCCTTCCTGCACGCCGCCGAAGAGGCGATGCGCCGCGCCGATGTCTCCGATTTCGTGGCCGTGGACGACCTGCTGGCCACGCTGTCCTGCGACGCGGTCCAGCGGGACATGGCGGCGCTGCTCAGCGCCGCTGAGCTCTCGCAAGCGCCAGCGAGCTATTTCGGGCTGGGCGCGAACCCGCTTCCCTTGGGGGGCAGGAAATTGTCCGCCTAGAGCCTTCTTCGTTCGCAAGGGCTCACTTCGAAGTCTCTAGCTCTTTGTTTTTCCGAGCATCTTTACCCGACCCGACGATTCCGCCTGATCGGGTGATGCTCTAACGGTCGTGCGGCGATTTGTCGGGGACGGGGCGGGTGTCGCTCTTGTCCTGGGGGCCGCGCTTCTGGTCTGCCGGCATGCCCTTTTCCAGCTCGGCCTCGGTGCGGTCCCGCCCGTTATCGGGCCGGCCCTTGGCCTCCTTGCCGGAATCGACGGGGGTCTTGGGTGTTTTTTCCATTCCGGAAAAACGGCCGGACGGCTTCGCGGTTGCCGCTATCGCGGTTGTCGCAGCACGCAGCGGACCACCTCGGCCAGGCCCTGGTGGCGCGGCCCCTCATCGAGGCGGACGGCGCCCTCGGTCAGCTCCAGTACCTCCAGCCCGGCGAAGTCGCGTTCCACGATCGCGCGGTCCCACAGGAGTTCCGGCAGCTTCGGCCCGCCGCTGCGGCGTCCCTGCTGGGCGGGGCTGAAGCCTTCCAGGACGAGCAGGCCCCCAGGCTTCAGCGCCCTGCGGCAACCGGCAGCGGCGAGCGCGCGGTCGGCGGGCGGCAGATGCAGATAGATCCAGGCGATCAGGTCGAAGCGCGCCGCCGGCCAGTCCCATTGCGCGGCATCGGCGACGACGGTCTCCAGCGCGGCGCCCCGTGCGGCGGCCATCTCCCGCGCCTTGGCCATTCCGACGCCGGACCAGTCGAGCGAAGTGACCTGAAGGCCCTGGCGGGCGAGCCAGACGCCGTTGCGCCCCTCGCCATCGCCCACGGCCAGCGCGGCCATGCCGGGGCGCAGGCGATGGGACTGCGCGAGCAGATAGCCGTTGGGCGCTTCGCCGAACTGGAAGCCGCCGCCGGAATAGCGTTCGTCCCAGGCGAGCGAGGTGCTCATGCAGGCTCCCAGCCCGGCGGGGCCATCTCGAAGCCCGCGAAATCGAAGGCCGGCGAGACCATGCAGCCGCAGAGGACCCAGCCGATCGCCGGGGCCGCGGCCTGCCACCAGCCCTGGGGCACCAGCCGGAAGGGCTGCTCGCCTGCGGCGAGGTTGGGGCCGAGGCGGTGCTCCTCCACGGCTGTGCCTTCCGCCGAAAGCCGCAACGCCAGCGGGCCGCCCGCATACCAGTGCCAGGCCTCGGCGGCGTCGACGCGGTGCCAATGGCTGCGCTCGCCCGGGGCCAACAGGTAATAGATGGCGGTTCCGGCGCCGCGGCGACCCTCCGGCGCGTCGCGCCAGATCTCGCGGTAATGGCCGCCTTCGGGATGGGGCTGCAGCCCGAGAGCGGCGATGACGGCGCGGGGATCCAGATGGGGGTCGCGCAGGTTCAAGCCTGGGGTACCGTCCGGGCGAAGATCGGGTTCTCGGATTGCGCGGCGAAGAAGGCGGCGAGGCCGGGATGCCTCGCGCGCCAGTCCTCCGCGCTGAAGCGGAAGTCCAGATAGCCCAGGGCGCAGACGAGTCCGACGACGCCGAGGCTCAGGGTGGCGGGCAGGGGCTCCTGCTCCAGCTGGTCGAGCGTGCGGAACACGGCGGCCTTCTGGCGGTCCATCAGGGCGGTGCGGGCCGCCTCTGTAGGTTGGAGCGAGAGGCCACGGCGCAGCACCGCGGCCGTCATGATGCCGTCGGCCATGGCGGCGAGGCGCAGCGCCTCCCAGCGCGACGGGCCGGCGGCGGGGAGGAGCTTCTCCCCCGTCCCGATGCTGTCGAGATACTCGCAGATCAACGGGCTGTCGGGCAGCACCATGCCGTTGTCGAGCACCAGCGTCGGGACCTTGGAGAGCGGGTTGTCGACGAGCAGGTGCGGCGGGCTGTCATGCGGGTTGGTGTCCACCCGCTCAAGCGCGATGCCGTGGTGCATGGCCACGGCGGAGACCTTGCGCACGAAGGGGCTGGTGGCGGCGTAATGGAGCTTCACGGTTGTTTCTCCCTTGGCCGGACGTCTTAGCGGAAATTGTCCTTACCGAGACGAAGTTCCGCGAAGTGCTTCACGTCCCGCGCGTGAAGGAAGGGATTGATGGCCTGTTCGAGCCCGATGGTCGTCGGCACGGTCGGCTTGCCTTCCGCCCGCAGCGCCTTCGCCCGTTCGGCAAAGGCCTGGAGCGCGGCGTTGTCGGGCTCCACGCTCAGCGCGTAGCGGATGTTGGAGAGGGTGTATTCATGCCCGCAGCAGACCTTCGTCGCCTCCGGCAGCGCCGCGAGCTTTTGCAGCGAGGCGAACATCTCCGCCGGCGTGCCCTCCAGCAGCCGCCCGCAGCCCGCGGCGAAGAGCGTGTCCGCGCAGAGCAGCGTCTCGCCCGAGGGGAAGTACCAGGAGATATGGCCGTGGGTGTGGCCCGGCGTGTCGATGATCTGCGCCTCGGACGCGCCCAGCGCGAAGACGTCGCCCGGCTTCACCGCCACATCCAGCTTGGGCAGGCGTGCCGCGTCCTGGGCGTTGCCGGCCACCTTGGCGCCGGTCCGGGCCGCGAGCTCCGCGATGCCGGCGATGTGGTCGCCGTGATGGTGGGTGATGAGCAGCCAATCCAGCCGCCCGCCCTCGGCCTTCACGAAATCCTCGATGGGTCCGACCACCGCCGCGTCCATGACGGCCGTGACGCCGGTGGCCTCATCCCGCAGGAACCAGGCGTAGTTGTCGTCGAGAATGGCGATGGGCTTCACGGTCAAGGTCATGGCGGGCCTCCCTGGGGACGATGTCCTCCCCTATATCCCGCGCATGAACGCAGAGGTCCACGCCCTGGCGGAATTCTACTCCACCCCACTCGGCCGGGTGGCGGAGCGGATGATCGGCGCGCGCATCGCCTATCTCTGGCCGGATGGCGGGCGGCGGGACGTGCTCGGCCTGGGCTGGGCCGCGCCCTATATGGGCCTGTGGAGCGGCCACGGACGGCGCATTCTACTGACGCCGCACGGTCCCGCGCCGGGCGCCGCCTGGGCCGAGGACGCCCGCCTTCCCTTGCCCGACACCAGCCTGGACCGGATCCTGCTGGTCCACGGGCTGGAGACCAGCGAGGCCGCCTCCGGCCTGCTGCGCGAATGCTGGCGCGTTCTGCGCGACGATGGGCAGCTGCTGGTGGTGGTGCCCAATCGTCTCGGCGGATGGGCGCATTTCGACCACACGCCCTTCGGCCAGGGCCGCCCCTATTCGCGGGGCCAGGTCACGCGGCTGCTGGAGCAGCGCCTTTTCCGCGTGACGCGGCGCGAGGCGGCGCTCTTCGTGCCGCCCTTCCCCTGGCGGATGCTGCTGGGCGGGGCGGGCATCTGGGATCGCACGGGGCGACGGCTGGTCCGCCGGCTCGCCGGAGTGATGCTGATCGAGGCCGGCAAGGACCAGCTCGCGGCGATCCCGGGCGCCGGCCAATCCCTGCGCCGCCGGGTGGTGGCGCCGCTGCCCTCCAACTACGCGCGGAACGTCTAGGGTTTTTCCGTTCGCAAGGGCCTCATGATTCAGACCTCCGGTGATTCCACCTGCGGCGATCATGCTCAGCGGCCGGCTGCGAGCTCCAAGGCGCGGGCATAGACGCGCTTGCGGGGCAGGCCGGTCGCCTCGGCGACGGTCGCCGCCGCGTCCCGCACGGAAAGCGTCGCCATGGCGGCCTTGAGCGCCTCGTCGAGCGTCTCGGCACTGGGGACGGCCGGGGGCGGTGCGGGGCCGACGCAGAGCACGACCTCGCCCCGGACCTCATGGGCCGTGTAATGGGCGGCGAGCTCGCCCAGGCTGCCCCGGCGGACCTCCTCGAAGCGCTTGGTCAGTTCGCGGGCGACGCAGGCGGGCCGATCGGCGCTGAGCCCTTCGGCCAGGGCGGCCAGCGCCTCGCCGGTCCGGTGCGGCGCTTCGTAGAAGACCAGGGCGGCGGAGAGGCCGGCGGCTTCCATGCCCCGGAGCCGGGCGATCTCGGCGGCGCGGGCGACGGCCTTGGGCGGCAGGAAGCCATGGAACAGGAAGGGATGCGGCGGCAGGCCGGACAAGGTCAGCGCCATGATCACCGCGCTCGGCCCGGGAACGGAGGTCACCGTCACCCCCGCCGCGATGGCCGCGCGCACCAGCCGGTAGCCCGGGTCGGAGACCAGGGGCGTGCCGGCATCGCTCACCAGGGCGAAACGCTCGCCGGCCAGCATGCGGGAAACCAGGCGGGGGGCCTCGCTTTCCTCGTTATGGTCGTGCAAAGCGATCATCGTCGCGGAAATGCTATGCCGCGCGAGCAGTCTGGACGTTACTCTGGTGTCCTCGCACAGCACCGCCCGGGCTTCGGCCAAAGCGGAGGCTGCCCGGGGAGACAGGTCGCCCAGATTGCCGATCGGCGTGGCAACAAGAGTCAGTCCCGCCGTTGTCTGACCCGGTGTCGGATGATCCGGTGTCGAAGGGGGTAGGTATGCGTCGTCTTGTTCCATCTGGGGTCGCCCTCGCGTCCTTTCTCCTTCTGCTGATCGGCTGCGCCCCGCAAGCCCCGGGCATCGCGGTCCGGTCTCCCGGTGGCGTCGCGCCCTGGAACGCCGCGCCGGGCGCCGAAGCCCCGCGTCTGCGCGTGGGCCTGCTGCTGCCCCTGACCGGCGGCAATGCGCCGCTTGGCCAGGCCATGCTGAACGCCGCGCAGCTCGCGCTCTTCGACCAGGGCGACCGCCGGATCGAGATGCTGCCGCGCGACACGCGGGGCACGGCCTCCGGCGCGGCTGAGGCCGCCCGCGGCGCGCTCGGCGACGGGGCCCTGGCCCTGGCCGGCCCTCTCACTTTGGGCGAGACCGCCGCCGTGGTGAACGTCGCGCGCGGCACCCAGGCCCCCGTCTTCGCCTTCACCTCGGACGAGGCCCAGGCCGGCCAGCGGGTCTGGGTCCTGGGCATGACGCCGGGACAGCAGGTCCGCCGGATCGTCTCCGCGGCCTCCGAGGCGGGCGCGCGCCGATTCGCCCTGATGGCGACGGATGACGCCTTCGGCCAGCGCCTGGCCGCCGCGCTGCGCACGACCCTGCAGCAGCTCGGCGCGCCACCGCCCACGGTGGTGCTCACGGCCGGGCGGGGCGACCTGAGCGCCGCGGCCCATCAGATCGCGGCCGGGCAGCCCGATGCAGTGCTGATCGGCAATGGCGCGGCCGCCGCGCGGGCGGCCGGCGCGGCTCTCGTCGCGGCTTTCCCCGGCGGGCTGCCGCGTATCCTCGGCACGAGCCTCTGGGCGGGCGATCCGAGCCTCGGCAACGAGGCGGCGCTGGTGAACGCCTGGTTCCCCGCGCCCGATCCCGATGCGCGCGGCCGCTTCGACGCGCAGTACAGCGCGGCCTTCGGCGACCGGGCCTCGCGCCTCGCGGGCGTGGCCTATGACGCGCTCGCCCTCGCCGCCCGGACGGCGCGCGATGGCGGCCCGCCGATCGGCGAGGCCTTCCAGGGCGCGGACGGGCCGGTGCGGTTGCTGGAAGGAGGGGTGCTGGCCCGTGGCCTCGCGATCTTCGCGGTGCGGTCGGGCAGCGAGGCGCAGCTGGTGCAGCCGGCGCCGGTGCCGGGCGCGGCGGGCAGCTGAAGCGAGGGGGCGTCGTCCCCTCGCAATTGTCTTCATTCTGACGCGTGAACCCAGCGCCCGCGGCCTCTATCAAGGTGGACCGCCCCCTCCGGCGGTCCCGCAAACCGAGGATGCGACCATAATGGGCGGCCTTTTCGCCACGACGCTGCTCATCGGCGGCGCACCGACCCTCACGCTCCTCACCTTGGCGGCGCTCGGCGAGCTTCGCGCCGGCACGGCCGCCCTGGCCATCGCGCTCTGCCTCGCTTCCGCCCTTGGTCTCGCCAGGCTCTGGCTCGCCGCCCTGTCGCGCCTCGCGGCCGTGCTGCGTCGCGCCGCCGACGAGGAGGGTCCCTTCAGCGCGCCCCTGCCCCCGACGCGCCTGCCCGCCATCGGCCGGATCGACGAGGGGCTGGTCCGGCTGGCCCGCTCGCTCGAGGCCCGCGCCGCCCTGGTGAGCCGCCTGCGCGCCTCCGACGAGGCGATCGTCGAGGCCCTGCCGGACCCCCTGCTCATCCTCGGCGCCGATCGCGGCCTGCTGCGCGCCAATGCGGCCGCCCGCCGCGTCTTCGGCCTGCAGCGCGACGAATCCGCGCGCGGCGATATCGGGGCCCTGCTGCGGCACCCGCTGATGGCCACGGCCCTCGACCGCGCGCTGGCCGACAGCGCCCCGCAATCGACCGAGCTCGCCCTGCCCGGCAGCCTGACGCGCGAGCTCTCGGCCCAGGTGCTGGCGCTGGATCCGCCGCTGGCCGACGGCGGCAAGCTGCTCATCGTCCTGACCGACCGCACGTCGGCGCGCGCCGTGGAGCGGATGCGCGTGGATTTCGTGGCCAATGCCAGCCACGAGCTGCGCACGCCGCTGGCCAGCATCATCGGCTTCATCGAGACGCTGCGCGGCCCGGCGAAGGACGACACGGTCGCGCAGGAGCGCTTTCTCGGCATCATGGCCGAGCAGTCCGAGCGCATGCGCCGGCTGATCGACGACCTGCTCGGCCTCTCGCGCGTCGAGATCAGCGAGCATCAGGCCCCGGAGGGCAAGGCCGAGCTGATCGTGCTGCTGAAGAGCGAGGCAGCGGCGATGGAACCGCTTTTCGCGGCCAAGGGCGTGCGGCTCGTCCTCGCGCTGCCGGAAGGGCCGCTGCTGGCCGGCCCGGCCGATGGCGACCAGCTCGCCCAGGTCGCGCGCAACCTGCTCGACAATGCGCTGCGCCACGCGACAGGGGAGGTCCGGCTGGAAGCGGCGCCCGCCCGCCTCGGCCCACGCGAGGGCGTGACCTTCACCGTGCGCGACGACGGGCCGGGCATCGGCAAGGAGCACCTGCCCCGGCTGACGGAACGCTTCTACCGCGTCGACAAGGGGCGCGGCCGGGGCGTGGGCAATACGGGCCTCGGCCTCGCGATCGTGAAGCACATCCTGGCGCGGCACCGCGGGCAGCTCACGATCGAGAGCGAGATCGGGCTGGGCTCGGCCTTCAAGGTCTGGGTGCCGGGCGGGTAGCGCCTTTCGGGATCAGCCCCTGTCCCGGAGATTGGCGGCGGCCTCGGCCACGCGACGCTCGCGCAGCGCGCGACGCGACGCGCCCGCGGTCTTCGCGCGCTCGAGGATGTGCGCCGGCGCGACGAAAGGCGTGCCGGAGCGGAAGGGCGGCTCGGGGTCGTATTCGATCTGGAGCTGGATCTGCTGGGCGAAGTCCCCACCGACGAGATCCGCCGCGAGCTTCAGCGCCATGTCGATGCCGGAGGTGACGCCGCCGGCCGTGTAGAGGTTGCCGTCCACCGTCATGCGCGCGTCGCTGGGCGTGGCGCCGAACTGGGAGAGCAGGTCGCGCGCGGACCAGTGGCCGCCGGCGCGCTTACCCTTCAGCAGCCCCGCGGCGCCGAGCAGCATGCTGCCGGTGCAGATGCCGAAGATGTACTGCGCGGCATTGCCCTGGCGCCGCACGAACTCCACGGCTTCCGCGTCGAGCAGCAGGTCATCCGTGCCGGGGCCGCCGGGGACGACGAGCAGGTCGAACTGCGGCGCGCTCGCGAAGTCGAGGGTGGGGAGGAGGGTGAGGCCCTTGTCGGTACGGACCGGATCCATGGTCCTGGCGACGATCTCGACCCGCCATCCGGGCAGGCGGGCGAGGACCTCATAGGGGCCGGTCATGTCGAGCTGCGTGAGGCCCGGGAAGATCAGCAGGCCGGCGATCTTGGTTTCTTCTGGCATGGGGGCGTTCTCCGTTCTTTGGCGTCCCTCACCTTAAGTTGCATCGCAACATGGCAGAAATGACAAAGGAAGCGGAATTCTTGCCAAGACGCGTCCGAACCGCTTCGTCAGGCGCCGCTTGTCGCCAGGCCTCCGAATCTCGCCCGCCAATCCGTCGGTCCCACGCCGAAGCCGCGCGCGAAGGCATGGCGCATCCGTTCCTCCGAGCCGAAGCCCACCTGGCGCGCGACCGCGCCGTTGGAGAGCCGCGTCGTCTCCATCAGCGTGCAGGCGCGATCGAGACGCAGACGCTCCATCGCCTTGGCCGGCGTGGTGCCGGTGGCCGCGATGAAGTGCCGATGGAAGCTGCGCGGCGCCATGCCCGCGCGCTCCGCCAGCGCCTCCGCCGTCAGCGGCCGATGAAGGTTCTGCTCGGCCCAGCCCATGAGGTCGGAAAAGCTGTCCGTCACCTGCATCTCCAGCGGCGCGCTGAACTGCGACTGACCGCCGGAGCGCCGCATATAGACCACCAGCCGCCGCGCCACCTTCGCCGCCAGCGGCGCGCCGAGATCTTCCTCGATCATCGCCAGCGCGAGGTCGATGCCGGCGGTCACGCCCGCCGAGGTCCAGGTCGTGCCGTCACGCACCCAGATGCGGTCGGGCTCGAGCCGGATGGAGGGGAATTCGCGCGCCAGCAAATCGCAGGAGCGCCAATGGGTGGTGGCGGCGCGCCCCTCCAGCAGCCCGGCCTCGGCGAGCAGGAAGGCCCCGGTGCAGATGGAGGAAACCCGCCGCGCCGTCTTCGCATGGCGCCGCACGGCGGCGAGGAGCTTCCGTGACGTTCGCGCCACATGCACGCCGGGACCGCCGGGGACGAGCAGCGTGTCCACCGGGCGCCGTGGGATCGCCGTCGCGACGATGGGAAGGCCGCCCTGCATGGGCACCGGCCCCGCCGCCTCGGCCGCGACGCACAGGCGGTATTGCCCGCCGCCCGCCTCCTCGTCGGCCGAGGTGAAGGCCTGGTAGGGGCCGGCCACGTCGATGGGCTGCATGCCAGGATAGGCGAGAATGAGGATGTCACGGGGCATTGGCTGAAAATGAGCCTGAAAGGAGATTTCTGCCAGCCCCGCGTTGAGACCCCCTCTAGGCCGGCAGCGCCGCCGTGATGATGATCTCGACCAGATCGCCCTCCGGCATCACCGACTGAACGAAGGAGCGGACCGGCCCCTGCCCGTCCGGCATCCAGCTCGCCCAGGCCGCGTCGAATTCGGGCTTCCTGTCGTGATCGGTGACGACGATCTCGGCCTTCACGATCCGCGTCCGGTCGAGCCCGGCCTCTTTCAGGAAGCCGTCCAGCACGTTCAGCGCGCCGAGCGTCTGGCCGGCGATGTCGAGGCTCTTGTCCGGCCCTGTCGCCACTGCCCAGAGGAACCCGCCGCCGCCCGGCAGCCGGTAGATCGACACGGCCGACTTGCTCGGAAGCTTCGCGTTGGGAATACGGTGCAGGTCGGGATTGGCCATGTCTTCGCCTTTCGAGGGTTTGCTCGGCCGATCAGTATCGGGGACCAACCGGCGAGCGGCCAGACACCCTCCTCGGAAAACCGCCTTCCGCCGATGGTTTGAAGTTGGCGCAATAATCCCAGGACTACGCCGAAAGTTCCAATATTTGCGCCGTGCCGGCTTCCATTGCGGTCCGGGCCTTAAACAGGAAAGCTTACTCCAGTCGGGATATCCAAGCGTGCCGACGCGGGAGGATAAGGGCTATGAAGCGATCCCATGTCATCGCCCTGGCGGTGGCGCTCGCGGTTCTCGGGGCCCTGATCCCGATGACCGGCATGTTGTATGTTTCCTGGACCCAGGCCGTCCGGAAGGAACAGGCCCGGCTGGCGCTCTATGCTGGCCGCACCATTACCCGCGCCAATAACTCGCTGGGCGAGGCCAGGACCGCCCTGCTTGCCATAGCGGATTTCATGGGCGCCCCCTGCTCGGCGGAGCACATCGACCGGATGCGCGCCCTGGTCCTCCAAACCCATTCCATCGAGCAGATGGGTTATTTCGAGGAGGGACGGGTGAAATGCACCTCCTGGGGACAGGTCCAGAACGACACCCCGATGACGCCCGCCCATTTCGTCACCGCCGACGGCATCGAGGTGGCGATGGGGATCCGGCCGCAGGCGGGGCCAGCGAGCGAGAAGATCGCGATGCGCTACGGGGCGCACCATATCCTGATCGATCAGGCGAGGCTCGTCGATGTCATCGTCGATTCCGACATCGCCATCGCCATCGCCATCGCAACCGCGGCCGGTATGCCGATTGCCATGCTCAATTCGCCGGATCCGGCGCTGATCCGGCGCATCATCGCCGATCCCATCCACGGCTTGGACGACGACTATCTCTTTGCCGTCGCCCGTGATCCGGCCTGGATCGCGATCGCCGTCGCCCCGCGCGAACATCTGCTCGGCCCGATCCGCCGGGAACAGATGCTGCTGCTGCCGCTCGGCGCCTTCATCGCGGCCTTCATGGTCGGCCTCGTCGTCTGGGTCTCGCGACGGCGCCTTTCGCCGCTGGGCGAATTGAGCCTGGCCGTCCGCCATCGCGAGTTCATTGTCCACTACCAGCCGATCATCGAGCTCGCGACCGGGGCCTGCATCGGCGCCGAGGCCCTGGTGCGATGGCGGCGGCCGGATGGCGTGCTGATGCGACCGGATTTCTTCATCCCGCTCGCCGAGGAAAGCGGCCTGATCCTGCCGATCACCGACCAGGTGATCGAGGCCGTCCTCGCGGAAATGGGGCCGCTGCTCCGTGCCGACCCCGCCCTGCACATCGCGATCAACCTCGCCGCGGAGGACCTCCGGACGGCGCGGTTCCTGCCGATCCTGCGCAAGGCCATGGAGAAGGCCGGCGTCGCGGCTCCACAGATCTGGCTGGAAGCGACCGAGCGCGGCTTCATCGATATCGAGGCGGCCCGCGCGACGATCGAGCAGGTCCGCGCGCTGGGCCATTCGGTCGCCATCGACGATTTCGGCACGGGCTATTCCAGCCTTTCCTATCTGCAGGGCTTTCCGCTGGACGCGCTGAAGATCGACAAGTCCTTCGTCGACACACTCGTCACGGATTCCGTCACTAGTTCGGTGACGCCGCACATCATTGGCATGGCGAAGACGCTGCAACTGAGCATCATCGCGGAAGGGATCGAGACCCAGGGCCAGATGGATTACCTGCTCGATCGGGGGGTCGAATTCGGTCAGGGATGGCTGTTCTCCCGGCCCCTGCCCGCGCGGGAGTTCACCGCCTACTGCTACGAGAAGTTGGCGACGATCCGGGTTCCCGCCTGACGGCGTCAGGGTGAGGGGCGAGCGAAAAAGGCGTCGCGTCACAGCTGCCCCGAATTCGCCGCGCCCGCCCTCAAAGGACCTTGCCGCCGCCCGAGACCCATCACGGGTCGTCGCCAATCTCCTCCTTACGCGCCGCACCACCCCGGATCGGCGCGGTTCCCCAAGGAGGAACATGCCATGACGAAGAACTTCCGCCCTGCCCTTCTCGTCACCGCCGTTCTGATCGGCTTCGGCGCCCCGGCCTTCGCGGCCGACGTCTCCGGCGCCGCCCAGGCCCCGGTCGCCCGTCCCGCCCAGGTGGCGACGCCCTCCGTCTCCGGCAGCGCGACCACCGCGCCCCGCGTCACGGGTTCGGTCCAGGCCCCTTCGCGGCAGGCCGCGACGCCCGCCACCCCGGCCCATCCGACCGGCCAGGTGACGGCGCCCCGCCCCGCGAACGGCCATGCCGCGGCCCCGGTCCGCCCCGCGACGCCCTCGGGCACCGCCTCCACCACGCCGGCTCCGAGTGCGCCCCGGGCAAACTAATTTCCTGGTCGTGCGTTAGACCGTCTCTCCCAACCCAACCGGCCCTGACTACGGCCGGCACCTCAGCGCCCCTCCGGAGCTTTCCGGAGGGGTTTTTTCTTGTCCGCTTCGCCCCATGATTGACGCCGGCCGATCCGGCATGGCCTTGTCCCTGTCGAAAAATCGTATCCACGGAGGAACCGCCCATGACCGATGACACGCTCATCGCCATCAAGCCGGAGATCGCCGGCACCGCCCGCGTCACGACGCAGGTCCGCGCCGCGATGGTCGAGGAGGCCGCGCGGGACCCGAACGGCTTCTGGCGCAAGGAAATGTCGCGCATCGCCTGGATGAAGCCGCCGACGAAGATCAAGAACACCAGCTTCACCGGCGACGTCTCGATCAAGTGGTTCGAGGACGGCGAGCTCAATGCCAGCATCTCCTGCCTGGACCGGCATATCGCGGCCGGCCGGGGCGGCCAGGTCGCCATCATCTGGGAGGGCGACGACCCCTCGACGGATTCCAGGACCACCTATTCCGAGCTGCACGCCCAGGTCTGCCGCATCGCCAATGCCATGCGCGCGCTGGGGGTGAAGAAGGGCGACCGGGTCTGCATCTACCTGCCCATGATCGTCGAGGCGGCGGTGGCCATGCTGGCCTGCGCGCGCATCGGCGCGGTGCATTCGATCGTCTTCGGCGGCTTCTCGCCGGACAGCCTGTCCAGCCGCATCCAGGATTCCGAATGCACCATCCTGCTGACGGCCGATGAAGGCCGCCGGGGCGGGCGCAAGGTTCCGCTCAAGGTCAATGCCGACGAGGCGCTGAAGACCTGCCCCTCGATCAGGAATGTCCTGGTCGTGCGCAACACCGGCGCGCCGGTCGCCATGCAGGAGGGCCGCGACATCTGGTGGCACGAGGCCGCCGCCGCGCAGCCCGCCACCTGCGAGCCCGAGCGCATGAATGCCGAGGACCCGCTCTTCATCCTCTACACCTCCGGCTCGACCGGAAAGCCCAAGGGCGTGCTGCACACGACCGGCGGCTACATGGTCTGGGCCAGCTTCACGCATGAGCTGGTCTTCGACTACCGCCCCGGCGAGATCTACTGGTGCACGGCGGATGTGGGCTGGGTGACCGGACACACCTACATCGTCTATGGCCCCCTCGCGAACGGCGCGACCACGCTGATGTTCGAGGGCGTGCCCAACTACCCCGATTTCGGCCGCATGTGGCAGGTCGTGGACAAGCACCAGGTCAATATCTTCTACACCGCGCCCACCGCCATCCGCGCCCTGATGCGCGAGGGCGAGGGGCCGGTGAAGAAGCATTCGCGCAAGTCGCTCCGCGTGCTGGGCTCGGTCGGCGAGCCGATCAATCCCGAGGCCTGGCTCTGGTACTACCGCGTGGTCGGCGACGAGCGCTGCCCGATCGTGGACACCTGGTGGCAGACGGAGACGGGCGGCATCCTCATCTCGCCGCTGCCGGGCGCCGTCGCCCAGAAGCCCGGCTCGGCCACGCTGGCGCTGCCCGGCGTGATGCCCGCGCTCGTGGATGGCGACGGCAAGATCCTCGAAGGCGCGACGGAGGGCAATCTCGTCATCACCGACAGCTGGCCCGGCCAGATGCGCACGGTCTATGGCGACCATCCGCGCTTCATCCAGACCTATTTTTCCACCTTCAAGGGGATGTACTTCACCGGCGACGGCGCGCGCCGCGATGCGGACGGCTATTGGTGGATCACCGGGCGCGTGGACGACGTGATCAACGTCGCCGGCCACCGGATGGGCACGGCCGAGGTGGAGAGTGCCCTGGTCGCGCATCCCCAGGTTGCCGAGGCCGCCGTGGTGGGCATGCCGCATGACCTCAAGGGCCAGGGCATCTACTGCTACGTCACGCTGAACGCCGGCGTGGAGCCGACGGACGCGCTGAAGAAGGAGCTGGTCGCCTGGGTCCGCAAGGAGATCGGCCCCATCGCGACGCCCGATGCCATCCAATGGGCGCCGGGCCTGCCCAAGACGCGCTCGGGCAAGATCATGCGCCGCATCCTGCGCAAGATCGCCGCCAACGAGACCGACAGCCTGGGCGACATCTCCACCCTGGCCGATCCCGCCGTGGTGACGGAGCTGGTCGACAATCGCGTGACCGGCTGATGCTCCGGCTTCTGGGGCGGAAGAATGCCTATAACGTCCGCAAGGTGCTCTGGCTGCTGGACGAGCTCGGCCTTGCCCTCGAGCAGGAGGATTGGGGACGGGATTTCCGGCCGACCCACGTGCCGGAATTCCTCGCGCTGAATCCCTTCGGCACGGTGCCGGTGCTGGTGGATGGCGAGGCGGCGATCCGCGAGTCCCACGTCATCCTGCGCTACCTCGCCGCGCGCGAGGAGGCCTGGTCGCTCTATCCGCGCGGCTTGGTCGAGCGTGCCCATGTCGAGGCCTGGATGGACTGGGTCGCCTACGACATGACGGTGGCCATGCGCGGGGCCTATCTCGGCGGCGAGCTGGGGCTGGAGCCCTGGTGCCAGCCGGGTTTTCTCGTCGTGGGCCGCGCGGAATATGCCAAGCGGATGGGCCAGCTCGACGCCGCCCTGGCGGAGGGCGGTCCTTTCCTGGCGGGGCGTGAATTCACCCTTGCCGACATCCCGGCCGGCTTTGTCGTGCATCGCTGGTTCGCGATGTCGAAGCTGCCGGAACGGCCGGAGATGAAGGCGCTCATGGCCTATTACGAGCGCCTGTCGGAACGGCCGGCCTTTCGCCGGCACATCCGCAATGGGCTGCCTTAAACCGACAACCCGTAGACGCGGGCCGCCGTGCCGGAGAACAGCGCCGTCTTCTCGGCGGCGCTCGCCCCGGCGGAGAGCCGCTTGAAGGCGTTCCACAGCGCCGCATAGCCGCACATGCCCTTGTCCACGGGGAAGTTGCTCTCGAACATGCAGCGATCGACACCGAAGAGCGCGATGCAGGTCTCGATCTGCGGCCGCCAGTCGGCGGCAAGCTCCTCGGAGGTCGGCGGCAGGTCGCGGGTGTGCCACTGCTTGCCGCTGATCTCCATCGCCAGTCCACCGAGCTTCACCAGCACATTCGGCAGCGCGGCCAGGGCGGTCATGGCGCGGCGCCAATCGGCGAAAGCCTCGGCGCCGCCATAGGGCCCGACGCCGAGCAGCCCGCCGCAATGGTCGATGACGATCGTCGTCCCCGGCGCGGCGCGCGCCACCTCCAGCACCAGAGGCAGCTGCGGGTGATAGGCCCAGACGTCGAGCGTCAGCCCCAGCTCGCCCAGCCGCTTCGCGCCGTCCTTGAAGACAGGATCGTTCAGCGGCCCCGGCGGCGGGACCTCGAGATTGCTGCGCACGCGCGGCGAAGCGTCCCAGGCGGTGCGGTTGCGCACGCCCTTGAAGCGGCCGCCGGAGAGCGCGACGTGCTCCTCCAGCAGCGGCGTCACCCGGTCTCCCAGCGTCAGGTCCACGAGGCCGACGAGGCCGGCGCAGGCGCGCGTCCTCGAGGTTTCGGTGGCTTTCGCGAGCTCCGTCATGAAGCGCGTCTCGCCGAGCGAACGGCGCGCGGGCTCCGCGTCCTCGTCATACATCGAGGCGCATTGGATGAAGACCGTGGCGCGGATGTCGTGGCCGGTGGCGGTGTCGGCCAGCAGTTCCGGCAGGAGGTAGGTCTCCCCGCCGCGGTCCCAGATGTGGTGATGCGGATCGATGATCGGCAGGGCCGGTTCGAGGATCGGTTCCTGGATCTTCGCCAGCCAGGCCTCGTCGATGGCGACGTGGCCGCCGGCGGTCAGTTTCGTGCTCATGTTCATTCCAGTCGGATGCCGGCTTCGGTGATGAACTTCTGCCATTTCTCCGTCTGGGCGCGGAAGAAGGCGGAGAATTGTTCCGGCGTGTTCGGGCCGGCGGTGAGGTCGCCGTTGCGCAGCGTCTGCTGGACGGCGGGTTCGACGACGATCTCGTTCAGCAGGGCGCTGAGCCGCGAGACGATCTCGGCCGGCGTGCCGACGCGCACGAAGATGCCGTTCCATTCCGCCGTCTCGAAGCCGGGCAGCGTCTCCGACAGGGCCGGCAGATCGGGGAAGGCGTTGATGCGCGGCGTGCCGGCGGTGTGGGCGAGGGCGCGCAGGCTGCCGCTGCGCACCTGCTCCACGGCGCTGTTCACATTGCCGAAATACATCTGGATCGAGCCGGCCAGCAGGTCCGACAGGGCCGGCCCGCCGCCGCGATAGGGAATGTGGTTGGCCGTGACGCGAGCCCCGCGCAGGAAGAGCTCCAGCACCAGATGCTGCATGGAGCCGATGCCCGAGGAGCCGGCGGCGACGTTCCCGCCCGAGCGGCGCAGCAGCTCGATCAGCTCGGGCACGGTCCGGGCGGGGACGGCGGGATTGAGCAGCAGGAGCTGCGGCACGCTCATGGTCTGGAAGACCGGCTGGAACTCGCGCAGCGGCGAGAAGGGCAGGTCGCGCATCAGGGCCGGCGTGATCGAGATCGGCGTGGATTCGTTCATGATGGTGTAGCCGTCGGCCGGGGCCTGGATCATGGCCTGCTCGCCGATGGTGCCTGTGGCGCCGCCGCGATTCTCGACCACGAAGGGCTGGCCGGTCTTCTGCGACAGGGCATTGGCGTAGATGCGCCCCGTGAGGTCGGCGGCACCTCCCGCCGGCCAGGGCACGATCATCCGGACGGGGCGATTGGGCCAGGGCGCCTGGCCCAGCGCCGGGGTGGCGAGGGTGGCGGCCGCGCCCGCAAGGAGCGCGCGGCGCGGGTAGGAATGGGCCTTCGGCATGCGGACGCTCCCCAACCGGCCGCCCTTCCGCGGGCGGCCTTTGGTTGCAGCATGTCAGCCTCGGCGCCCTTCGGCCAGGGAGGACTTCCTATAAGGAATCAGCCCTCGCCGAGAAGCGGCTTCCGGGCCGCGCAGAAGGCCTCCACCACGCCCAGGTAGCGGGCGCATTCGGCGTCGCCCACCGGCAGGCTCATCGCCACCATGCCGCGCCGGGCGATGTAGATGCCGGCGGCCATGAGATCGAGGAAGAACAGCTCGCGCAGGGCCTCCTCGGTCGCGGATTGGGTGTAGGGGCGCAGCACGGGGCCGCTGCGGAAATGCGGCTGGAGCATGCTGCCGATGCCGGTGAACTGCACCGGCACCTTGTGCTTCGCGCAGATGGCGTTCAGCGCGTCCCGCACGCCGTCGCCACGGGCGCGCAGCGCCTCGGAGGTCTCCTCGGTGAAGATCTCGCCCATCGCGACGATGCCGGCCGACATCGACAGCACGTTGTTGTTGAAGGTGCCGCCATGCGGCAGCGCCTTGGGGTTGGCCGGATCATACATCCCCATGATGTCCGCGCGCCCGCCGAAGGCGCCGAAGGACATGCCGCCGGCGATGTACTTTCCGAGCGTCGTGAGGTCCGGGGTGATGCCGTGCAGCTTCTGCAGGCCGCCGGCGCTGTGGCGGCTCGTCATCACCTCGTCGAAGGTGAGGACGATGCCATGGGCCGTCGCCTCGTCGCGCAGCATCTGGAGAAACTCGCGGCTCGCGGGGATGCAGCCGCCGGCGCCGATCATGGGCTCGATCAGGATGCAGGCCAGCTCGTCCTTGTGCTCGCGGATGAGGGCGCGCGTCGCCTCGATGTCGTTGTAAGGCGCGAGGGTGACGGGGAAGGGCGCGTTCACCGGGCTGCCGCCGCCGGCGAAGGTCATCATGCCGCCGTGATAGCCGCCGTTCATCGCCAGCAGCCGCTGGCGGCCGGTGAAGGCGCGCGCGGCGGAGAAGGCGAAGAGGTTCGCCTCCGTGCCGCTATTGGTGAAGCGCACCAGCTCGATCGAGGGGAAGCGCGCGCAGATGATGGCGGCGAAGACGGATTCGCGCTCACCGGCCGCGGCCAGGTTCAGCCCGCGGCCGATCGCGCCCTCGATCGCCTTGACGATGCGCGCCTCGGAATGACCGAAGATGCCGGCGGTGTATTCACCGCAGAGGTCGAGATAGTCGTGGCCGTCGATGTCTTTGAGGTAGCAGCCCTCGCCGCTCTCCATCGCCGTGGGGAAGGGCGAGTAGTAGAGCGTCGAGCGGGTGTTTCCGCCGGGCATCACCTTCTTGGCGCGCTCATAGGCCGCGGCGCTTTTCGGGCGCGCGGCGACGTAGCTCTCGCGCGCTTCGGCGAGCGCGGTGTCGAGGTCGGTGTTGCGCGGGGCGGTGACGGTGTCGAGTTGCGGCATGGGTTGTGTCCTCAGGAGCGGCCGGAGTTATTGCCAGAGCCAGGAGATGAGCAGGCCGCCCTGGGTCCAGAGGCGGTTATAGCCGCGCTCCATGCCCAGGCCGCCGGGGCCGGCGGTGCGGTCGAACATCTCGCCGTAATTGCCGACCTGACGGATGATGTCATAGGCAAAGGTCGCGGAGACGCCGAAACCGACACCGACATTGTCGGTCAGGCCCAGGAAGCGGCGCACCTGCGGATCGGTGGCCGTGCGGCGCTGCTCCTCGACATTGGCGCGGGTCAGGCCGAACTCCTCCGCCTGGATCATGGCGAAGACGGCCCATCGCGTCAGCGCCGCCCATTCGGCATCGCCGTTGCGGACGAGAATGCCGTGCATCTCCTTCTGGATCAGGTCGGGCAACAGGACCAGCGCCGACGGATCCGGCGAGGCGAGCCGGTTGGCCGAGAGGTTGATCATGTCGTTGGTGATGCCGTCGCAGCGATTGGAGCTGAAGGCCGCGAGCACGGCCTGGGGCGTGTCGAACGAGATGAGGCGGAAGCGGACGTTGCGCGTCCGGCCCCAGTCCTCGAGATTACGCTCGTTGATGCTGCCCTGGGTGCCGCAGATGGTGGCTCCGTCCATCTGGGCCACGCCGGTCACGCCCGTGCGGCGGTGCACGAGGACGCCCTGGCCCGTGTAGAAATGCGCGACCGTCTGCGTGAGGCCGAGCGTGCTGTCACGCGAGAGCGAGAGGGCGGTGGTGCGGGAGAGCATGTCCACCTCGCCCGACTGCAGCGCGGTGAAGCGGGTCTGCGCCGTCGTGGGCACGAAGCGTACCTTCTCCGCATCGCCGAAGACGGCGGTGGCCACCGCGCGGCACATCTCGGCATCGAAGCCCTGCCAGCGTCCCGAGCTGTCGGCCAGCGACATATGCGCGATGCCGACCGAGACGCCGCAGCGCACATGGCCGTTGCGGCGCACCGCATCGAGCGTCGGACCGGCGAAGGCCGGCGCGGCGGTGAGCAAAAGGGCGGCGGCGGCCGCGAAGAGCGGGCGAAGCAGGTCGTGGCGCAAGGGCGGAGCTCCCATTGGAGGTGACAGCAAGCGAACAAATGTGATCACGATATTGTGGGGAGCGTAATCACGTCATGGCAGGACTGCAATTGCCGATACGCCCGTCCGGTTCGAAAACGGCGAGCCTGGCTCGCCGCCTTCCTGCGATCAGGCGAGGCCGAGCGAATCGTGGTGGTGGCGAGGATACGGGAGAGGGCGCGGCGCGGCGCGAAGAGGCGCTCGTGGCGGCGGATGCTTGTCCGGCAGGCCAAAGGCCGGATCGCCCCGATCGGGCGAGTGCTGCGGCCAGATAAAGATCAAGCGGAGAGGGGAAGGATGGCCGGCCACGATCACGTGGAAACCGGCGGAAACCCTGGTGGAGCCAGGCGGAATCGAACCGCCGACCTCTTGAATGCCATTCAAGCGCTCTACCAACTGAGCTATGGCCCCCCTGGGGTGGTCGGTCCTATAGCCACGCCATTCGGAGGCCGCAATCCCCCATCCCCCCGATTTCTGCGCGGCCTTTCGCGAATGCTGCGGCGCGGCTAGCCTCCGCGTCACCGATTGAGGGGACGATCATATGCCGAAGAAGGTCTATCCGGATGCCACGGCCGCACTGGCCGGGCTGCTGAAGGACGGGATGACCATCCATGCCGGGGGCTTCGGCCTCTGCGGCATTCCTGCCGTCCTGATCGAGGCGGTCAAGGAATCCGGCGTGAAGGACCTTACGGTCGTTTCCAACAATGCCGGCATCGACGATGTGGGCCTCGGCAAGCTGCTGCGCACGCGCCAGATCAAGAAGATGATCGCCAGCTATGTCGGCGAGAACGCCGAATTCGCCCGCCAGTTCCTGGCCGGCGAGCTCGAGATCGAGTTCAATCCCCAGGGCACCCTGGCCGAGCGAATCCGCGCCGGCGGCGCCGGCATCCCGGCCTTCTTCACCAAGACCGGCGTCGGCACGGCCGTGGCCGAGGGCAAGCCCACCCAGGTCTTCGACGGCGAGACCTATGTGATGGAGCGCGGCATCGTGGCCGACGTGGCCCTGGTCCATGCCTGGAAGGCCGATACCGAGGGCAACCTCGTCTACCGGCGCACCGCGCGGAACTTCAATCCGATGATGGCGACGGCCGCGAAGATGACCGTCGCCCAGGTGGAGCACCTGGTCCCCGTCGGCGAGATCGACCCCGACCACATCATCACCCCGGGCGTCTACGTGAAGCGGATCGTGGTCCTCCCCGAGGGTTACGAGAAGCTGATCGAGAACCGCACCGTGCGCAAAGCGGCCTGAGGAGAGACGAACATGCCCTGGAACCGCGACCAGATGGCCGCCCGCGCCGCCCGTGAGCTCGAGGACGGCTTCTACGTCAATCTCGGCATCGGCATTCCCACGCTGGTGGCCAATCACATCCCCGAAGGCATCTCCGTCCAGCTGCAGAGCGAGAACGGCATGCTCGGCATCGGCCCCTTCCCGCTGGAAGGCACCGAGGACCCGGACATCATCAACGCCGGCAAGCAGACCGTCTCGATGCTGCCGACCACCAGCATCTTCAGCAGCGCCGACAGCTTCGCCATGATTCGCGGCGGGCATATCGACCTGTCGATCCTCGGCGCGCTGCAGGTGGCCCAGAACGGCGACCTCGCGAACTGGATGATCCCCGGCAAGATGGTGAAGGGCATGGGCGGCGCCATGGATCTCGTCGCCGGCGTGAAGCGCGTGGTGGTGCTCATGGAGCACACGGCCAAGGGCGACGTCCCCAAGCTCCTCAAGCAATGCGAGCTGCCGCTGACGGGATCGCGCGTCGTGGACATGGTGATCACCGAGCTCGCGGTCTTCCGCATCGACCGGCGGGGCGATGCGGGCATGCGCCTGATCGAGCTGGCGCCCGAGGTGACCCTGGACGAGCTGAAGTCCAAGACCGCCGCGGAATTCCACGTCGCGCTGTAGCGCGTGACCGTGAGCGTCCGGAGGGGTTGTAGGGACTGAAATGCCGCGGAAAACCCCTCCAGAATGATCCCACCCATCGGTTTGCGGAGGCTCGCGAAGCTCTGGGACGAGGTGAAGGCCGCGCTCTTCGCCTCGGACCTCGATGCGGCGCAGAAGAAGATGCGGGAGCAGGCGCGGTCCGCCGCCCCCGTCATCTGGCTCATCGGCAAGACCGGCGCCGGCAAGACCGCCATCGTCTCCGCCCTGACCGGCGATCCCCGCGCCGAGATCGGCGAGGGCTACCAGCCCTGCACCCGCCAGGCCTCCTTCTACGACGTGCCGGAGGAGGCGCCCTTCCTGCGCTTCCTCGACACGCGCGGGCTGGAGGAGGCGGGCTATGACGCGGACGAGGACATCGCCTGGTGCGAGTCCCAGGCGCATCTTCTCCTCGCCGTGATGCAGGTGGACGACCCCGCGCAGGAGCCGGTGATGACCGTGCTGCGCCAGGCGCGCCGCCGCCATCCGGACTGGCCGCTGGTGGTCGCCCAGACCGGCCTGCACCGCCGCTATCGCCCCGGCACGGGCCATCCCGAGACCTTCGACGAAGGCCAGCTGCCCGAGTCGCTCGCCGATGCACTGGCCTATCAGCGCGGCCTCTTCCGGGGTCTGCCCGGCGAGGATCCGCCGGCCTTCGTGCCGCTCGACTTCACCCAGCCCTCCGACGGCTTCGAGCCGGCGGCCTATCGGCTGGACGCGCTGGACGCCGCCCTGGAGGCCGCGCTGCCCGAGGCGCTCGACTCGCTGCACGCCGCCCGCGCCGACGAGGGCAATGACGGCCGCCAGCGCGCCGCCCGGCGCACCGTCTATGCCTATGTCGCTCTGGCCGCCGCGGCCGGGGCCGTGCCCATTCCTCTCGCGGGAATGGCCGGGCTCGCGGCCATGCAGGGCGCCATGCTGAACCGCCTCGCCCGCCGCTACGAGGTGGAGTGGACGCCGAGCCTCTTCGGCGCCTTCGCCGGCAGCCTGGGGGTGGGCACCCTCGGCTGGTTCGGTGCCCGCTTCCTGGTGGCCGAGGCGGTGAAGCTGATCCCGGTGCTGGGCACGGCCGCCGGCATGGCGCTCAACGCCGGCACCGCCGCCGCCTTCACCGCCGGCACGGGCGAGGCCGCATTGGTCTTCCTGCGCGCCGCCCGGACCGGGCAATCGGCCCCGGATGAGGAGGTCCGCCAGGCCTATCGCGACGCCTTCCGCGCCTGGCGGGCCAAGAGGGGCCGGGCATGACCTGGGCGCGCCGCTATTGGCTGGAGCTCGTGCTGGCCGTGCTGCTGGCGCTGCCCTGGCTCTCGCTCTTCGGCCTGGGCCTCGTCTGGCTGTGGGAGAATCACCGCGTCCTGGAATGGGCGATCGGCGCCGCCGCGCTCGGCCTGATCGGCTGGCCGATTCGCGTGTTGCTGCGCCGCCGCGCCCGCACCCGCGCCGCCGCTCTGGCGGCGGGCGAGGACCGCCCCGAATCGGGCTGGGACACCGAGGAGGCCGAGGCCTGGGCCAAGGTTCTCCGCTTCGCCGAGGAGGCCAAGCCCCTCGATTTCGACGCGCTGGATCGGGCCGAGGCGCTGTCCCGCCAGACCATCGCCCTGGTCGCCGCGCATTTCCATCCGGGCGAGACGGACCCCATGGCCCGCGTCACTTTGCCCGAGGCCCTGCTGGTGACGGAGCAGGTGGCGCACCGGTTGCGCCGCTGGGTGATCGAGCTGCCCGGCTCCAAGCGCATCCGCATCAGCGACGCGCTCTGGCTCCAGCGGCTCGTGGACCGATACGGCGCAGCGGCCCAGATGGCCTATGACGTGGGCGAGACGATCTATCGCGTGGCCCGCGCCGCCGCGAACCCGATCCAGGCCGTGGCGCAGGAAGGGCAGCGCCTGGCCTTCGGCGCCACGGGCGGTTTCCTGGGCAACAACCTGCGCCGCGCGGCCACCGCCAAGCTCATCCACGAGACGGGCCGGGCGGCGATCGACCTGTATTCCGGCCGCCTGCGCCTGTCCTCCATCGAGCTGGCCGAGCTGGCCCGAGTCGATGCCGAGGCCGCCGCGCCCGAGACCCCGCCGCGCCTGCTGCTGGTGGGTCAGGCGAATGCCGGAAAGACCTCGCTGCTCAACGCCCTGGCCGGCGCGGCCCGCGCCCATGTCGGCGCTCTGCCCAGCGAGGGGCCGGTGCGCGAGCATCTCGTCTCGGTCGAGGGCCGCCCGGCGCTGAACATCGCCGACATGCCCCCGCTCCCCGACGCCAAGCGCTTCCTGCGCGAGGCCGAGCGGGCTGATATGATCCTATGGGTCGCCTCCGCGACCCAGCCCGGCCGCGCGCAGGACGTCGCCGCGCTGGAGGTCCTGCGCAACTGGGCCGCCGAGCAGCGGCGCAGCCGTCCGCCGCCGGTCCTTGTCGCCATGACCCATGCGGACCTGCTGCGCCCGGTGGCCGAATGGAAGCCGCCCTATGACCTGGAGAAGCCCGCCGGCCCCAAGGCGGCCAGCATCCGCGCCGCGCGAGATGCGGTGGCCACGACGCTGCTCCTGCCCGCCGAGTCCGTCATCCCGCTTGCGTTGCCCGAGGGCGCCGCCGGCTGGAACATCGACACCCTCTGGGAGCGCGTGGCGGGGGAGCTGGATTCCGCCCGCCGGGCCCGCAACGAGCGCCTGCGTGACGAAGGCGCAAGCCCTTCCGCGCTCGTCGAGGCCAACAGGGCGCTGCGCGGCGGCTGGAATCTTCTGAAATCGGCGGTGAAACAGTAGGGCTCGCTTGGTTGCCGTGTCTTCATGCGTATGATAGAGCCGCCTCGCTTCGCCAGGAAACTCCTGGCTTCAAACCTTTGAACCGGGACAGCATGGTGGCCGTCGAGACCATTTCCCCGAGCGCGCCCCAGACCGGTGGTGTCGCCGAGCGCTACGCCCTGGCCCTGCTGGGCCTGGCTGACGATGCGAGGCAGGCCGATCCCGGCGCCCTCGATCGTATCGCGACCGATGTCGAGGGGCTGTACTCCATCTATCGCGATGATGCCGCCTTCCGGGCCTTCATCGCCGATCCGCGACGTGGCGCGGCGCAGCAGCAGAAGATGCTCAGCGCCATCGTGCAGTCCGCGAAGATCGGCGACGAGGTTCGCAAGCTGGTCGGCGTGATGATCGCCAATCGCCGCCTGAACCTGCTGCCCTCCGTGGCCGTCGCCTTCGGCGCGAAGCTCGCCGAGCGTCGCGGCCAGCAGATCGCGCATGTGACCACCGCCTTCCCGCTCACCGACACGCAGCGCGCCCAGATCGTCGCGCGGATGACGGAAAGCGGAATCTCCGGCGTCAAGCTGGCCGAGACGCTGGACCCCGCCATCCTCGGCGGGCTCATCGTGCGGATCGGTTCGCGCCTCTACGACAACAGCCTCAAGTCCAAACTGCAGCGCATGCAATTCGCTATGAAGGGAGCCGCCTGAGATGGAAATCCGTCCGGCCGAGATTTCGGAGATCCTGAAGCAGCAGATCGCGGGCTTCGACGCTGATGCCAACGTGGCCGAGGTCGGCACCGTGCTGACGGTCGGCGACGGCATCGCGCGAGTCTACGGCCTGCAGAACGTGATGGCCGGCGAGCTGGTGGAATTCCCCGCTTCCGGCATCAAGGGCATGGCGCTGAACCTCGAGACCGACAATGTCGGTATCGTGCTCTTCGGCTCCGACATTTCCGTCCGTGAGGGCGACACGGTCAGCCGCACCGGCGCCATCGTGGACGTGCCCGTCGGCAAGGGCCTGCTCGGCCGCGTGGTCGACGGCCTCGGCAATCCCATCGACGGCAAGGGCCCGCTCACCGACGTCGTGCGCATGCGCGCCGAGGTGAAGGCGCCCGGCATCATCCCGCGCAAGTCGGTGCATGAGCCGATGCAGACCGGCATCAAGGCGATCGACGCCCTGATCCCGATCGGCCGTGGCCAGCGCGAGCTGATCATCGGTGACCGCCAGACCGGCAAGACCGCCGTGATCGTGGACACCATTCTCAACCAGAAGACGATCAACGCGGGCGATGACGAGAGCAAGAAGCTCTATTGCATCTACGTCGCGATCGGCCAGAAGCGCTCCACCGTCGCCCAGCTCGTGAAGACGCTGGAAGAGAACGGCGCGCTCGAATATTCGATCATCGTTGCCGCCACCGCTTCCGATCCGGCGCCGATGCAGTTCCTGGCGCCCTACACCGGCTGCGCCATGGGCGAGTTCTTCCGCGACAGCGGCAAGCATGCGGTCATCTTCTACGACGATCTGTCCAAGCAGGCCGTCGCCTATCGCCAGATGTCGCTGCTGCTGCGCCGTCCGCCGGGCCGCGAGGCCTATCCGGGCGACGTGTTCTATCTGCACTCCCGCCTGCTCGAGCGCGCGGCGAAGATGGGCGACGATTTCGGCAATGGTTCGCTGACGGCGCTGCCGGTCATCGAGACGCAGGCTGGCGACGTGTCCGCCTACATTCCGACGAACGTGATTTCGATCACCGACGGCCAGATCTTCCTGGAGACGGAGCTCTTCTTCAAGGGCATCCGCCCCGCCGTGAACGTCGGCCTCTCGGTCTCCCGCGTCGGTTCCGCCGCGCAGATCAAGGCGATGAAGCAGGTGGCCGGCAAGATCAAGCTGGAGCTGGCGCAGTACCGCGAGATGGCGGCCTTCGCGCAGTTCTCGTCGGATCTGGACGCCTCCACCCAGGCCCTGCTCAACCGCGGCGCGCGCCTGACGGAGCTGCTCAAGCAGCCCCAGTTCAAGCCCGTCCCCGTCGAAGAGCAGGTCATCGCGATCTTCGCCGGCACGCGCGGCTATCTCGACAAGCTGCCCCTGAACAAGGTCGGCGAGTTCGAGACGCGCCTGCTGAGCGAGCTGAAGGCGAGCGCGCCCGACATCGTGGCCAGCATCCGGAACGATCGCGAGATCAAGAAGGACGTTGAGGCCAAGCTGATCGCGTTCCTCGACGGCTTCTCCAAGTCCTTCGCCTGAACGCCAAGCTAGACCCGGCGGAGACCAACTGACATGGCGACCCTGAAAAGCCTCCGCCTGCGGATCAACAGCGTGAAGTCCACGCGGAAGATCACGCAGGCCATGAAGATGGTGGCCGCCGCCAAGCTCCGCCGTGCCCAGTCCCAGGCGGAAGCCGCGCGGCCCTATGCCGAGCGGATGGAGCGCATGCTCGCCTCGCTTGGCGCTTCGGTCGTCGGCAGCCCCGACGCGCCGAAGATGCTGGTCGGCACGGGCGCGGACAAGGTGCACCTGCTGGTCGTCGTCACGGCCGATCGCGGCCTGGCCGGCGCCTTCAACACCAATGTGGGCCGCTTCGCCCGCAATCGCGTCCGCGCGCTCGAAGCCGAAGGCAAGACGGTCAAGCTGCTGACGGTCGGCCGCAAGGGCGCGAGCTACCTCAAGCGCGAGCTGGCGAGCCGGGTGATCGGCGAGATTAGCTTCGCCGGCAAGAAGCGCATCGGCTTCGAGGATGCGTCCGAGATCGCGAGCCAGGTCACGGAGATGCTGGAGGAGGGCGGCTATGACGTCTGCACCCTCATCTACAACCGCTTCAAGAACGTGATCAGCCAGACGCCGGTCGAGCAGCAGCTCATCCCCGCGCCGATGCCTGAGATCGTTCAGTCCGCGCCGACCGAGGCTCTCCCTGGGGGCGCCCCGGCGCTGTACGAATTCGAGCCGACCGAGGAAGAGATCCTCGCGAAGCTGCTGCCGCAGAACCTGGCCATCCAGGTCTATCGCGCGCTGCTGGAATCGGCGGCCGGCGAGCAGGGCAGCCGCATGACGGCCATGGATAACGCCACGCGCAATGCGGGCGAGATGATCAACAAGCTGACGCTGAACTACAACCGTACGCGCCAGGCCAACATCACCCGCGAGCTGATCGAGATCATCTCGGGTGCCGAAGCCCTTTAAGCGCCGCATGACGAAGGAATCCGGGCGATGAAGAACAATGTCGGTCAGGTGACGCAGGTGCTCGGCGCCGTGGTGGACGTGCAGTTCCCCGCCGAGCTCCCCGCGATCATGAACGCGCTGACGCTGCAGATCGGCGAGCAGAAGCTCGTCCTCGAAGTGGCGCAGCATCTCGGCGAGCGCACCGTGCGCTGCATCGCCATGGACACCACGGACGGCCTCGTCCGCGGCACGGAAGTGACCGACACCGGCAAGGGCATCATGGTCCCCGTCGGTCCCGGCACGCTGGGCCGCATCCTGAACGTCATCGGCGAGCCGATCGACGAGCGCGGCCCGGTCGATGCCACGATGTACTACCCGATTCACCGCGAGGCGCCCTCCTTCGACGAGCAGGCGACGAGCGCGGAGATCCTGGTCACCGGCATCAAGGTCATCGACCTGCTCGCCCCCTACATCAAGGGCGGCAAGATCGGCCTCTTCGGCGGCGCCGGCGTGGGCAAGACCGTGACCATCCAGGAGCTGATCAACAACATCGCCAAGGGCCACGGCGGCGTGTCCGTCTTCGCCGGCGTCGGCGAGCGCACGCGCGAGGGCAACGACCTCTACCACGAGATGGTGGATGCGGGCGTCATCAAGCTCGGCGACGGCACGACCGAAGGTTCCAAGGTTGCCCTGGTCTATGGCCAGATGAACGAGCCGCCGGGCGCGCGCGCCCGCGTCGCCCTCTCGGGCCTGTCCATCGCGGAGTACTTCCGCGACGAGCAGGGCCAGGACGTGCTGTTCTTCATCGACAACATCTTCCGCTTCACGCAGGCGGGCGCGGAAGTGTCCGCCCTGCTGGGCCGCATTCCCTCGGCCGTGGGCTATCAGCCTACGCTGTCGACGGACATGGGCGCCCTGCAGGAGCGCATCACCTCCACGAAGAAGGGCTCGATCACCTCGGTGCAGGCCATCTACGTGCCCGCCGACGACTTGACCGATCCGGCCCCCGCGACCTCCTTCGCGCACCTTGACGCCACGACGACGCTGAACCGTTCGATCGCCGAGCTGGGCATCTTCCCCGCCGTTGATCCGCTCGACTCCACGTCGCGCGCCATGGATCCCCGCGTGGTCGGCAACGAGCACTACAACACGGCCCGTGAGGTCCAGAAGATCCTGCAGACCTACAAGTCCCTGCAGGACATCATCGCCATTCTGGGCATGGACGAGCTGTCGGAAGAGGACAAGCTGGTCGTGGCGCGTGCCCGCAAGCTGCAGCGCTTCCTCAGCCAGCCCTTCCACGTGGCCGAGGTCTTCACCGGCACGCCGGGCGTGTTCGTGAAGCTCGAGGACACGATCCGCAGCTTCGCCGCCATCTGCGCCGGCGAGTACGACCACCTTCCCGAGGCCGCCTTCTACATGGTCGGCACCGTGGAAGAGGCCGTGAAGAAGGCCGAGACCCTCAAGCAGGCCGCCTGAGGATTAGGTTGACGCCGGCCGCTCGCGGCCGGCGTACTGAAGTACGGCGCTTCATGGGCGATCTTTCAAACGCGCCGATCGACTGACGGGGAATTCGCATGGCCACCTTCCAACTCGAACTGGTCTCGCCGGAAAAGCTGCTCCTCTCCCGTCAGGTGGAGATGGTCGTCATCCCCGCCGCCGAGGGCGAGATGGGCGTGCTGCCCGGCCATGCGCCGATGATCGTGGCCCTGCGCGGCGGCGTCATCCGCGTGATCGAGGGCGGCAAGGATGTCGACCGTCTCTTCGTGGCCGGCGGCTTCGCCGAGATCACGCCCGAGCGCGTCACGGTCCTGGCCGACGAGGCCACGCCGGTCGTCGAACTCTCCAAGGCCGAGGCCGAGCGGCGCATCGCCGAGGCGGATGCCGCCTATATGGCGGCCACGATGGACTCGCCCGAGCGCCGCGACGCGGCGATGGCGAAGCTTCTCGCCATGCGCGCCATGCTGGCTTCCGCCGAAGCCGCTTGAAATTCCATTCTTCTTCCCGCATTTCTGCAGAGCGGGACAAGGGAGCGTGACCTCCCTGGGTCGATTCGGCCCGGGGCTTAGGGGGCATTTCCAAAAGTTGGTGGCATGAAGCACTGGACGATCGAGCAGGTGGCCTGGGACCGCTTCGACCCCTCCAAGGTCGATCCCGAGGTCATACCCCTCGTCAAGGCGGCCGCCATGGTCGAGCGCAACGGCGACGACTATGCGCTCTACCTGAAGAGCGTCTTTCGCGATGATCCCGACTTCGCCCAGGCGACCGACAACTGGGCCGTCGAGGAGGTCCAGCACGGCGACGCTCTGGGCCGCTGGGCCAGCCTGGCCGATCCCGAATTCGACTACATGGCCTCCTTCGAGAAATACCGGGCGGGCTATACCATCGATGTGAAGGCCGACGCCTCGCTGCGCGGCTCCCTCACGGGCGAGCTGATCGCCCGCTGCATGGTCGAGACCGGCACCTCCAGCTACTACACCGCCCTCGGCGAAGCCTCGGAAGAGCCGGTGCTGAAGGAGATCTGCCGTCTGATCGCGGCCGATGAGTATCGGCATTTCAAGCTCTTCTACGATCACATGAAGCGCTACCTGGCGCGCGAGAAGCTCTCCGTCACCAAGCGGCTGCGCGTCGCTCTGGGCCGCATCGGCGAGAGCGAGGACGACGAGCTCGCCTTCGCCTTCCATTGCAGCAACGACGCGCCGGGCGTGCCCTATGAGCACGACCGCTGTTCCGCCGGCTATATGGGCCGCGCGATGAGCTATTATCGCTTCCGCCACATCGAGCGGAGCACGAGCATGATCTTCAAGTCGGTCGGGCTCAATCCGCATGGGCGGATCGCCCATCTGTCGGCTCGGCTCGGCTGGCGGCTGCTCGTCTGGAAACGCGACAAGTTCTTCAAGATGCTGTCCGCCCAGGGCACTCCGATCCGGCAAGCCGCCTGACCGTGCAACGGCGTGTCCTTCTCGGTCTCGCCGGCACCCTTCCCCTCGGCTGCACCGCCGTCGCGCAGAGCTCCGCTCCGGGATTGCGCGAACTGGCCCGCGCCCGCGGCATGAGCTTCGGCACCGCCGTGCGCAGCGAGAAGCTGGAGGCGGACCCCATCCTCTCCGCCCTCGTCGCCCGCGAGGCGGACCTGATCGTGCCGGAGTGGGAGGGCAAGTGGGACGTGATCCAGCCCGAGCGCGGCCGCTTCGAGTTCGAGCCGCTGCGCGCTGTGATGCGCTTCGCCCAGGCCCAGAACCAGCGCGTGCGGGGCCACGCGCTGCTCTGGCACGAGGCCATGCCACGATGGCTCGCCCCCGCTTTGGCCGAAGGGCAAAGCCAGGCGCAGCAGATTCTCGAGACGCATATCACCACGGTGCTCGCCGAGACGCGCGCCGGCATCCGCGACTGGGACGTGGTGAACGAGGTGATCGCCGCCCCGCCCGGCGGCGACAATCCCACCCCCGGCTCCGGCGATCTGCGGCCCACCCCGTGGCTCGCCGCGCTCGGCCCCGGCTATGTCGAGCGCGCCCTGCGGATCGCCCGCCAGGCCGACCCGACGCTGCGCCTGACGATCAACGAATTCGCCGTCTATTCCGACACGCCCTGGGCCCAGGCCAAACGGGACAGCCTGCTTCGCGTGGTGCGCGGGCTGCTGGAGCGGAACTGCCCGCTCGACGCCATCGGCATCCAGGGCCATCTGCAGATGCGCGAGCCCTTCCGGCCGGAACCCTATGTCGCCTTCCTGCGCGCGCTGCGCGCGCTCGGCCTGGCGGTGCTGATCACCGAGCTCGATGTGCGCGAACCGGATGTGCTGGCGCCGACGATCGAGGGCCGCGATGCCGCCGTGGCCGAATATGCGGGTGCCTTCCTCCAGGCGTCGCGCGACGGAGGGGTGCGCAGCTTCCTCACCTGGGGCCTGACGGACCGCGATTCCTGGCTGGTCCTGGAGCCCGGCGTGGCGCGGCGGGACGGTGTCGTGACGCGCGGCCATCCCTATGACGCGGAGCTGCGGCCCAAGCCGCTGCGGGCCCGCCTGGCGCAGTTCTTCTCCGCCTAGCGCAACGTCGCGCGGCGCCGGCTATCTGGCTCCAGGAAATTTCCGCTATCCTGCGGACAACGTCCAAGTCCGCAGGAGCAGAAGAATGTCCGCTATCACCCGGCGCGCCGCGCTGGCGCTGCCGCTGTCCATCCCCGCCATCACCTCCGCCCGCGCCGCTGACTGGCGCCCGACCCAGCAGGTGCGGATCATCTGCCCGGCGGCGGCCGGCGGCACGGCGGACATGATGGCGCGCCTCCTGGGCCAGCACCTCACCAACGCCTGGGGCCAGTCGGCCGTGGTTGAGAACCGGGGCGGCGCAGGCGGCATCATCGGCACGCAGGAATTCCTTCGCCTGCCGGCCGATGGCCACGCGATCCTCTCGGGCAATATCGGCCCGCAGGGCATCGGCTATTCGCTCTACCGGAACTATCCCTTCACGCCGGAGATGTTCATCCCCGTCGCGGGCAGCGTGCGCGGCCCCAACGTGCTGGTCGTCCACCCTTCGGTCCCGGCCAACAACGTGGCGGAGCTGGTCGCGCATCTGAAGGCCAATCCCGGCAAGCTGTCCTATGGCTCGCCCGGCATCGGGCAGAGTGGGCATCTCACCTCGGTCTGGTTCAGCCAGCTCACGGGAACCGAGGGCATCCATGTGCCCTTCCGCGGCGCCGGGCCGGCGGCGATCGAGCTGGTGGCGGGCAACATCCAGTACATGTGGGACAATCTCTCGAGCGGGATCGAGCAGATCCGCGGCGGGCGGGTGCGCGCCCTGGCGGTCTCCTCCGCCGAGCGGAATCCGCAGCTGCCGGACGTGCCGGCGCTGCGCGAGACCATGCCGCAGCTGGCCGATTTCGAGGTGAACACCTGGTTCGGCAAGTTCTACAAGGCAGGCACCCCGACGGCCGCCGTCCAGTCGCTGAACGAGCAGATGCGCATTCTCGCCGAGACGGACAACTTCAAGGCGCGCGTGGCGCAGATCGGCAGCACCTCGCTCTGGGGCACGCCGGAGCAGTTCACCGGTTTCGTGAACAGCGAGATCGCCAAGTGGCGCGGGGTCATCCAGCGCGAGGGCCTGCAGATGGATGTGTCCTGAGCGGCCGGAACCCGCCATCCTCCCGGGCAAGGAACCAGGGAGGAAAGAACATGCAAGACACAACCCGCAGGGCCGCGCTGGCCCTGCCGCTCGCCGCCGCGCCGCTGCTGACAGCCCGGGCGCAGGACTGGAAGCCGGCCCAGCCGGTGCGGATGCTGGTGGCCGCCGCGCCGGGCGGCACCACCGACATCATGGCGCGGCTGCTCGCGCCACGGCTTCAGTCGCGCTGGGGGATCTCGGTCGTCGCCGAGAACCGCGCCGGCGCCGGCGGTACGATCTGCACGCTGGAGATGGTGCGCGCGCGGCCTGACGGCTCCACGATCATGTCGGGCAATATCGGGCCGCAGGCCATCGCCTATTCGCTGGTGCGGAACCTTCAGTACCGGCCCGAGCAGGTCATCCCGATCGCGGGCACCATCACCGGGCCGAACGTGCTGGTGGTGAACAACGACGTGCCGGCGCGCAGCGTGGCCGAGCTGACGGCGCTGATCCGCGGGCAGCCGGGCCGGATCAGCTTCGCCTCGACGGGGGTGGGGCAGTCCACGCATCTCTCGCCCGTGCTGATGCTGCAGATGCTGAACGCCGAGGCCATCCATGTGCCCTTCCGCGGCTCGGGGCCCGCGCAGGTGGATCTGCTGGCGGGCCATGTGAACTTCCTCATCGACAATCTGACCGGCGTGATCGAGCACATCCGCTCCGGGCGCGTGCGCGCGCTGGCCGTGACCAGCAAGGAGCGCAGCACGCAGCTGCCCGAGGTGCCGGCCATGCGTGAGACCATGCCGGAACTCGCCAATTACGAGGTGAACACCTGGTTCGGCATCTTCGGGCCGGCGGGGCTGCCGAACGCGGTGGTCCAGGGGATGAACGCCGAGATCAACGCCTGGCTCGACCTGCCGGACACGCAGCGCCGCTTCGCCGATCTGGGCGGGGTGCCGCTGAGGCTGAGCCCGGAGGCCTTCGCCGATTTCGTCGCGGCCGAGACGCGGAAATGGACGGAGGTCGTGCGGCGCGAGGGCCTTCAGGTCGAGGCGGGGTGACGGGCCCGGCGAGAGGCCTCCCTCAGAAGGCGCCCAGGTAGTCCTTCTTGCCGATGGCCACCCCCAGATGCCGCAGGATCGCGTGCGCCGTGGTCACATGGAAGTAGAAGTTCGGCAGGGCGAATTGCAGCAGGTACTCGTCGGCCGTGAAGGTGGCGGCGAGCGTGCCGAACTTCAGCGAGACCTCGGCCGAGGCGCGGGCATCGATCGCCGCCGCGTCCTGGGCGTCCAGATAGGCGATGGTCCTGGCGATGCGGGCCTGGAGCTCGGCGAAGGTCTTTTCCTCGTCGGGCATGGCGGGCGGCGTGGTGCCCAGGATGCGGCCGATGGCGTTCTTGCTGGTGTCGCTGGCGCGTTGGATCTGCGCCGAAAAGGAGAGCATGTCCGGCGCGAGGCGGGCGTGGAGGACGGCGTCCGGCTTATCGCCCGCGAAGGCTTCCGCCTTGGTCAGCGCATGTGCCAGCACAGTGAGGCCACGCCTGAAGACGGGCACGCAGAGGCGGTAGGTGGAGACGGTCATGGCGATCGATCCTTTATGACCCCCTGCAACTGGTCACGCTTCACGGCTTGGGGAGGGGGGAGCACCCCCCCGGTCACGCCGGGCGCGCCCCGTCTCTCGCCGGCACGAGGCGGCCCACCAAAGCGGAGACCCGATTCAGGTCATAAGGTTTGCGGAAGAAGGCGGCGGCGAGCCTGGCGATCTCAGGCCCTTCGTCCCGCGCGGAGACGAGGATCACCGGCAGCCCGGCCCTGGTGTCGCGCACCTGCCGGGCGAGGCCGAGCCCATCCACTTGGCCCGGCATTTCGATATCGGTGATGACGAGGTCGATCTGGGGGATGGAATTCAGCATGCCGGCGGCCTCGTCGCCGGTCCCGGCCTCCATCACCTCATGCGACTGGTCCCGCAGCCAATGGGCCAGGCTGAAGCGGGTGAGGATCTCGTCTTCTACCACCAGGATGCGTGCCATATAGGTCCTGCCTTCCGGCGCGCCGAGCTCTCGCGGCGTCCGTAGGGCAGGAACGCGGTATGGAGTCGCGCGGTTGCCCCTCAGCCGGGCAAGGCCGTTGCCGCGGCGGATTCATCGCTTTGTTCTTGCCTTTGCCCACTCCACGGGGAGAACTGCGCGCCGATGAAGCTTCTCCTCCTCAACGGCAACACCGATGCCGCGATTACCGAAAAGCTTGCCGTCGCGGCCCGCGCGATGTGCGGCGACGAGATCGTGCCCGCCACGGCCCGCTTCGGCGCGCGCTACATCGCCACGCGCGCCGCCTCGGCCATCGCCGCCCATGCCGTGCTGGACCTGCTGGCCGAGCACGTGGGGGCGACCAACCCCGAGGGCTTCGACGCCGCGATCATCGCCTGCTTCGGCGATCCCGGCCTCGACGCCGCGCGGGAGATGTTGCCGATCCCCGTCCTTGGTCTGGCGGATACCTCCATTCCCGCCGCCCTGCGCCTGGCGCCGCGCGTGGCGCTGCTGACGGGCGGGGCGGCCTGGGTGCCCATGCTGCGGGAATTCGCGCTGCTGCGCGGCTATTCGGTCGAGCAGGTTCGGATCGCCGCCGTCACGCCCACCGGCGACATGATCGCCCGCGAGCCGGAGCGCGCGCTGGAATTGCTGGCCGAGGCCGCGGAAGAACAGGTGGCCGCCGGGGCGGAGGTGGTGGTGCTCGGCGGGGCGGGGCTGGTGGGGCTGGCAGAGCGCCTCCAGCCACGGGTGAGCGTGCCGGTGCTGGACTGCCTGCGGGTGACGCTGGAAGCGGCGCATCAGGCGCGGACCGGCGCTATTGCGATGCAGCCGGCGCCGAGCGTGGGGCTCGGCGCCGCGCTGGAAGAAAGGCTCAGGGCGCTGCCCTGAAACCCGCTGGGGCCGAAAGGCCCCAGACCCCGATCAATCGCTCTCGGGCGGGATGACGTTGGTCTTCAGGCCGCGCACGAGGACGTCGCGCATCGTCTCGACGGACTTCAGGCGGATGTCGTCCCAGGCCTCGGGGCTGTGGAAGGCGACGTGGGGCATGATCACCAGCCGGCCCATCAGCCAGGGCTCCTTGGCGCGATAGGCCTGGAGCAGCCCCGGCACGGGCTCGACCGGCGGCTCGACCGGGATCACGTCCAGCCCCGCCGCCGCGACATGGCCGGAGCGCAAAGCGGCCTCCAGCGCGTCGATGTCCAGGATCGGGCCGCGCGCCGTGTTGATCACCACCGCGTTCTTAGGCAGCAGCGCCAGCTCCTTCGCGCCGACCAGGCCGCGCGTGTTGCGCGTGAGCGGGCAGTGGATGGAGAGCACGTCGGAGACGGCCATCAGCGCCTCCAGGCTCTCCATGCGCTGCACGCCGATCGCGCGGTCGGCGCCGTTGGGCAGGGCGGGGTCGAAGAAGGCGACCTTGAAGCCGAGCGCCTTGGCCCGCAGCGCTGCCGCCGTGCCGATGCGCCCCAGGCCGAGCACGCCGAAGGTCTGCGCCTCGAAGCGACGGACGATGGGGTTCTGGATCACGCCCCAGGCCGCTGGCGGGTCCTGCCGCTGGGCGTCGTGGTGCAGCACTAGCCCGCGGCGAAGTGCCACGGTCAGCGCGATGGCGGTGTCGGCGACCTCCTGCGTGCCGTAGTCGGGCACGTTGCAGACGGTGATGCCGCGGCGCGCGCATTCGGCGCGGTCCACGCGGTCGTAGCCCACGCCCATGCGGATCACGACCTTGAGCTTCGGGAACTTTTTCAACGCCTCGGCGGGGACGGCGAGGCGGAGGGTCATGAGGCCCTCGACCTCGGCGCAGAGCGCGTCGGGGAGCTCCAGCAGGGACTTCTTGGCGTTGCCGGTGAGGATGCGGACGCCGTCGCCCAGGATACGCTGCTCGAGCGCGGTGTCCGGGTAGAGGGATTCAGGTTCTAGAACGGTGAGCGTCATTCTCTCTCTCGATCAATATCGATCTTGTCTCGACGGTCGCGGAATTGTTCGCGGGGACTCAATCCACCTTGATGCCGGCCGCCGCGATGACCGGCTCCCACTTCGCGATCTCCTGCGCCAGGAACGCCGCCGCGCTGTCCGGCGTGCTGCCGCGCACGACCTCGACCGTCATCTCGGTCAGCCGGTTGCGCAGCGCCTCCACCTCCAGCGCCCGGTTGGCCGCGGCATTGATCGCGCGGATGATCGGGGCCGGCGTGCCGGACGGCACCATCAGCATGTGCCAGGTATAGGCCTCGTAGCCCGCCACCCCGCCCTCGATGAAGGTCGGCACGTCCGGCAGCAGGGCGCTGCGCTCGGTCGTCGAGATGGCGAGCGGCCGCAGGTCGCCGCGCTGGATGATGGGGATGGCGCCGGCGGCCACGTCGATCAGCATTGGGATGCGCCCGGCCAGCAGGTCCGGCATGGCCGGCGCGCTGCCGCGGAAGGCGATGTGGTTCATCCGCAGCCCGCCCGCCATGTGCAGGAAGAGCTCGGTCGCCAGATGCACCGCCCCGCCATTGCCGCTGCTGGCATAGTCGTACTTGCCGGGATTGGCGCGGACCAACGCGATGAATTCCGGCAGCGTGCGGGCCGGGAAATCCTTGTTGACCATCATGACCATCGGCACCTTGCCGACGAGCGCGACCGGCGCGAAATCCGCGATCGGATCGAAGGGCACGCGCGGGAAGAGCGCCCGCACCACGGCATGGCCGATGGTGGTGTAGAGAACCGTCAACCCGTCCTTGGGCGCCTTCGCCACGATGTCGGTGCCGACGATGATGCCCGAGCCGGTGCGGTTCTCGACGACGATGCGGTTGGCCAGGTTCTTGCCCATCTCGTCGGCGACGAGGCGCGCGGGAATGTCGGTCGGCCCGCCAGCCGCGAAGGGCACGATGAGGCGCACGGGCTGCGAGGGCCAGTCGGAGGTTTGCGCCTGCGCGGCGAAGGGCGCGAGCGCGCCTAGAGCGAGGGCCTGACGGCGGAACATGATATGGACTACTCCCGGAATTCTTGCCCGGGAGGGTGCAGCGATCAGCCGCCCGCTTCAATCCTTTTGCCGCTCTCGCCATCGAAGACATGCAGCGATTCCACGAGCGGAACGAGTTGCATCGGCCCGTCCACGTAACGCGCGCCGGGCAGGCGCGCCGTCAGCGGCGTGCCGTCGGCGAGCCTGGCGTGCAGCACGCTCTCGCCGCCCAGCGGCTCCACCAGCTCCACCGTGACGTCGACCCCGCCCTCGCCCACCCGCAGATGCTCGGGCCGGATGCCGATGGTCAGCTTGCGTCCTGCCGCGCCCGCGCGCGGGCCATCAGCGAAGGGCAGGCGCAGCCCGCCGGCATCGAGGATCGCCGCCGCGCCGCCGGCCTCCAGCTTGGCCGAGAGCAGATTCATCGAGGGGCTGCCGATGAAGCCCGCGACATAGGTGTCGGCGGGCTTTTCCCAGATCTCCATGGGGGTGGCGATCTGCGCCGCGCGGCCGGCATTCATGACGACCAGGCGGTCGCCCAGCGTCATGGCCTCCACCTGGTCATGCGTGACGAAGAGCGAGGTGACGCCGAGCCGCTTCTGCAAGCGCCGGATCTCCGCGCGCAGCTCCACGCGCAGCTTGGCGTCGAGGTTGGAGAGCGGTTCGTCGAAGAGGAAGAGCTTGGGCTCGCGCACGATGGCGCGCCCCATGGCGACGCGCTGGCGCTGCCCGCCGGAGAGCTCGCGCGGCTTGCGTTGCAGCAGATGGCCGATGCCGAGCAGCGCGGCCGCCTGGTCCACCCGGCGGACGATCTCGTCCTTCGCCATGCCGCGGATCTTCAGGCCATAGGCCATGTTCTGGAAGACGGACATGTGCGGGTAGAGCGCGTAGTTCTGGAACACCATCGCGACGTCGCGATCGGCCGGCTCCAGCCCCTTCATGCTCTGCCCGGCGATCATCACCTCGCCCGTCGTCTCGGTCTCGAGGCCGGCGACGATGCGCAGCAGCGTGGACTTGCCGCAGCCCGAGGCGCCGACGATGACGATCATCTCGCCATCCTCCACGTCGAGGTCCACGCCGTGCAGGACCTGGACGGCGCCGAAGGATTTCGTCACGTCACGAAGGGTCAGCGTGGCCATTACTTTTCGGTCTCCGTCAGGCCCTTCACGAACCATCGCTGCATGAACACGACCACGGCCACCGGTGGCAGCAGCGCGAAGACCGCCGTCGCCATGATGACATTCCACTCGTTCTGCTGGTCGCCCGTGCCGATCATCTTGGTGAGGCCGACGACGACCGTCTCCAGGCTGCGGTCGTTCACGATCAGCAGGGGCCAGAGATACTGGTTCCAGCCGTAGATGAAGAGGATGACGAAGAGCGCCGCGATGTTGGTGCGCGAGAGCGGCAGCACCACGTCGATGAAGAAGCGGATGGGCCCCGCGCCGTCGATCTTCGCGGCCTCGACGTATTCGTCGGGAATGGTCAGGAAGAACTGCCGGAACAGCAGCGTCGCCGTGGCGCTGGCGATCAGCGGGATCACCAGGCCGGCCATGCTGTTGGTGAGGCCGAGATCCACCATCACCTGGAAGGTGGGGATGATGCGCACCTCCACCGGCAGCATCAGCGTGATGAAGATCAGCCAGAAGAAGACCATGCGCAGCGGGAAGCGGAAGAAGACCACGGCATAGGCCGAGGTCAGCGAGATCGCGATCTTCCCGACGGCGATGAGCAGCGCCATCATCAGGCTGTTGGCCAGCATCGTCCCGGCGGGCGTGCCCATATAGCGGCCGCCGCCGGCACCCCAGGCCTGGGTGTAGTTGGCCACGGCCTCGCCGCCCGGCAGCAGCGGCACGTCGCCGCGGCCGATGGTGTTCACGTCATGCGTCGAGCCGATCACCGTCAGATAGATCGGGAAGACGAAGATCAGGATGCCGACCAGCAGGCAGATATGGGTGACGATCTTCTCGCGCCGCTGCCTCCGTCGCGTGCGTTCCGCGAGGAGCGTCGTGTTCATGGTGGCGCCATCGCCGACGCGATCGGACGCGGCCATCAGTAATGCACCTTGCGCTCGACATAGCGGAACTGGACCACGGTCAGCGCCACCACCAGCAGCATCAGGATCACGCTCTGCGCCGAGCTGGAGCCGAGGTTCAGGTTGATCACGCCGTCGGTATAGACGCGGTAGATCAGCGTCTCCGTCGCCTTGCCGGGCCCGCCATGGGTCAGGCTGTGGATCACGCCGAAGGTGTCGAAGAAGGCGTAGACGAGGTTCACCACGAGCAGGAAGAAGGCCGTGGGCGAGAGCAGCGGGAAGATGATCGTCCAGAAGCGCCGCGCGGGCTTGGCGCCGTCGATCGCGGCGGCCTCCAGCACGGCCTTGGGGATGCTCTGCAACCCGGCGAGGAAGAAGATGAAGTTGTAGCTCACCTGTTTCCAGGCGCTGGCGAGGATCACCATCAGCATCGCCTGGTTGCCGTTCAGCCGGTAATCCCAGGGCACGCCGAGGCCGTTCAGCATCCGGCCGAAAAGCCCGATATTCGGGTGGAACATGAAGAGCCACAGCACGGCCGCGATGGCCGGCGCCACGGCGTAGGGCCAGATGAGCAGCGTCTTGTAGACGTCCGCGCCGCGGATGTGCTTGTCCGCCTGCACGGCGAGGAACAGCGCCGAGCCCAATGCCAGGATGGCGACCGAGCTGGAGAAGAGAAGCGTCCGCCCTGCGGCGTCGATCCAGGTCTGGTCCTGCACCACGTCGAGGAAATTCTCGAAGCCCACGAATTCGGTGGAGAGCCCGAAGGCGTCCTCGCGCAGGAAGGACTGGTAGATGGCCTGGCCCGCCGGCCAGAAGAAGAAGATGCCCGTGATGAGCAACTGCGGCGCGAGCAGCAGATAGGGCAGCAGGGTGCCCTTGAAGATCACCTTCTTCTGCATGAAACCTCCGGGCGGCCCGCCATCCCCGCAAGGCAGAGCCCTGCGGGGTCCTCGTTGAACAACAGTGTCGCGCCGTCCGGCAGGGCGATCAGCCCCGGTTCGTCCGCTCGAAGTTGCGGAGCACCACATTGCCGCGCGTGGTGCCGGCCGCCATGGCCTGCTCCGGCGTCTGCTGGCCCTGCAGCATCTTCTCCATCTCCTCCTGAATGATGTTGCGGATCTCGATCAGACCGCCGAGGCGCAGGCCGCGCGTGTTGTCGGAGGTCGTGCCGCGCAGCATTTGGTCGATCGGCACGTCGGCGCCCGGGTTGCGCTGGTAGAAATCGGTCTTCTTCGTCGCTTCGAACATGGCGCGGGTCAGCGGCAGGTAGCCGGTGTCCATGTGCCACTTCGCGCCGACCTCGGTGCCGCTGATATACTTGTAGAAGTCGGCCACGCCCTTGTACTCGACGGCCGAGCGCGTATCGCGCGGGCCCTTGTTCATCGTCCAGAAGCTGGCGCCGCCGATGATCGAGTTGCCCGGCGCGCGCGGCGTGCCGTTGAAGTAGGGCAGCATGCCCACGCCCCACTGGAACCGCGCCTCGTTGGTGATGCGCGCCCGCAGGCCGGAGGAGGCCATGGTGATCGCCGCCTGGCCCGAGGGGAACAGCGCGTCGGCCGCATTGTCGCGGCCGCCGTAGCGGTAGAGACCCTCGCGCCCCCAGGCCTGCAGGTTGGTCATGTGCTTCACGACCAGCGGGTTGTTGATCCGCAGCTCCGTGCCCAGGCCGCCGAAGCCGTTGGCCAGCGTGGCGAAAGGGATGTCGTGGATGGCGCTGAACTGCTCGAGGTTCAGCCAGGTCGGCCAGGAGGTGGTGAGCGGCGTCTCGATGCCCGCGGCCTTCAGCGCGCGGAGGGCCTGCTCCACGCCTTCCCAGGTCGCCGGGAACTCGTCGGGGTTGAGGTTGGCCCGGCGGAACATGTCCTTGTTGTAGAAGACGACCGAGGTGCTGCTGTTGAAGGGCATCGACATCTGCTTGCCGTCGGCGGCGGCGTAATAGCCGCGCACGCCGGGCAGGAAGTCGTTGAAGTCGATCTGCACGCCGGTCTCGGTCAGCAGCTCATGGACCGGCTTCACCGCGCGGCCGGCGGCCATCATCGTGCCGGTGCCGACCTCGAACATCTGCACGATATGCGGCGCCTGGGCGGCGCGGAAGGCGGCGATGGCGGCGACCATCGTCTCCGGATAGGAACCCCGGAAGGACGGGATGATCTTCACAGCCGCCTGGCTGGCGTTGAAGTCGCCGACCAGCTTCTCGAGCAGGCCGCCGAGCGGCTGCGGAAGCCCATGCCAGAACTGCAGTTCGATGGGCCCCCCCTGGGCCAGAGCGGGAGCGGCGAGAGGAAGGGTGGCGGCGGCGAGGGCCGCCTGCCCGAGGGAACGACGCAGCATGAAGGCACTCCCGAAATTATTGATCGGGGGCGACTAGACCCCCTTCATTGCGGCCATGTGACATTAAAAAGTCAGTCCCGTGAAGGAAAATTGGGCGACAGCATGAGCTTGTAGAGCTCGGGGTCGGTCGCCCCCTCGGTGCCGAAGATCAGGGCACGGCTTTCGGCGTCCAGGCCGAGCGCCTGGCGGGCGGACGGGTCGCTCCAGGCGGTCTCCAGCGCGATGTATCCCGCGACGGCGCTTTCGCCCGCCTCGATCGCCTGGGCGGCCAAAGCGCGCATCGCGCCCGGCACCTTGGAATCGGGCAGGGCCATGGAGGCGAAGGCGCTCCGCTCCAGCTCCTGCCAGGCGAGCAGCGAGGGCTCGCCGCAGGCCAGCCCGGCCATGACGGTGTCGAGATCGCCGCCCACGGTGGTGAAGGCGCCCGCTTCCAGGCTGTCGGTGAGGCAGGCGGCGCGCTCCGGCTCGGCGATGACCAGCCGGGGGCCGGCGCCGCACATGGCCCGCAGCTGGACCGCCACCGCCGCCGCCACGCCGCCGACGCCGCCGGGGACGAAGACATGCGTGGGCGGCGCGGGCATCGCGCCGATCGCCTCCTCGGCCATCAGGCGATAGCCCTGCATGACGTCGCGCGGCGGCTCGGTATAGCCGGGATAGGAGGTGTCGCTGATGACGAACCAGCCCTCGGCCTGGGCGGTCTCCTGGGCGGCGCGAACGCTGTCGTCGTAATTGCCCGTGACCTCGCGGATCTCCGCGCCGTAGCGGGCGATAGCGTCGCGGCGGCCCTGACTCACGTTGTGATGCACGAAGATCACGCAGCGCGCGCCGAAGCGCTGGGCGCCCCAGGCGACGGAACGGCCGTGATTGCCGTCGGTGGCGCAGGTGACGGTGATCTGTCGGGTGGCCTCGCGGAATTCGCCGGCCTCCAGCGCCGCGCCGGTCGCGTTGTTCGCCACGCCGCGCCGGGCCAGTTCGGCCGTGATGACCTTGAGCGCGGCATAGGCTCCGCCCAGCGCCTTGAAGCTGCCGAGGCCGAAGCGCGAGCCTTCATCCTTGTAATGGACGCTGGCGGGGCCGGCGAAAGCCAGCGGCCGCAAAGGCGTGGGCGCATAGCCCGGCCAGGACATGATCTCGGCGCGGGCGCGGCGATAGCCGCCCTCGGGCAGGGTGATGAGGCCCGGCGTGCCGGGATTGCGGTTCAGGACGAGGCGAAGATCGGTCATGGGGAGAAACTTGGCGGGGGATGCGGCGAGGGGCAATCAGCCGCCCTGAAAATCGCCGCTAGACCGGCGACGCCGCCGCCGCTTCCGCCGGGAACACCGCCACCGGCTTGCCGCCCTGCCATTGCAGCAGCACCGGCCGCGCCCGCGTGTTCTGCCCGCGCTCGTCCAGCCGGAAGCCCCAGCCATTGGGCAGGCTCCCCTCGGGGAGATCCAGCGCGGCCAGCCCCGCCCGCAGCGGCCCGCGCTCCAGATTCGGCTGGGCCAGCACCAGCTGCGCCCCCGCATAGGCCGCCAGCGAAAGGCCCGAGCGCGGCGGCGTCCCCCAGCGGCGCTGATAGGCCTCCGCGAAGGGCCGCGCGCCCGGGGCCCAGCGGTCCGCCGTCTCGATGGGCGGCACGTCCAGGGCAAAGACCGAATCCAGGCCGGGCCCGATGGCGCGGGCGAGCTCGGCCAGCCCCCAGGCGAAGCCGGCGCCGATCACCGCCGCGGGCCGCCAGTTCGCCTCGGCCAGAGCGCGGAAGAGCGAGATGGCATCGCCCTCGCCGGCCGCATGGATCAGCACGTTCACCCCGGCGGCCCGCAGGCGCTGGACCATGGCGGGCATCTCGCTCGACCGGGCGGCATGGGGCAGCCGGTCGGCGACGGTGATGCCCACCTCGCGCAGCCGGGCCTCCAGGGCCAAGGCGATGCTCTCGGACGAGCCGCCATTCTCATGGGCCAGCGCCACGCGCAGGGCGTCGGCCGGCTGATGGAGATGGCCGGGCAGGAAGCGGGTCAGCGCCTCCGCGCCGAGGGTGCCGTAATCCGTGGCGCGGGGCGCGGTGCGGATCAGGTGGCGGGCGCCGCGCTCGGTCAGGTTGTCGATGGGCGTGGCCAGCTCGACGACGCAGGTTTCCAGCGCCTCCGCCGCCTGGATGACGGCCTGGCCGATCGGGGCCGAGACGCTGCCGAACAGCAGGCCCGCGCGCTCCTGCTGGATGAGGCGGCGCGTCTCTATCAGGGCCTGGGCGGGTTCGGTGACGTCGGCGCGGATGAGGCGGATGGGGCGGCCACCGGCGGCGTTGCGCTCGTCCACCGCGAGTTCAAGCCCGCGGGCGGCCTCGTCGCCGAGAAGGGCCGCCGCGCCCGAAAGCGGGAAGAGCGCGCCCACGCGCCATTCCGCGGCCTGCTGCGCAAGCGCGGGGGCGGCCAGAAAGGGCAAGGCGAGGGCGAGGCGGCGGCGCATATATGCCCAGTTTCCGCCGCAATTGCCCGGCGCGCAATGACCGATGCGAGAAACTTATCATTTATAAAACAAACGTTTGTGTGCCGGCGCCTGGATCGCCTCTCTTGACGCTCCGCGGCCCTGCGCGGAACTTGCAGCGAAATCCGGAGGTATGCCCAATGACCATGACCTATATCGCCCATGGCGCGGGCGGCGGCCCCGAAGTGATGACCGTCGCGACCGGGCCCGTGCCCACGCCCGCGGCCGACGAGGTGCTCATCAAGGTCGAGGCGGTGGGGGTGAACCGTCCCGACGTGGCCCAGCGCTCCGGCAGCTATCCGCCCCCGGCCGGCGCCTCGCCGATCCTGGGCCTGGAATGCGCGGGCGAGGTGGTCGGGATCGGCGCCGGGGTGACGAGCTTCAAGGTCGGCGACAAGGTCTGCGCCCTGACCAATGGCGGCGCCTATGCCGAATATTGCACCGCGCCCCAGAGCCAGACCCTGCCTTGGCCCAAGGGCTATGACGCGATCCGCGCCGCCGCCGTGCCCGAGACCTATTTCACCGTCTGGGCGAATCTCTTCGGCACGCCGCATGCCGCCGGCGCCCGGCTGCAGCCGGGCGAGACCGCGCTGATCCATGGCGGCAGCTCGGGCATCGGCCTCACCGCGATCCAGCTCGCCAAGGCCTTCGGCTGCACGGTGATCACGACCGTGGGCTCGGAGGACAAGTGCAAGGCGGTGCTGGAATTCGGCGCCGACCACGCCATCAACTACCGCACCCACGACTTCTATGACGAGGTGAAGCGCATCACCGACGGCAAGCTCGTCGACGTCGTGCTGGACATGGTGGGCGGGCCCTATTTCGCGCGAAACCTCCGCTGCCTGAAGCTCGACGGGCGGCTGTCCCTCATCGCCTTCCTCAACGGGCATCTGGCCGAGCAGGTCGATCTGCGGCCGATCATGGTGAAGCGCCTGAACGTGACGGGCAGCACCATGCGCCCGCGCAGCACGGCCCAGAAGGCGCAGATCGCCGAGGCGTTGCGCGAGAAGGTCTGGCCGCTGCTGGAGCAGGGCAAGGCCGGCCCGCACATCCACGCCGTCTTCCCCCTGGCCGAGGCGACCCAGGCGCATGCGCTGATGGAGAGCAGCCAGCATATCGGCAAGATCGTGCTGACGGTCTAGGCCGGATCGGTGAGCCAAAGCCGGGCGCTCCAGCTCCTCCTGCTGGTGGTCCTGTTCTTCGGTGGCATCTGGCCGCTGACGAAGCACGCCTATCAGTTCGCGACCCCGCTCTGGTTCGGCTTCGCCCGGGCCGGGCTGGCGGCGGTGGCGACGGGTGTGGCGATGGCCGCCTTCGGACGCCTGCACCTGCCGCCCCGGCGCGACTGGATCGTCATCGCCGTGCTGGCGCTGCTGCAGATCGGCGGCTTCTTCGCCCTGTCGCATCTGGCGCTGGCGATGGTGCCCGCCGGGCGAACCGCCATTCTCTGCAACGTGACCATCTATTGGCTCGTGCCGCTCTCCGTCTGGTTCCTCCAGGAGAAGGTTTCCGCGCAGCGCTGGATCGCCGCGGGCGTCGGCCTGCTGGGCGTCCTCGTCATGATGGGCCCCTGGGCCATCGACTGGTCGGCGCCGGGCGTGCTGCTGGGCCACGGGATGCTGCTGCTGTCGGCCCTGTTCTGGAGCATCGCCATCGTGGTGACGCGCCTCCGGCCGCCCTCGCGCCCGATCATGGAGCTGCTGCCCTGGGTCTTCGCCGTCGCCGCGCTGGTCGTGCTCCTGCCGCTCGCGCTCTGGCTGGAGCCTTTCGCGGCGGGGGGCGGCATCGGGGGGCAGGCCATCTGGATCGCGGCCTTCATCGGCCTGGTCGCCGCGCCGATCGGCACCTGGGCCAATGTGGAGGCGGCGCGGCACCTCAACGCCGTCCTCGCCTCGGTCGGCTTCCTGCTGGTGCCGGTCTTTGGCGTGGCCCTGGCGGTGCTCTGGCTGGGCGAGCCGCTGGGGTGGGATCTCATCATCGGCGGAGGTCTGGTGGTGTTGAGCGTCGTCCTGGCTGCTAAAGGCTGATCCCATGAAGCTGAACGTCATCGAGATGGGCGAGGGCAGCCCGGTCCTCCTCCTGCACGGCCTTTTCGGCGCCGCCCGCAACTGGGGCGGCATCCAGAAGCGCCTGGCCCAGCGCCACCGCGTGCTCGCGCCCGACCTGCGCAACCACGGCGAGAGCCCCCATGCCGCGCGGATGTCCTATGCCGATATGGCCGAGGACATCGCCGGGCTGATCGCCGCGCGTGGGATGCGCGCGCCGGCGGTGCTCGGCCATTCCATGGGCGGCAAGGTGGCCATGGCGCTGGCGCTGCGGCACGGCCCGATGGTCGGGCGGCTGGTGGTGGCCGATATCGCGCCGGTGAAGTACCCGCCCTCCCTGCGCGGCTATATCGCCGCCATGCGCGCCATCACGCTCAAGATGGGCCTGACGCGCAAGGACGCCGATGGCGCGCTGGAAGCCACCATCCCCGAGGCCGGAATCCGCGCCTTCCTGCTGCAATCGCTCGATTTTTCGGCGGATGTCCCAAGCTGGAAGATGGGCCTGGCCGAGCTCGCCGCCGCCATGCCCGACATCGAGGATTTTGCCGAGGCGGGCCGCTATGACGGGCCGACGCTGGTCCTCGCCGGGGCGCAGAGCCGCTACATCCGCCTCGAGAACCACGACCTCTTCCGCCGGCTCTTCCCGCAGGCCCGCTTCGCCACGGTGGAGAAGGCCGGCCACTGGCTCCACGCCGACAACCCGCACGGCTTCCTGACCGAGCTGGAGCCCTTCCTGGCATGACCGCCTTTCCGGTCACCTCGCTGTTTGCCGGCCTGCTGGGCGTGTTGTTGCTGCTGCTTTCGCTGCTGGTCATCCGCGCGCGGATGAAGGCGCGGACGTCCTTCGGCTTCGGCGAGGATCCGCGCCTGCTGCGGGCCATCCGCGCCCAGGCGAATTTCGTCGAATACGCGCCGATGACGCTGCTGCTGCTCCTGCTGCTGGAAGCCAGCGGCACCGCGCCGGGCCTGCTCTACATCCTGGGCGGGGCAACGATGGGTGGGCGAATCCTGCACGCGCTGGGCATCTCGCCCGAGCCGGAGCGGCTGATCCTGCGGCAGCTCGGGATGCTGCTGACCTTCGGCGCGCTGGGCTTCAGCGCGGGATTGCTGCTGTTCAATCTTTGGGCCTGACCCAAAGGGCCTGACCGCGTAAAATCCCGGCAAACATGCCCTCCGAAGCGCATCGGCCTTGCACCGGGACCCTCGGCGGGCAACATGTGGAGCCAGGATGTTCGGCAAGACCCCCCTCCTCCCCAAATGGCCCGCGCCCATGCGTTGGACCGTCGGCCTCGGGCTGCTCGGCCTGTCCTTGTGGCTGCCGGCCATGATCGCGCTGTTCCGGTGACGAGCGCGTGGAAAGAGCAGAAGCGCGCCCTCAAGCGCGAGTGGGGCGAGCGCAAGTCTCAGGTCCGCGCGCAGATCCGCGAACAGGTCCGCGCGAAATCGCCTTGGAAATCATCACCCTGGGGTCATGACAACCCGCCGCGCCCGCGCCGGGTCTTCGGTTGGCGCGTCTGGATGCTGCCGGTCTTCCTCTGGCCGCTGATGCTCGACATCCCGGCCGAGATCATCATGGGGCGGCCGCACCGGATGATCGGTTCGCTGCTCGGACTGGCCCTGGCCTGGATGGCGGCCAACCGCATGGCGCGCGGCACCGAGGGCGATGCGCGGCGCGGCGCCGTGCTGATGGGCGCGGCCGCCGGCGTCGTCGCTGCGGTCGCGGCCGGGCTGCCGCCGCCCATGGCCCTGGCGCTGGCCTTCGGCGCCTGGTTCGGCACGCGGCTGCTCACCCAGGACCTGGCGGAATCCGAGGTCGAGGCCGTGGTCGAGCCCGCCCCCGCCTTGCCGGAGGAACCGCCCAGGTCCGACCTGCTCGATGGTCCGCGCGCCCAGCTGGCCCGCATCGCCGGGGCGGCCCCGCACCTGCCGCTGGGCACCCAGTTGCTGGAGGCGGCCACCGCCATGCAGGGCGTTGTCGAGGACCTGGAGGTGCGGCCCGCCCGGCTGCAGGACGCCCGGCGCTTCCTGAACGTCCAGCTCGACGGGCTCTCGCGCATCGTCGACCGGCTGGAAGCGGGCGCCGAACCGCCGCAGACCCTGCCGGCCCTACTGACCGACCTCGCGGAATCCGCCCGCAAGCTCCGCAGCGAGCTGCGCTCGGCCGAGAGCGAGGCCCTCGATATCCAGGTGAAGGTGCTGTCCGAACGGCTGCGCCAGGAAGGCACATGAGCGAAACCCCCGACCAACGCCCCGCCCCGATCGCCGAGACCGTGCCCGCCATCGGGCGCGAGGAGGAGATCACGCGCCTCGCCGCCGCGATCGAGCTGAAGGATCCCGGCACCATCCTGCGCTTCGGCGCCGCCGCGCAGTCGCGCGCCCAGGCCGCGGCCGACGCCATGCTGGAGGGCGCGCAGAACCGCGAGACCGGCGAGGCGGGGCAGACCCTGTCCACCATGCTCTCCGCGCTGCGCGGCTTCGACGTGGGGTCCCTGGCCGAGAAGCCGGGCTTCTTCCAGCGCATCTTCACCAAGGCGGGCGCGGACACCACCGCCATCGTCCAACGCTACGAGGGCGTGCGCGAGCAGGTCGGCCTGATCGGCGACAAGCTCGACACCCATCGCACCAAGCTGCTGGAGGATGTGGAGCGGCTGGAGCGGCTCTACGTCGCCACGCTCGACTGGTTCCATGCCCTGGCCGACCACATCGCCGCCGGCGACCGCGTGCTGAAGCAGACGGATACCGAGGTGATCCCCGCGCTCGAGGCGGCGGCGGCGAAGGAGGGCGCGGACGCCCTCTCGCCGCAGACCCTGCGCGACACGCGCGGCGCCCGCGACGAGCTGGAGCGGCGCGTGCACGATCTGCGCCTGACGCGGCAGGTGGCGATGCAGACGCTCCCGGCGATCCGGCTCATCCAGGAGAACGACAAGGCGCTCTCCTCCAAGATCCAGTCGGTGCTGGCCAATACGGTGCCGCTGTGGAGCCAGCAGCTCGCCCAGGCGCTGGCCATCCACCGCATGCGCGAGGCGGGCGCGGCGGTGAAGCAGGCGACCGACCTGACCAACAAGCTGCTCGTCGCCAATGCGGAGACACTGCGGACCGGCAATGCCGAGGCGCGCAAGGAGCTGGAGCGCGGCAGCTTCGACATTGAGGCCATCCGCCAGGCCAATGCCGCGCTGGTCGGCACCATCGAGGACAGCCTGCGCATCGCCGACGAGGCGAAGGTCCAGCGCCGCGAGGCCGAGGCGCAGCTGATCGCCTGCGAGCAGGACATCCGCCGCTCGCTCCTGGCGGCGAAGGCCTCCGCCAGCGTGCCCTCCACCGGTCCTGCCCGGCCCGCGTGAGATAGCGCGCCGCAAGAACAAGTCTGGAACATCGGGGCCGGACGATTGCGGTCCGGGCGCGCCCGTTGCATAGCCCAGCGCCAATGCCCCCCTATCTGCTCACCCTGTCGATGGTCTTGCCGCTCGCCCTGGTTTCGGCGGCGGCGGTACGGGCGATGATCGCCTGGCCGATCCTGGATCACCCGGACGCCCGCAAGTCGCACACACGGCCGACGCCCAAGGGCGGCGGGGTGGGGCCGGTGCTCGCCTTCATCATCGGCATGCTGGTGTTCTACCACTTCACCAGCCTGGCCGAGACGCGCTTCACCGCGGTGGTGGCGGCGGCGGTGGCGATCGCGGGGGTGGCGCTCCTGGACGACCTCAAGGATTTCAGCTTCCTCGTGAAGCTTGGCGCGCAGGCGCTGGCGGCCGCCGTGGCGATGGCCACCGGGCTCGCGCTGCGACACCTGGCCTTGCCGGGCATCGGCGAGGTGGAGCTCGGCCTCGTCGGCCTTGCGATCACCATGTTCTGGATCGTGGGCTGCACCAATGCCGTGAACTTCATGGACGGGCTGGACGGGTTGGTGACCGGGGTCGTGGTCATCGCAAGCGCGGCGCTGGCGGTGATCGCGGCGCTCAACGAGAGCTGGTTCGCCCATGCGGCGGCGATGTGCCTGCTGGCCGGATTTTCAGGCTTCCTGCCCTTCAACTGGAATCCCGCGCGGATCTTCATGGGCGATGTGGGCAGTCAGTTCGCCGGCTTCATGCTGGCGGTGCTGGGCGTCGCCGCGGCCGGCTTCGAGGCCAGCCAGGTGAGCTTCCTCATCGTGCCGCTGCTGCTCTTCGGGCTGCTCTTCGACGCGACCTTCACCCTCGTCCGCCGCGCCCTGGCGGGTGAGCGCGTGAGCTCGCCGCATCGCTCGCACCTCTACCAGATGGCGCAGCGCACGGGCATGCCGGTGCGCGTGGTGGCCGGCCTGCACTGGGCCTTCGCCCTGTACCATGCGGCGCTGGCCTTCCTGTTCCTGGTCCTCGCGCCGGCGGACAAGCCGCTGGTGGTGCTGCCGGCGCTGGGGGTGCAGCTGGCCTGGACCTTCTACGTCCTGCAGCGCAAGCGCCGCGCCGGCCTCGCCTGGTAACGCGGCTCTTTCAGAAGAGCTTCGGCGCGACGAACTTCTGGAATCCCGGCCGCTCGCCCAGGCGCTCGAACCAGGTCTGAAGCGCCGGAAATTCCGGCATCCCCGGCACGCGCACCTCAGGCCCGAACCAGCGTCGCGCGAAGCAGCCCAGGATGATGTCGGCGAGGGTGAGCGTATCGCCGTCGATATAGCGCCGTCCGTCGCGCAGGCGCTGCTCCAGGATGGCCCAGCATTTCGCGCTGTTGGTCACGGCGTTGCGCACGGCCGTCATGTCCCGCTTGTCGTCGGGCGTGCGGACCATGCCCCAGAACAGGTCGCGCTCGGCCGGCGAGAGGGTGGAGAGCTGCCAGTCCATCCAGCGGTCCACGCTGGCGCGCTTGCCGGGCTCGGTGGGGTAGAGCCCCTTGGCGTCGCCGCCGGCGAGCAGGCAGAGGTAGCGGCAGATGGAATTGCTCTCCCAAAGCTCGACATCGCCGTGCCGGAGCGAGGGCACGCGGCCATTCGGATTGAGGGCGCGGTAATCCGGCGAGTCGACCACGCCGTGCTCCATGCCGGCATCGCTGCGCTCATAGGGCAGGCCGAGTTCCTCCAGCACCCAGAGGGGCTTCCACACATTCGTGCTGTTCGCGCGGCCCAGGATGCGGATCACGTCGTTCACTCCCGATAACGTTCGCGCCAGCCTCGCGCGGCTGGAGGGTGGGTGCAACCGTCTCTCCCGGATCGCGTTCTGGGGCATGCCATTCGAACAACAGGAGCCCATCATGCAACGTCGCCAGCTTGCTCGTGCCGCCGCCGCCTTGCCCTTCCTGGCGGCCGCGCCCCTGCTCGTGCCGAAGCGCGCCCAGGCCGCCACGCGCAGCGAAATCAGTGCCGAGGTCACCGCGGCACTGGCCCGCCTGCACCGGATGGACAATGCCGCGCCCCTGTTCCGCGGCGCCAAGGCGGTGCTCGTCTTCCCGCGCATCATCAGCGGCGGCTTCATCGTCGGCGGCCAGTTCGGCGAGGGCGCGCTGGTGCGCGGCGAGACCACGAGCGGATATTACAACATCGCCGGTCTTTCCTTCGGCCTGCTGGCCGGGGCGCAATCCGCCGGCCTCGCGATGTTCTTCATGACCAATGAAAGCCTGAACGCGCTGATGAACGCCGATGGCTGGGAGATCGGCACCGGCCCGACCGTCGCCGTCCTGGACCGGGGCGTGCAGGCCAATGCCACCTCGACCACGCTGACGGAGCCGGTCTATGCGATCACCTTCGGCCAGCAGGGCCTGATGGCGGCCGTGGCGCTGAACGGCACGAAGATCACGCGCATCAACCCGGCCTGAGCGCGCCCCTGAACGCATCGGGGGGAGGTCAGCCGCCCAGGTTCGACACGGTGCTCACGGCCGAGGCCAGGATCACCGTGTTGAACCAGAAGGCCGTGAGCCCGTGGAGCAGCACGATGCGCCGCATCCGCGGCGTGTTCGTTGTGGCGTCGCTGACCTGGAAGGTGCAGCCGACCACGAAGGCGAAATAGATGAACTCGCCGAAGGGCGGCTCCTGGCTGCCGCCCGGGAAATCCAGCCCCGTATCGGCCGTCCAGAACTCATGCGCGTATTCCTGTGCGAAGAGCAGGTGCACGTAGAACCAGGATGCGATGATCGTGCCG
>NZ_CBDDFJ010000035.1:0-84643 GCF_965227005.1 Roseococcus sp.
TCGCGGAGTTGAAACACCCGATCCCATCCCGAACTCGGCCGTGAAACACTCCTGCGCCTATGGTACTGCCGCTCAAGCGGCGGGAGAGTCGGTCAGCGCCAGGCCACCCAACCGAAAGTCAAACATCCCACATCACGGGGACCCTTAACCCCGCACAGACACCCCCGCGGGGTGGAGCAGCCCGGTAGCTCGTCAGGCTCATAACCTGAAGGTCACAGGTTCAAATCCTGTCCCCGCATCCACTTTGAACGAACTCAAAACCCCACCGGCACCGCCGGTGGGGTTTTTCGCGTTCATGGGCTCCGGAAGACCCTCCACACCAGCCGCGCGCAGCAGCGACGTCAGGTGACCGATCAGCTCGATCCGGGGCGCCTTGCCGCCGTCGACCCGCAGATGGTGGAGAAGCGCCGCGAGGTCCTGGCCCTGCTGGGGGTTGGCGATGCGACGGTCTGACGCGGCCGGAGCCCTCGTCCTGGCGTTGCTCCTGGCGGCGAGCGCGATCGCGCTCGCCGAGGTCCGGGGCGGCGCGGCCGGCGCGATCTGTCGCCGGCTTCAGCCGCGGCGGAGGTTCCAGAACACCGGGAAGCCCTCGAGGCGGTCCTGCAGATCCGCGCGCAGGGCCGTGCGGGAAAGACCCGTGCCCGTCGGAATGTAGCAGACCTCCTCCAGCGCCACGCGCTGGATGTCGCGCGCGATGGCCTTGCGGCTGGCCTCGTCGGGCGCGTCGAACCACTGCTCGCGCAGGGTCTCGAGCTGCGGGATGGTCGGCCAGCCGAGATATCCGTCGAGCCCATTGCCGCGCAGCAGCGGATGCGAGGCGGGGTCGGCGAAGTCATAGGCCGTGAAGCCGCTGAAGATGGCCGACCAGCCCCCCTTGTCGAGCGGTTCGCGGCTGTTGCGCCGCTGCAGCAGCGTGCCCCAGTCGGACTCGCTGAAGTCGAGCTCGAAGCCCAGGCGTTGCAGCAGGTCGGCGGCGACGGGGCCGCGGGCCGCGATGGAGGGGATGTCGGTCGCGCCCAGCAGGCGCGCCAGCGCGCCGGCCCTACCGGCCTCGCGCAGCAGCGCCTGGGAGCGCGCGATGTCCTGCGGGCCGCTCACCCATTCCAGCCCGGCGTCATTGGCCATGGGCCCGCCGGGTGTGAAGACGCCGGTGCCGGTGCGCCAGAAGGCGGGGTCCGTCCCGAAATCGGCGATCAGGAAGTCCTCCTGCTTCGTCGCCCGCAGAACCGCCTGGCGCGCGCGCTTGTCGTCGAAGGGCGCATGGAGATGGTTCAGCCGGAGGAAGCCGTTGGTGCCGGCGGAATCCAGGGCCGAGACGCGGATGTTGCGGTTGCGGGCGAAGAGCTGCGTCAGCTCGAAGGCCGGCTGCTCGAACCAGTCGATCTCGCCGGCCTGCAACGCCGCCGAGGCCGTGCCGGCATCGGTGATGATGCGCCATTCGATCCGGTCGAGAAGGGCGCGCTTGGGGCCGGCCACGAAGCTCGGCGTGCCGTCCGGGCGCGGGACATAGGCGGCGTTGCGCTCGTAGATCGCGCGGTCGCCGGAGATGTATTCATCGGGCTTGAAGCGGAAGGGGCCCGAGCCGGTGGGATCGGTGATCTGCCGGAAGGCATCGGTCCGGGCGATGCGCTCGGGCATGATGAAGGGCGGCTGGCCGGCGAGGCCGAGCGCGTTCGGCAGCAGCGGGAAGGGCTTCTTCAGGCGGAACTGGATCCGCCGGTCGTCGAGGGCGGAGAGCTCCTCCGTCACGCTCATCAGCTTCTGGCCGAAGGCGACGCGCTGCGCCCAGCGCCGGATGGAGGCGACCGCGTCGCGGGCCCGCACGGGTTCGCCGTCATGGAAGGCGAGGCCCTCGCGCAGGGTGATGATCCAGCGGAGGCCGTCGTCCTCGATGCTGTGTCCCGCGGCCATCTGCGGATGCATCTGGTAACCGCGGTCCATCGCATAGAGCGTGTCGTAGACGAGGTAGCCGTGGTTGCGGGCGATATGGGCCGAGGTCCAGATCGGGTCGAGCGAGCTGAGATTGGCCTGCGGGACGAAGCGCAGGGTCTTGCTGCGTGCGTTCTGCCCGAGCGCCGGGCCGGCCAGGAGCGTGGCGGCCGGAGCGGCCAGGAACTGTCGCCTGTTCATGATGATTCTCCACAGGAAGGTGAGGGGAGGCCTGTTCGCCGATGGAGCCGGCGCCGACCGAGCGATGCATCCGACGCGCCTTAAACGACAATTATAAAAAGTGATATATATAAAATGTCGTAATTAATGGTTGAATGGCGGCTCGGGCGCGGCCAGGCAATCTCCGGCTGAGCAGGCCATTCGCGGAGCAGCGCGGCGGAGGGCTTAGGGAAAGTGCCTTATTTTCAATAGAGATCGGGAAGGTTCAACCTTAACGGAATGGTCTGGCGCGCCATCCGTGGACCATGCCGTGAGGCGGATTGGAAATAAATTTGTTGAATTCAAAAAACACTATAAAAAATGATTGATGCGTGTTGACAAATCATCGGATCGGAGGCGTGATGATGCGGCGCCGCGCTTTCCGCGCCGCCTGGAACTGACAGGGACAAGGACATGCCCCGCCTCGGCCGCTCCTGCGCCCGGATGATGCCGACCACGCACGGAATGCCCTGTCCGCGCTGTCGCCGCGGCTGAGCCGCCCTTCCTCTCCATCCATACTGAAAGCATCCGAACGCCGCCGCGCGCGGCGCTGGAGGATCACATGCGTCTTTCCCATCCCATCACCGTGGACGGCCAGCTCATCGCCGTCGCGGCGCTCGGCGATTCCGGCTGGTTCCTGGTCGCCGTCGATCGGCGGCTCGAGGAACTCGACCGCGCGAATTTCCCGAGCGTCCAGGACGTCGAGCGCGCCGCGCGCGGCTATCTTCGCCGCAACCATCCCACCACCGCGCCCTGGCAGTCCGTCGCCGGATGGGCCGCGCCGCGCACGCCGCAAGGAGCCTCCCATGAGGTCTGAGCCCGAGACCCTGGCCCTGCGCGCGGCGGCCGGGTGAGGGCTGTGCCTCGGCGCGGCTCCGGCCGGTCCCTGGCAGGGCTCGCGCCGCTCTGAGCCGCTCGCGCGGCCTCTTTCCTCATCGTTCTCCCCGCTTCTGCGGGGCCATCAAGGTCACATTTCATGTCTCATGCCTTGTCGCCCGCGCGCCGTCACACCGCGCGGCTGGCCGCGATCCTGGTCGCCTTCGCACCGGTCGGCGCGCTGTCGCAGACGCTCACCATCGGCCTCGCCAGCCCGGTGAATTCGGCCGATCCGCATTTCTCCAACACGACCTCGAACTTCGCGCTTACGGCGCATGTCTTCGACACGCTGGTGCGCCGCGATGCCCAGGCCCGCCTGATTCCGGGCCTCGCCGAGAGCTGGACGGCCGTGGAGCCGACGGTCTGGGAGTTCCGCCTGCGGCCCAACGTCGCCTGGCATGACGGCCAGCCGCTGACGGCCGACGACATCGCCTTCACCATCGGCCGCGTGCCGAATGTCCAGGGCAGCCCGGGCGGCTTCGGCGGCGCGGTGCGGCCCATCACGCGGGTGGAGGTGGTGGATGCGCGCACCATCCGCCTCCATTCGGCACAGCCGCATCCGCTGATGCCCAACGACCTCGCCTCGGTGCAGATCATCTCGCGCCATGCGGGCACCGGCGCGAATCCCTCCGATTACAACAGCGGCCGCGCCTCCATCGGAACCGGTCCCTATCGCTTCGTCAGCTATCGCCCCGGCGAGGGCGCGGTCGTCGAGCGCAACGCGGCCTGGTGGGGCCCTGCCCAGCCCTGGGCGCGCGTGAACTTCCGCTTCCTTCCCAATGACGGTTCGCGCAGCGCTGCCGTTCTTGCGGGCGATGTGGATCTGATCGACCAGGTGCCCGGCGCCGACCTGCCGCGGCTGCGGCGCGAACCCCGGCTGACCATCGCCGAGACGACCGGCGTGCGGCTGATCTATCTGCAGCCCGACTTCTCCCGGCAGGGCGGCGACGTGCCGGGCGTCACGGACAACAACGGCCAGCGGCTGCCGAGCAACCCCTTCCAGGATGTACGCGTCCGCCGCGCGCTCTCCCACGCCATCGACCGCCGCGCTCTGGCCGAGCGCATCATGCACGGCGCCGCCATCCCGACGGGGCAATGGCTGCCGGAGGGCAGCTATTCCCACAACCCCGAAGTGGGCGTGCCCGCCTTCGATCCCGCCGAGGCGCGGCGTCTGCTGGCGGAGGCGGGCTATCCGCAGGGCTTCCGCGTCACGCTCAGCACGCCCAACGACCGCTATCCCGGCGACCTTTCCACCTCGCAGGCCGTGGCGCAGTTCTGGACGCGCATCGGCGTGCGCACCGAGATCGAGGCATTGCCCTGGGCGAGCTACGTGTCGCGCGGGCCGCGGCAGGAATTCGGCTTCCGCCTGGGCGGCTGGGGCAGCTCGACGGGCGAGGCCTCCTATCTGCTGCGCAATGTCGTCGGCACCTATGACCGCGAGCGGGGCTGGGGCTCGCCGAATTTCAGCCGCTTCAGCAGCCCGCGGCTCGACGCGCTGACCGAGCGCGCGATCACCACCATCGACGATGGCGAACGCGAGGCGCTGCTGCGCCAGGCGGTGAAGCTGGAGACGGACGAGGTCGGCATCGTGCCGCTCTTCCTGTTGCGCAACGCCTGGGCGCTGCGGCGCGGCCTTCGCTACGAAGCGCGCGCGGACGAGCAGACGCTGGCCACCTCCGCGAGCCCGGCGCCGTGAAGCCGCGCGCGTCGTTCTCAGCCGCGATGCGCCCATGCCGGCTCGGAAGTGCCCAGGCTCCCGGCCGCGATCCCGGTGCCGATGTCCAGCCCGGCGATGGTCAGCGGCGGGCGGACGCGTCGCGCGGGGCCCCAGCTGGTGGTCTCGATCCCCTCGGAGAAATCGGCCTCGCCGGCGGGCGCCATCGGCACCTCCGGGGTGCCGGGGCGTGACACGAGCAGAGCCGCCGTGCGGGCCAGCGAGGTGCGCGAGGCCGAGCCCGATCCCTCCGTGAACCGCCGCGTGAGGCCGCGCAGCGCGGCGGCGGCGAGGATATAGCCGGTGGCGTGGTCCAGCGCCTGGACGGGAAGGGGCGTGGGCTTGTCCGCGCCCGTGCGGCGCATGCCCTCCTCGGCGATGCCGCTGCTCATCTGCACCAGGCTGTCGAAGCCGCGCCGGCCGCTCCAGGGGCCGGTCCAGCCATAGGCGTCGAGGCGGACATCCACGAGGCCGGGACGCAGGGCGTGGCGGGCCTGCGTGCCGAAGCCGAGCCGCTCCAGCGCGTCCGGGCGATAGCCGTTGAGGAAGACATCCGCGTCGCGGAACAGCCCGGCCAGGCGCTCCTTGTCCTCGGGTTTGCGCAGGTCGAGCCGGGCGCAGCGCTTGCCGAGCGTGACCTCGGGGATGACGCCGGGCTCCTCCCAGTCGGGCGGGTCGATCCGCAGCACCTCCGCGCCCAGCAGCGCCAGGAAGCGCGTGGCGACGGGGCCGGCGAGAACGCGGGTTAGGTCCAGAACGCGCAGCCCGGACAGCGGACGCGCCGGATCGAAGGGCCAGTCGCGCCGCGGCGCGGGGCCGGTCGGCTCAACCCAGAGCATCGGCTCCTGCGCCACGGCGCGGCCCTGGGGATGGGCGGCCCAGGCGGCCATCGGGCGCATCGCCGCCGCGCAGCCGCCGGCCGCCACGATCGCGGCCTCCAGCTCATCGGCCGACCAGGTGGCGACGGCGCGGGCCACGGCGGCCTTCTCGGCCGGCGCGCCGAGCACGGCGAGCGCGGCCGCGCGATGATGCGGGGCATTGGTGTGCAGCTTGATCCAGCCGTCGCGCGTGGCGTAGTCGCCGGCCACGGCGTCCCAGCTCGCCGGCAGCGGCCAGCCCTGGGGATGCAGCGACCAGCCGAACCAGAAGGAGGCGTGGCGGCGATCCACCACCACCTCGGGCATCGCGCCCGTGCGTGCGGCCACCAGCTCCGCCGCCGCAAGCCCGGTCGCCGCGACCGACCCCGCCGCGAGGGGCGTGGTGCCGAAGACCGATTTCAGCCCGCCGTGGCCGATGAAGCGCACCTTGGCGAGATGCGCGCGATCCCCGCCGATCCCGGTCCAGATGTCCTGGAGGAAGGCGGCATCCGTGCCGGTATCCTGCTGCGTGACCTGGTCCATGTGCTGCGCTCCCTTTTGGCTTGGCCAGGGCACGCCCATCGGTTCATATCGTCAATCTTGATTCATTGAATCGACCTGCCGCATGTCCAGCTACCTTACCGCCGAGGAGGCCGCCCGCCGCCTCGGCGTCTCGCGCCAGACGCTCTATTCCTATGTGAGCCGCGGGCTGCTGCGCGCCCATGGCGGCGAGGGGTCGCGCCGCAGCGGCTATGCAACCGAAGCCGTGGAGCGCCTGGCCCTCGAGCGCCGGCGCGGTCGCAGACCGAGGGAGGTGGCGAAGGCCACGCTCGACTGGGGGACCCCCGTTCTGGAATCGGCGATTACGCTGATCCGCGACGGGCAGCTCTTCTATCGCGGCCAGGATGCGACGGGACTGGCGCGGGACGCGACGGTGGAGGAGGTGGCCGCGCTCCTCTGGGGCATGCCCGTGGCCAACACCTTGTCAGCCCCTGCCGCCGGCCCCGCTGGCCCGCTCGAGGGGGTGCTGCTCACCCGTTTCACCCTGGCGACGCAGGACGACGCGACCGCGCTCTGGCAGAAGGATCCGCGTCGTCTGGCGGAGGGCTGCGGCGCGCTGCTCGGCGCGATGCTGGGCGCCGTTCTGGGCCAGTCTCCCGGCGCCGGCCCGTTGCACCGCCAGATCGCCCGGGCCTGGAAGTTGGATGCCGAGGGCGCGGAGCTGATCCGCATGACGCTGATCCTCTGCGCCGATCACGAGCTCAATGCCTCAAGCTTCACGGCCCGCTGCGTCGCCTCCACCGGCGCCAGCCTGCGGGCGGCGGTGATCGGCGGCCTCGCGGCGCTCACGGGCGGCCGCCATGGCGGCGCGACGGCGCGGCTGGAGGCCCTGTGGAACAGCCTCGATGCTGTCGATCCGACGCCGCTGCTACGCCGCCGCCTGACCTCCGGCGAAACCATCCCAGGCTTCGGCCACCCGCTCTATCCGCGAGGCGACATCCGCGCCCAGGTCCTGCTGCCGCGCTTGCTGCCGGCGCTGCCACAGGCGCGGGGCCTGATCGAGGCCGTGCATGCTCTGACCGGGGAAGATCCTTCCGTCGATTTCGCGCTGGTCGCGCTGCGGCGGGCGCTGCGCCTTCCTGAGGGCGCGGCCTTCGGGCTCTTCGCGCTGGGACGCACCATGGGCTGGATCGCCCATGCGCTGGAACAGCGTATCCACGGCCAGTTGATCCGACCGCGCGCCGTCTATGCGGGCCCTGTTCCGCCCGGCTGAGCCGATCCATCATCACGAACGAATCGTCAGGGAAATTTAGCGTGCCGCTTCTCGCCGATCCCATCGCCAGCACCCCCAAGCCCCCCACCCAGGCGGATCTCGTGATCATCGGCGGCGGCATCGTCGGCGTCTTCGCGGCGCTCTCCGCCGTGAAGGCGGGGCATTCGGTGGCGCTGGTCGAAAAGGGCGTGGTCGGCGGCGAGCAGTCCAGCCGCAACTGGGGCTGGGTGCGCCAGCAGAATCGCGATCCGCGCGAGCTGCCGATGGCCATCGAGAGCCTTGCCATGTGGGAGGCGCTCTCGGCCGAGACCAATGAGGATCTCGGCTTCCAGCGCAAGGGCCTGATCTACGTCACCAAGGACCCCGCCACCCTCGCGACCTGGGAGGCCTGGGGCAAGTCTGCGAAGCCCTTCGGCGTGGACACGCGCATGCTGAGCGCGGCCGAGGCGCGCGCCATGGCGACCGGCACGGCCGATGGCTGGATCGGGGGCGTGCATTCGCCGACCGACGGCAAGGCGGAACCCACGCTCGCCGCGCCGGCCATCGCGCGCGCGGCCATGCGCCTGGGCGCGGCCATCGTCGAGAACTGCGCGGCGCGGGGGCTGGAGATGGCGGCCGGGCGCGTCAGCGGCGTCGTGACGGAGCACGGCACCATCCGCACGCAGGCGGTGCTGCTGGCCGGCGGGGCCTGGGCGTCGATGTTCCTGCGCCATCACGGCGTCTCGCTGCCCCAGGCGAGCATCCGCTCCACCTCCTTCCGCACGGAGCCGCTGCCGGAATTCGTGACGGGCGGGCTCTCCACCCCCGCCTTCACCCTGAGGCGGCGGATCGACGGCGGCTATACGATCGGGCTCAGCGGGCGCGGCCGGCTGGATCTCGCGCCGCAGGGCATTCGCTACGCAAGGCAGTTCTGGCCGATGTTCCTGGCGCGCCGCGACAAGCTGGCGATCCGCCTTGGCGGCTCCTTCTTCAACGGGCCGGAATCCATGGCGCGCTGGTCGCTGGATTCCGTCTCGCCCTTCGAGCGCATCCGCATGCTCGACCCCGCCCCGCAGCAATCGCTGATCGACGAGGCGCTGGTGGCGATGGGCGAGACCTACCCCGCCCTCAAGGGCCAGATCCGCGTGGCGCAGAGCTGGGGCGGCGCGATCGACTGGACGCCGGACGGCATTCCGGTCATCGCGCGGATGGCGAAGATCCCCGGCCTGACGGTGGCCGCCGGGTTCTCCGGCCACGGCTTCGGCACGGGGCCCTCGGCGGGCAAGCTGGCTGCCGACCTGGCGACGGGCGCGACGCCGAGCATCGACCCGTCCCCCTTCCGCTACGAACGCCTGGTCGACGGCACGGACCTGACCGTGCCGGGCATGATCTGACCTCAGCCGCCCGGCGCGCCCTGCGTGTTCACGTAGAGCGCGTAGAGCGACTTGCTCGCCGCCATGAATAGCCGGTTGCGGTGCCGGCCGCCGAAGGCGAGGTTGGCGCAGCGTTCCGGCAGGCGGATATGGCCGATCGGCGCGGCGTCCTTGTTGAAGATGCGCACGCCGTCGAACTCCGGCGTGCCCATTCCCCAGCCGCACCAGAGATTGCCGTCCACATCCACGCGGAAGCCGTCCGGCGTCTCGCCGTCCTTGCATTGGATGAAGATGCGGTTGTTGGAGAGGCGCCCCGACCCGTCCACGTCGAGGACGCGGATCACGCGCGGCGTGGCCGCCGCCTCCACCACGTAGAGCTTCGTCTCGTCCGGCGAAAAGGCCAGGCCGTTCGGCCGGCCGATCTCGCCCGTGGCGACGGTGATCGCGCCCGTCTGCCCGTCGATGCGGTAGATGTTGGTGGGTAGTTCCGGCTGGGCCATCTCGCCCTCGTAGAAGCCGAGGATGCCGAAGGGCGGATCGGTGAACCAGATGCTGCCATCGGACTTCACCACCACGTCGTTCGGGCTGTTCAGGCGCTTGCCGTCGAAGCGGTCGGCCAGCACGGTGATGCTGCCGTCATATTCCGTGCGCGTGACGCGCCGCGTCAGATGCTCGCAGGTGACGAGGCGGCCCTGCCGGTCGCGCGTATTGCCGTTGGCGTTGTTGGAGGGGCCGCGGAATACGTCCACGCCGCCCGTCTCCTCCGACCAGCGGAGCATCCGGTTGTTGGGGATGTCCGACCAGATGAGGCAGCGATGGTCGCCGAACCAGGCGGGCCCCTCGCTCCAGCGCGCGCCGGTATAGAGCTGCTCGACGGCGGCGAGCAGCAGGCGGTAGCGGTTGAAGGATGGGTCGAGCACCTGCACCGCAGGATCGGGGTAGCGTTCCACGTTCTGGCTCCGGGCTGTGGAGAGGAGGCTGGGCAAAGCGAGCATGGCCCCTGCGGCCGAGAGCAGACCGCGGCGATTGGCGTCCATCTGGGGGTCCCTCCGAGTTTTTCTTGTCGGGCCGCCGAGCGGCCGCAACGACGCTAACACGGAGTTCATGGCGCGCCAGCCTCATGGCCAGGACGGTTTCAGGGCACGCGGGATGGAGCGGCGGCCGGCGGCGAGGGCAAGCAGCCCCCGGATGGTGCGGAGGTACTCGATGGCGGCCTTCCGCAGCCGGTGCGGGCGCGGATTCCGCTGCGGCAATGGCAGGGCGAAGACCTTTTCGGACAAATCCGGATCAGGACACATCCAGGGCGGCCCCGGCAGGGCGCGCTTGAGGTTGAGGCGGCGGATCAGGACGATGAGGCGCAGGCCGCGGAGGCGGATGGCGCGGCAGATCAGCTCTTCGAGGCGGCGGAGCGGGTGCTGCTTCGGCGCGAGGGACAGGCCGATCAGCAGGCGCTCCCAGAGCGCGGCATGGGCGAGTCGCATACGATGAATGGCGAGCCGGGTTTGATTACGTCGAGGAGACCGACGAAGAAGGCGAGATGAGGACCGACTGATGTCTGAGGCGCCCTGCGGAGATAACCGCCCCGACGACGTGATCGGACACCGGCAAGCGGCGGACCGGCTGATGGAGGTCCGTCCTGGCCTCGAAGTCGTCATCCGGCTTTTTTGTTCGTTTCATGGGTCCTGCCCGTCGCCCACTGACCGCAGGGGGCCGGGAGGCGGCGCCTCCCGGTTCCACCCTAATCGGCCTTCGCGCCGGAAACCCGCACCACTTCCGTCCACCGCTCCATATCCTCCCGCATGAACTGCCCAAACTCCGCCCGCGACGTCGGCGCAGGCTCTGCCCCACCCTCCCGGACACGCCGAGCCACCCCCGGCTCGTTCAGCGCCGCGACCACCAGCCGGTTCATCGCCTCCAGCACCGGTCCCGGCGTCCGCACCGGCGCCACCACCCCGAACCAAGCCCGTACGTCGAAGCCCGGCGCCATGGTCTCGGCCAGCGTCGGCACCGCCGGCTCGCTCGGCCAGCGCTGCGGCGTCGTTACGGCGAGCAGCCGCAGCCGCCCCTCGCGCACATGCGGCATGTAGACGGGGATGTTGTCGATCACGGACTGCACCTGCCCGCCCAAAAAGTCCGGCAGCAGCGGGCCGCTGCCGCGGTAGGGGACGTGCACCATGTCGGTGCCGGTGCGCAGCTTGAAGTACTCCTGCGTGACATGGCCCGAGGTGCCGTTGCCGGGCGAGGCACAGGTGACGCGGCCGGGCTGAGCCTTCGCCAGAGCCACGAACTCCTCGATGGTCCGCGCCGGCACGCTCGGATGCACCAGCACGCCATTGGCCACGACCGAGATCAGCGAGACCGGCGCGATGTCGCGCAGCACGTCGTAACCGATCTGGCCGGCGCGCAGCGCGGCGCCCGCCGTCATGGAAATGGAGGTGGACATGAAGGTGTGGCCGTCCTCCGTGCGGGCGAGCTGCTCGTTGGCCAGCGTACCGCCGCCGCCGGGCCGGTTCTCCACGATGACCGGTTGGGCGAGCATCGCGCTCAGGCGGTCGGAGAGGAGGCGTGCATAGACGTCGGGAAGGCCACCAGGGGGAAAGCCGACGAGGATGCGGACGGGACGGCTGGGCCAGCCCGCGATGGCGGAGCCCTGGGCCATCGCGCGATGGTCGAGCGCCGGCAGCGCGGCGGCCGCGCCCAGGAGAGATCGCCTTTGCATCTTGTGTTCCCTGCAGCCTGTTGCGGCTAGGCAAGCACGGTCCAGGCGGGATGGCGAACGGCGTTTATGAAGAAACGGCGCGTCTTGCCCCCCGCATGGCGCATCCGCGCCCATCCGCGGGCGCGAAATTGGGCAGCCGGATGCTCAGTGCCGTGACCTTGTCCCCCGATGAATTCGTCCTACCCTGCTGACGGCGTGGCGCTGAGAGAATGGCGAGGCTGATGGCGAACTACATCTGCGTGACCTGTGGAACCCAGCACGCGGAGACGGAAGCGCCGCCGCCGAGCTGCCTGATCTGCGACGACGAGCGGCAATACGTCCCCGCCGCCGGCCAGCGCTGGACCACGCTCGATGCGATGCGCCGAACCTTCGCGGCAACCTTCCGGCATGAGGCGGGCGTGCTCGGCATTGGTACGGCGCCGTCCTTTGGCATCGGCCAGCGCGCGCTGCTGTTGCGCACGCCCGCCGGCAATGTGCTCTGGGACTGCGTGACGCTGATCGACGATGCGATGGTCGAGATCATCCAGGCGCTGGGCGGCATCGCCGCCATCGCGATCTCGCACCCGCATTACTACACGACGATGGTCGAATGGAGCTGCCGCTTCGGCGATGCGCCCATCCATCTCCACGCCGCCGACCGCCAATGGGTGATGCGGCCCGATGCGTGCGTGGCGTTCTGGGACAGCGAGACGAAGGAGATCCTGCCCGGCATCACGCTCATCCGCGCGGGCGGGCATTATGCCGGCGGCACGGTGCTCCATTGGGAGCAGGCAGGGCCGGAGGGCAAGGGCGCGCTGCTGACCGGCGACATCCTGCAGGTCACGGCGGATTCGAGGTTCCTGGGCTTCATGCGCTCCTATCCGAACTTCATCCCGCTCGGCGCGGCCGCGGTGCGGCGCGTGGCGGCGAGCGTCTCGCCCTTCGCCTTCGATGCGATCTACGGCGCCTTCTGGGACCGTGTGATTTCGCGAGACGCGCGCCAGGCGCTCGACGCCTCGGTCGCGCGCCATATCGACTGGCTGGGACGCGGCGCGCTGGAGTAGCGACCCGTTAGAGCATCACCCGATCAGACAGAATCGTCTGGTCGGGTGATGCTCGAAAAAACAAAGAGCTAAAGACTTCGAAGTGAGCCCTTGCGAACGAAGAAGGCTCTAGTCGGCCGCCCGGCCGAGGGCGAAGTACCAGTGGATGGCGCGGCGCTCGAAGGCCAGGAAGCCGCGGTTCAGCGCATAGCCCAGGACTGCCAGCACGATGACGGTCGCGTACATCTCCGGCGCGCGGCCGGCGAATTGCATGAGCACCAGATAGTGGCCCACGCCCTGCTCGCCCGCGATCATCTCGGCCACGACGGTGACGACCAGCGCAAGCGCCAGCGCCACGCGGAAGCCTGCGAGGATATAGGGCAGGCAGGCCGGCAGGACGATATGGATCGCGCGGCGCCAGGCGCCGATGCCGAAGGTGCGGCCCATCGCGACGGCATCGGCCTCCACCGCGCGCACGCCCTGGATGGTGTTGGTCAGCACGGGGAAGAAGACGGTCAGCGCCACGACCGTCACCTTCATCGTGTTGTCGAGGCCGAGGAAGAGCACGAGCGGCGGGATCACCGCCGGGATCGGGATGGGGCGGATCAGCTCCACCGTCAGGCCGAAGAGCCGCGCCGTGAGGGGGATGGTGGCGAAGACCAGCCCCACCGCCACCCCCGCCGCGCCGCCCGCCAGCAATCCCGCGAACATCCGCCACAGCGTGCCGCCGACCAGCACAGGCAATTCGCCGCTGAACGCGTCACGAACCAACGCCACCAGCACGGTGCTGAGCGGCGGCCAGTTCGGCGTGTTCATCCAGTCGCCCCGCGCCGAGACCTCCCACAGCAGCAACAGGCCCAGGATCAGCCACAGCCCCGAGGACAGACGACCGGCCTCCTTCATCAGGCGTTGGCGGTCCGGAAGATGAGCGAGGCCGGCGCGGGGAAGCGCCCACCCATGCCGAAGCGCGCCATGGTGGCGATGACCTCCTGCACCTCGGCGACGGTCACGGCCTTGGGATAGGCCGGCAGCGCCACCTGGCGCAGCCGCTCGATCGGCACGCGGCTGAAGGCGGCGATGAGGTCGAGCAACGCCGGATCGCCCCGCCGCGCGCTCACCCAGTCGACGCCCTTGAACAGCGCGCGCGCGAAGCGTTCGAAGACCTCGCCATTGCGCTCCACATCCTCCTTCATCGCGACATATTGCGCGACGGTGGAGCCGGGCGCGGTGTCGTGGATGGGCCAGCCGATGCGTTCCAGGCGATCGCCATGCGAGGCGAGCGCGCCGGTGACGAAGGGCTCGCTGAAGATGGCGGCGTCGACCTGCCCGCCGGCCAGGGCGTCGGCCATCTGCGGGAAGGGGACCTCGACGGTGTTCACCTTGCGCCAGTCGCCGCCGGTCTTCTCGACCCAGGCCATGCCGCGCAGCCAGACGATGTTGTTGCGCGTGTTGGAGGCGATGCGCTTGCCCTCCAGATCCTTGCCCGTGGCGATGCCGGTGCCCTTGCGCGTCAGGATGCCGAAGATGTCGGGCGGGCTCGCCGTTCCGGCCGCGGCGCCGGCGACGAAGCGGAAGTCCAGCCCCTCGCGGATGCCGAGCAGGATGGAGACCGTGTTGGAGAAGACCAGGCGGAACTGCCCGGCCACCAGCCCCGGCAAGCCCGTCGCGCCGCCGGCGGTGGTGGAGGTGTCGATCTCCAGCCCCTCGGCGGCGAAATAGCCCTCGCGGATGGCGGCGTGCAGCGGCGCCACGTCGAGCACGGGGATCACGCTGACGCGCAGCTTCGTCAGCGTCTGGCCGATCAGCGGCGGCGCGGCGAGGGGCAGGGCGGCGAGGGCCAGGGAAGAGCGGCGGGTGAGCGGATTCATGGAGATTCTCCGATCTTCATTTTCTGTTGGCCGGCTGCCAATGCAGCGCCCGGCGTTCGGCAAGAAGGAAAAGGCCGTTCAGCGCCAGGCCAAGCACGGCGAGGATGATCAGCCAGGCGTACAACTGGCGGATGAGAAAGCTGCGCTGCATGTCGAGGATGAGGAAGCCCAGACCTCCCTGGCCCGACAGCATCTCCGCCAGCACGGCCAGCACGAGAGCGAGGCCGAGGCTGATCCGCATGCCCGCCAGGATGAAGGGCAGCGCCGAGGGCAGCACGAGGTGCCAGAGCGTATGCGCCGTTCCCCAGCCATGGGTGCGCGCGGCATCGAGCATCACGCGGTCCGTCCCCCGCACGCCCTGCAAGGTGTTCACCAGTACAGGGAAGAGCACGGCGAGCGAGACGGAGGTGATCTTCATGGTGTCGCCGATGCCCAGGAAGAGCATCAGCGCTGGCACCAGCGCCGCCTTGGGGATGGGGCGTGTCAGCTCGACCAGCGGCTCCAGCAGGCGGAAGACGCGGGGGAACCAGCCCATGGCGATCCCGCCCGCGACGCCCAGGACGCTGCCGATGGCGAAGCCGGTGAAGACCAGCCGCAGCGTGGCAAGCAGGGGGGCGGCGAACTCGCCGGATTCCAGCAGGTCCCAGAGCGCGAGGCCGATCGCGCTCGGCGGCGGCATCAGCGCGCGGCGAATCCAGCCGGCCTCCACCGCGGTCTCGAGGCCGACGAGCATCAGCGCCAGGACGGCGAAGCCCGGCAGCCAGCCCAGCACGCGCCTAGACAGCATGGCGGTGCAGCAGCTGGCCCAGGAGCTGGTGCCGCAGCTCCAGGAAGCGCGGCAATTCGCGCGTGGTGATGGGGTCGCGCGGGCGCGGCAGGCCGACCTCCACCATCCCGGCGAGGGTGGCGGGGCGGTGGGTCAGCATGGCGATGCGGTCGGCCAGAGTGATGGCCTCCTCCACGTCATGCGTGACGAGCAGCACGGTCAGCCTGCGCCGGGTCCAGATGTCGAGGATCAGCGCCTGGAGGTCGAGCCGGGTGAGGGCGTCCACCGCGCTGAAGGGTTCGTCCATGAGCAGCATGGCGGGCTCGGCGGCCAGCGCGCGGGCGATGGCGACGCGCTGCTGCATGCCGCCCGAGAGCTGCCAGGGAAAGTGATCGCCGAAGCCCGAAAGGCCGACCTGGCCGAGCTGCGTCTCGGCCGCATCGCGCGCGCGGCGGCGGCCGATGCGGTGCTCGACGGCGAAGGCCACGTTGTCGCGCACATTGCGCCAGGGCAGCAGCGAGCGGGTGTATTGCTGGAAGACGTAGACCGCCTCGGGCGGCGGGCCGTCGATCCGGCGGCCGGCGATGCGCACCTCGCCGGAGGTGGGCGGCAGCAGGCCGGCGGCCATCTGGAGCAAGGTGGACTTGCCGCAGCCCGAGGGGCCGAGCACCGCCATGAACTCCCCCTCGCGGACCGAGAAGGAGACGCGGTCCATCACCCGGGCCGGCGGGCCCGAGGGGTTTGGGAACTCCTTGGTGACAGCCTCAAGCTCGAGGAAATCCATAGACCCACCTGTGACAGCCGCCGTATCGCATCTCGGGTGGCTCAGGGTCTTGTGCCCGATTCCTCCGGATCAGAAGAGCCCAAAATACTCTCGATGCCGACGCGCCGTCACCTCGCCTCCGAAACGGGAGATCCCGGGATGGTGGTGGAAGCCTCGCTCCTCGCTAAAGCTTGATGTCCGCCGCGACGGTTACCTGATGGCGCCCGGCCAGCAGATCCGCCAGGGCCTGGAGGCCTGCGACGCCGCAGGCCGTGTCCTGCTCGCCATTGCCGCCCGACAGGCCGATGCCGCCGATCACCGCGCCGTCCAGCACGATGGGAAAGCCCCCGACGAAGACGGCGAAGCGGCCCTCGAAGCTCCACTGGATGCCGAAGGCCTCGTTGCCGGGCAAGGCCGGCCCGTTGGGCGCCGTGTTGAACAGATGCGTCGAACGCTTGTGCCCGGCGGCGGTGAAGGCCTTGTTCCAGGCGATCTGCGGGCCGGTTACGCGCGCGCCGTCCATGCGCTCGATGAGCAGCGGATGGCCGCCGTCATCGACGATGCAGACCGTCTGCGCGACGCCGATCTCGCGGGCCTTGGCGGTGGCGGCCTCCACCATCGCGCGCGCCTCGCGCTGTTCGAGTTTCCAGGCGGGTTTCATGGGGCGGTGCTTCCGGGCTTGGGCGGGGGAGGGGGCCAGGAGACGGCGACATCGCCGGCCACGAAGGTCTGGCAGGCCATGCGCCAGCCTTCGGCGAATTGATCCTCGGTCAGGTGCTTGCGCTCCTTGGGCTTGATGGCGTCGGCGTACTCGCGCCCCTGCTCGATGCGGCACTTGCAGGTGCCGCAGAGCCCCCCGCCGCATTTGAAGGGAATGCCACCCTTCTCGCGCAGGGAGACGCGCAGCAGGTTGCTGTTCTCCGGCGCCTCGACCGTCTTGTTGCCGTTGGTGATGAAGGTGATCTGCATCATGCGACGACCGGCAGCGGCGCCTTCTCCAGCGCCGCGCGGACGCTGCCATATTGCGTGAGATGGTTGAGCTCCGCGCGCGCCGCCTCCGCCGTCTCGAAGCTTGGCAGGAACTTGGACGGCACGCGGTTCACGACCGGCGGGAAGGCCTCGTCCACCACAGTCACCTTCATGGCCTGCGTCAGCTCGGCGATGACGAATTGCGCGCGGGAGCGGCCGTGGAAGACGTAGTCATAAGCCTCGACGGGCACGAGGCCATCGGTGACCTCGGTCCGGAACTGGCCGGGCTTGCTGGTGAGGATGACGTACATGGCGAACCTCTCAGGGTTTCGCGGGGCCGGGTATCGGCACCCCGTCCTGGGTCACGGTGATGTCGTGGTGGATCCAGAGCTGGCAGGCGAGACGCAGGCCCTCGGCCAGCTTCTCGCCCAGCACCTTCTGTTCCTTCCAGTTCGGCTCGGCGAGGTTCTCCGCCCCGTCGAGCACGCGGCAGCTGCACTTGCCGCATTTGCCCATGCCGCAGCCGTAGCGCAGATGGGGCCAGGGGAATTTCTTGATGCCGGCCCGGACAACGAGATTGGTGTTGTCCAGGACCTCCTCCGAAAACGCCTCTTCCCCCTTGCGGAAGGTGACCTGCGGCATGCGCGGCTCAGGCCGCCATGTCGAGGTCGGTGAGCGGCAGCTCGTGCTGCACGTAGTCGCGGTAGAGCGCGGTGGTGTAGAGCAGCCGCATCTCGGCGCCGACCTCGCAGATCTTCAGGCAGCGCTGCTGCAGCTCCACCGTGTTCGCGTGCTCCAGCACGATCTGATAGCCGCGCTCGCCATGGATTTCGTCCGAGACGATGTGCAGGTCGAAGAACTCCACCTCCTCGTCGGTGAAGCCGTATTTCTCGCGCAGCGTCGGCGTCTGGCGGCGATAGATGGAGGGCACCTGGCTCTCCAGCCCAACCACGAGTCCGGCCACTGCAACGATAGGATCCTCGCGCATCGCTACGCAGTAGCACCAGCTTTGCAGGGCGCGCGTCGTGGGCGACATGTTGTCCGGGTTCTTCACGCGCGCGCTCGTCGTGCCGCAGGCCTCGGCGAAGCGGATCAGCAGATCGGTGTGCCGATCGCCGCCGATTTCCTCCTCGTACATATTGGCGAGCAGGAAGTCCTTCGCCTCCTGGAATTCGGCCGGCATGCGGCCATAGACGTAGCCGAGGTAGTCGGCGAAGGGGCCGACGTAATTGTAGTGGTTCTCGGCCCAGCGCGAGAGATGGTCGCGGCTCAGCTTGCCGCTAGCCCAGGCGATGCTGAAGGGCGACTTGTTCGCGCTCTTGCCCTTGATGGCGTTCTCGAGCGCGGTGCGGAACTCGTCGTGATTCATGAGCGCAGTCATGACGGACCTCCTTGGGGGCCAGGGGTTGGGGGTGGGGAAAGCGGCGTCACCACAGGACCACCGCCACGATGGTCGAGGCCACCAGGCCCGCGACCACCGGCAGAAACAGGATGCGCACGGCGTCGAGCACCGGCACGCGCGCGAAGCCGGCCACCGCGATGAGTGAGGACCAGGCGATCAGCGTGCCGCCGCCCGTCCAGACCGCGCCCATCTGGCCGACGGCCGCGAGCGTCGTCGGCTCGATGCCGGCCACGGGGCCGAGCGCGCCGGCCAGCGCGCCGGTCAGCGGCAGGCCCGCGAAGCCCGAGCCGTCGATGCCGGTGATCATGCCCACGATCATCACGGCGAAGGCCACGACCGTCGGGCTGTGGGGGATGAGGTGCTCCATGGCGCGGATCACCTCGAAGAGCAGGTCCGGCCCGCGGGTGGCGGAAGGCAGGCCGAGAATGGCGCCGGAGAATTCCGCCGCGCCCAGGAAGAAGAAGCCCGCGATCGGCAGCACCGTGCCCATCGCGCGGAAGGAGAAGACCAGGCCGTCGATGATGTGGTCGGCCGAGCTGTGCATGGCCTTGGGGCCATCGGCGGCGAAGGTCGCGACCAGCATGAGCAGCGCGGCCGTGCCGCCCACCAGCGCCGCGGCGTCGCCGCCCTTCAGCTCGGTGAGGCCGGGGATGACCTTGGGCGCGAGCATGAAGAGGATGAGCGCGCCGAAGACGATCGGCGTGAGGATGGCCATCCGGTTGGTCCAGGACGAGGCCGGTGCCTTCGTGCCCTCCTCGGCGGCCTGGAGCGCGATGACGGACTTGTCGAAGGAGCCGATATTGGGCGCGATCTCCTCGCGCTGCTCGGCGAGGCTTTCGCCCAGCGTGGCGCCGGACTGCCAGGCGACGAGATGCCGTTCGCTGGGCCGCGCGATGCTCCTGCGGATGGAGAGATAGCCCAGCGTCAGCGCCACGGCGCCGGTGACGAGCGAGAGGACGAGCGCCTTGTCCGCGACCACGCCCGCCAGTTCGGGAATGCCGGCGGCGCGGGCGCTGATGCCGGGGGCGACGCGGATGACATAGTCGGAGGAGAGCGCCATGCCCTGGCCCGCGATGGCGATGGCCACCGCGGCGCCCAGCGCGGGCAGGCCGGCGACGATGGCGGCGGGCAGCAGCGTGGCGGCGACCAGCGGCACGGCGGGCGTCGGCCAGAAGAAGAGCGAGATGACATAGGTCATCGCGGCGAGGACGAAGAAGGCGACATGCCCGTTCGTCATGACGCGGCGGAAGGGCTGGACCATGCGCTGGTCGGCGCCCAGCGCGCGCAGTGCGTTCAGCAGCGAGGTCATCAGGGCGATGACGAGGAAGATGCTGAACAGCTCCTTCGCCGCGACGAGCGAGCCGTTGAAGATGGAGATGGTCGCGCCGATCAGGCTGCCAGAAAAGGTGAGTGCCACGGCGAAGGTCGCGAGGATGGCAGGCACGACGACATTCGCCCGCAGGATCATCGAGAGGATGATTGCGGCGACGCCAAGCAGGTAGACGTAGTGAACAGCTCCGATGGAGGTCATGCGTTCTTACCTTCCGGGTTTGGATGGTTCCCGGATAATTCCGTATACGATAATGATCCGCGGCAAAGCGAGATTTTTCCGGTTGATCGGAAATAGTGGCCGATTTGACACGAAATGCATCCTGAGCACGCAAAACGGAGGGCTGATCGGCTTATATCTTGTGCGGTGCGGCACAATGCGCAGGCTATCGCATGGAGATCGAAGTCTGTTTGTATACAAGTGAGTCGATAGATCCCCGCTCTTGGGCCGGCGGCAAAGCCGGCCTATCGGTGGTCGGCGAGGAGATGAGTTTGGATATGGCGCCTAAACCCGCAACGGATCCCACCAGCGCCCCCCGGCGCCCCTCGCTCGGCCAGCGCGCGCTCAAGGCGCTGCGCGAGGCGATCGTCTCTGGCCGCCTGCAGTCCGGCGAGCGGCTGGTGGAGGAGCGCCTCTCGGCGGATCTCGGCATGTCGCGCGTGCCCATCCGCGAGGCGATCAAGCAGCTCATCACGGAGGGCCTCGCCGAACCGGTGGACGGCGGCCGCGGCGCGCAGGTCGCCGCCCTTTCGCCGGAAGATGCCCAGGACCTCATCGAGGTGCGCGCCGTGCTGGAGGGGCTGACCGCGCGCCTTGCCGCCCGCCGCCGCGATCCGCGCAAGGTCGCGCGCATCCAGGAACTGCTCCTGGAGGGCGATGCCCTGGCGGCCCGGGGCTCCCCGGCCGAGCTCGCCGCGCTCAATATCAGCTTCCACGAGCTGCTGGCGGCGGCCGGCGCGAACCAGGCGCTTCAGGAACTCATGCGGCCGCTGCGCGAGCGTACCGAGATGGTCTTCCGCCGCAACAGCGTCGAGCGCGCGGGCATGGACTGGCGCGAGCACGCCATGATCCTCACCGCCGTCGCCGAGGGCGACGAGGAGCTGGCCGCGTTGCTCGCTGCGCGGCATGTGCGCCGCGCGGCGCGGGCGCGGATGACGGCCGAGATTCCCGCCGTCGCATGACGCGGCTGCTGATCCTCTACCACTCGCGCACGGGCGGCACGGCCGCGATGGCCCAGGCCGCGTTCGAGGCGGCGGAGCCGGAGGCGCGAACCCGCCTCCTGCGGGCAGAGGCAGCCGGCCCGGACGACCTGCTGGCCGCCGAGGGCTACCTCTTCGCCGCGCCCGAAAACCTCGCCGCGCTTTCGGGGCCGATGAAGGATCTGTTCGACCGGTGCTATTACCCGCTGCTCGACCGCGTCCAGGGCCGGCCTTTCGCGCTGATGGTCTGCGCGGGCACGGACGGGCAAGGCGCGATCCGCCAGATGCGCCGCATCGCCACCGGCTGGCGGCTGCGCGAGGTGGCCGAGCCGGTCCTCATCCTGACGGGAGCGCAGACGCCCGAGGCGATCCTCGCGCCCAAGCATCTGTCGCCGACACAGCTCGCCCCCTGTCGCGAGCTTGGCGCGGCGATGGCGGCGGGCCTCTCCCTCGGCATCTTCTGACGCGCGCCGTCTTGCCGGATGCGGCGGGGGCGGGGAGAGTTCCGCGGCCAACAGAACACGGAAACGTCCCCATGAAGCTCTCTTTCTCCGGCGCCAGCCCCTATGTCCGCAAGGCCATGGCCTGCGCCATCATCCGCGGCATCGACGGGCAGCTTTCCGACCTCGGCCTGAAGACGGTGGACCCCGCTCTGGCCGCGCTCAACCCGCTCGGCAAGATCCCGACTCTCGTCACGCCCGAGGGCGTCGCCCTCTTCGACAGTCCCGTGATCTGCGAGTATCTCGACAGCATCGGCGGCGCGCCGAAGCTCTTCCCCGCCGCCGGGCCCGCGCGCTGGAAGGCGCTGCAGCTCCAGGCGCTCGGCGATGGCATCATGGATGCGAGCCAGCCTCGCCGCCGCGAGATCGCGCTGCCGCAGGATGACGGCCGCAAGGAATATATCGCGACCCAGCGCGGCAAGGTGGAGCGCGCGCTCGATCTGCTGGAGGCCGAGGCCGACAAGCTCGGCCAGCTCGCCACGATCGGCGACATCACGGTGGCCTGCGCGCTCGGCTATCTGGACTTCCGCTATCAGAACGAGCCCTGGCGCGCCGGTCGTCCGAAGCTGGAAGCCTGGTACGCGAAGGTCATCGCCCTGCCGCCGCTGGCGAAGACCATGCCTGTCGCCTGATCGTCATCATCTAGATGATTGTACAAGTGCGGGTCGGCCGCTAATTTCGGGCATCCAGACAGGGATGCCGCCGATGACCGACCCGCGCCTCGCGCACATTGCCGAGCTCATCGAGCTCAAGGCCGATGGCCAGTATGGGCTTGCCGAGATCAACCAGCGCCAGCACGCCCTCCAGGCGGCGGCGCTGGCGGAGAAGCAGGGATGCCCCGAGACGCTGATCGCGGCCGCGCTGCTGCACGATATCGGCCACATGGTCCACGATCTCGGCGACAATGCCGCCGAGAATGGCGTGGACGACAAGCATGAGGAACTCGGCCACGAATTCCTCACCTCGATGTTCGGCCCCGACGTGACGGAGCCGGTGCGGCTGCACGTCGCCGCCAAGCGCTATCTTTGCGCGGTGGAGCCGGATTACTTCGCCAAGCTCTCGAAGGATTCGATCGTGAGCCTGAGCCTCCAGGGCGGCCCCATGTCGCCCGAGGAGATCGCGGAATTCGAGGCGGTGCCGCAATATCGCGAGGCCGTGCAACTGCGCCGCTTCGACGAGCAGGCCAAGGTGAAGGGGCTGCAGACGCCGCCGGCCTCGCACTTCATGCAATATGTGGAGCGGGTGATCCTTCCCGCCGTGGAATGAACTCCCGGGCGTCCTGATCCTAGATCGTTGTCGGGACGCAAGATGGCAGCTCCGGCGATTCCGCGCCCCGGCGATCCGCGCTATGGGCGAGGTCGTCAGGAGAACCCCATGATCGCTCGCCGTAACCTCGGCACCGCCGCCCTGGCGGCGCTTACCGCTCCCGCCCTCGCCCAGACCGCTTGGCCGCAGCGCCATGTGCGCCTGCTGGTCGGCTTCGCCCCGGGCGGCTTCAGCGACATCGTCGCCCGCGCGGTCGCAGAGCAGTACACGCGCAGCCTGGGCGTGAATGTCGTGGTGGAGAACCGCTCCGGCGCCTCCGGCACGCTGGCGACGGATGTCGTCGCCAAGGCGCCCGCCGATGGCTCCGTGCTGCTGCTCGGTCATTCGACGCCGAATGCGGTCGCCGCGGCGCTGTTCAGCAACCTGCCCTATGACCCCTTGGCGGACCTGACGCCGATCGCGCAGATCGCGGTGCACCCGCACCTGCTCGTCGTGCCGGCCTCCTCCCCGTATCGCACGACCGAGGAACTGATTGCCGCGGCGCGGGCGCGGCCGGGCAGCATCTCCTATTCCTCGGCGGGGATCGGCTCCGTGCACCATGTCGCCTGCGCGACGCTGGCGCAGAAGGCTGGCGTCGAGATGGTGCATGTCCCCTATCGCGGCAGCGCGCCGGCCATGGCGGATCTGCTCGCTGCGCGCGTGAGCATGACGATCGATGGCGTCAGCGCCGTCGCCGGCCCCATCGGCGAAAGCAAGCTGCGCCCCCTGGCGGCCGGCACGCTGCAGCGCATCGCGCGCTGGCCCGAGCTGACCACCCTTCAGGAGCAGGGCTATGGCGAGATCGACGCGATGAGCTGGGTTGGCGTCTTCGCGCCCCCCGGCCTGCCGCCGGCTTTGGCGGAGGCCGCGGCGAAGGCCGCCGATGATGCCTTGGCCTCCGCCACCATGCGGCGCGTGCTGGAGGCCGGGAGCTCCATCCCGGCGAGCCGGCGCGGCCAGGAATTCCGCGACTTCGTGGCGCTGGAGATCGACCGCTACAAGGCGGTGCTGGGCAACAGCCAGATCGCGCTCTGACGGAACGCCCGCGACGGCGGGCGCCCCCGGCGGAAGAGCGGGCTACTCCTTCTCGATGCCCGAGATGCGCACCACCTCGGACCAGCGGCGCCGCTCCGCCGCGAGGATGCGCTCCATGTCCTCGACCGTGCCGCCCACGGGCTCGGAGCCCCAGGAAATCAGGCGTTCCTGCACCTCGGGAGACTTCACGATCTTGTCGATCTCGGCCGCAAGGCGCTGGCGGATCGCCATCGGCGTGCCGGCCGGCGCGCCATAGCCCATCCAGGCTTCCGCCTCGTAGCCCGCGATGCCCGCTTCCTGCAGCGTCGGCACGTCGGGCAACAGGCGGAAGCGATGCGCGCCGCCGACGGCCAGCGCCTTGAGCGTGCCGGCGCGGAAGTCTTCCATGAAGGCGGGCGCCTGCTCGATGACGAGCTGCACGCGGCCGGCCAAGAGGTCCGTGCGGGCGGGCGTGCCGCCGCGATACTGCACCATCTCCATCGGCACGCCGCCCGCCAGCGCGCGGAACAGCTCCACCGTCAGGCGCGAGGCCATGCCCGAGGTCGCGAAGTTGATGGCGTCCGGGCGCGAGCGCGCCAGCGCGATCAGCTCCTGCACGGTGTTGACGCCCAGCGAGGCCGGAACCGCCATCACATAGGGCACGGAGGCGACCATGCAGACGCCGCAGAGGTCGCGCTCCGCGTCATAGGGCAGGGACTTGTAGACGTAGGAGTTCACGACCATCGGCCCCGGGCTGCCGCCCAGCAGCGTGTAGCCGTCGGCCGGCGCCTTCGCGACCGAATCGGCGCCCAGCATGCCGAAGGCGCCGCCGCGATTTTCGATCACCACATTCTGGCCGAGCGGCCCGCCGAGGCGCTCGGCCACCAGGCGGGTCATCAGGTCGGTGGTGCCGCCGGCGGCGAAGGGCACGATCACGCGGATCGACCGGTTCGGCCAGGCCTGGGCGCTGGCGGTGCCGGCCAGGGCCGGGGCGGCGAGGGCGCCGAGGGCGGCGCGGCGGGTCAGGTTCATCGGGGGCATTCCTGGAATCACTTCGTCGTTTCGAGCGCGGCGGCCGGCACGAAGAACCGGTTCTCCGGCCGTGCAAGGCCGAGATTGTCCCGCAGGGTGCGGCCTTCGTATTCGGTGCGGAACAGGCCGCGCTGCTGCAGGATGGGGATCACCATCTGGGTGAAGCGCTCCATGCCGGTCGGCACCACGGGGGCGGCGATCATGAAGCCGTCGCAGGCCTTGCCGCGATACCAGGCCTCCAGCTTGTCGGCGACCTGGACGGGATCGCCGCAGAAGATATTGCCGGCCATCTGCGGCAGCACGGACTTGTAGGTCTCGCGCACCGTCAGGCCCTTGGCGCGCGCCATGGCGATGATGGACTTGCCGATGGCCGTGGGGCCGACATGCTCGGAATCCAGCGCGGGCATGGGCTCGTCCAACGGATAGGCGGACATCTTCGTGCCGACCATTTTCGACAGGTAGTCGAGCCCGACGGCGACGGGCACGAGGTCCTCCAGCTCCTGGAGGATGCGAAGCGCATCGGCCTCCGTCTCGCCGACCACGATGGTGGTGCCGGCCAGGATCTTCATCTCGTCGGGCTGGCGGCCGTATTTGGCCATGCGGCCCTTCAGATCGGCGTAGAGCTTCTGCGCGTTCTCGATGGTGCCCTCGATGGCGAAGACGCAATCGGCCGTGGAGGCGGAGAGCTCCTTGCCCGCATCGGACTGCCCGGCCGAGAAGATCAGCGGATGGCCCTGGGGCGGGCGCGGCGCGTTCAGCGGCCCGGCGACGGAGAAGTGCTGGCCCTTGTGGTTGAGCGCATGGACCTTCTTGGGGTCGAGATACTGGCCGGTGGCCTTGTCCTGCGGGAAGGCGTCGTCGGCCCAGCTGTCCCACAGCCCCTTCACGACCGAGGCGAATTCGCCGGCGCGCTCATAGCGGTCCGAGCGGCCGACATGCTCGTCATGGGAGAAGTTCAACGCGTCGCCGGGATTGGAGGTGGTGACGAGGTTCCAGCCCGCGCGGCCCTTGCTCAGGTGATCGAGCGAGGCGAAGCGCCGGGCCACGGCGAAGGGCTCGTCATAGGTCGTGGTCGCGGTCGCCACGAGGCCGATGTTCTTCGTCACCATGGACAGCGCCGAGAGCAGCGTCACCGGCTCGAAGACGCCGGGCCGGTCGGAGGGCGAGGTCGCGGCGAAAAGGTCGGGCTTGTCGAGGTTGCGCACGCCATTGCCGTCGGCGAGGAAAAGCAGGTCCATCTTCCCCGCCTCGGCGATCTGCGCCAGGCGGATGGCGTTCTCGATATTGGCGGCGGGCTTGTCCCAGGCGGTCGGATGGCGCCATTCGCCGACGTGGCTTCCCTGGGCATTGGCGTTGGCGGCGAGGATCATGGGCATGGAGAAAGGTCCGAAAAGCTTATAAGCTTAACATCGTCGCGAATATGAAACTGACGCAAGGGGGCCGGCGGCCCGAAGCTGTGGCCCCAGCCGCAGTGTGGACAGCAGTATGGACGGGGGATGAAAACCTCGCATCCGCCCGGCGTTATGGTTCCGGACCGGTTGGCATGGGCCCTCCGGGTGACCATTTTCACGAGGGAGCGGTTCGTGACGAGTCGTTCCCGTGTTCCGCCCGAGAATTCCCTGGCCTCAAGAAAGTCCTGATGTCCGTTCCGCCCCGTTCCCGCCGCACCGGTTTCCCGATCGAGGTTCATGGCGCGTTTCGCCAGTTGCAGGGCGCGCTCGCGAGGCTGCGCGGAAAATCGAGCCGGCCCTTGCCGGAGGCCCAGGCCGAGGGCTGCATTACGGCGGCGTCCTACAACGTCCATAAATGCGTGGGCATGGATAAGCGGTTCGACCCCAACCGGATCATCGGTGTCATCGCCGAGCTGAACGCGGATGTGCTCGCCCTTCAGGAGGCCGACCGGCGCTTCGGCCAGCGGACCGGGCTTTTCGATGTCACCGCGCTGGAAAAGCGCACCGGCCTCACCGTGCTGCCGGTCGCCGATACGCCCGGCGGGCATGGCTGGCACGGAAATGCCCTGCTGGTGCGCGAGGGCCGCCTGTTGCGCCTGCGCCGGATCGACCTGCCCGGCGCCGAGCCGCGCGGCGCGCTGATCGCCGAGCTCATGCTGCCCGCGGGGCGCATCCGCGTCATCGCGACGCATCTCGGCCTCATGCGCCGCCACCGCGCCATGCAGGCGGCGCGGCTCCTGGCGGCCATCGCCGAGGGCGACCGCAGCGCCCATACCCCGATGCCGACGCTGCTGATGGGCGACCTCAACGAGTGGCGGCCGGGCGTGCCCTCCTCGCTGATCGCGCTGGAGCAGGTCTTCGGCCCGCTGATCGGCGGCGCGCCGAGCTTTCCCTCGCGGCTGCCCTTCCTGGCGCTGGACCGGATCCTGGGCACGCCGCAGGGCATCGTCTCGAGCGTGGAGGCACACAGCACGCCGCTGGCGCGCCTGGCCTCGGACCATCTGCCGCTGAAGGCGCGGATCGATCTCGCGGCCGCGCAGCAGGCGGCGAGAGCCGCCTAGAGCTTTTCCCGATCGAACAGGCTTACTTCGAAGGCTCTGGCCTGTTGCTTTTCGAGCATTTCCACCCAATCAGCCGAAGTCAGCTCGCCGGTTCGAAGCGCTGCTGGAGGTTCGAGCGATCGGCCAGGGCGATGCTCTGCGAGAAGCTCTCGCGCCGGGCGATGTTGGTCGCGGCCAGGGTGCGCAGCCGGTCCGTCCCCGGCGCGCCGCTCGTCACCTGGACCTGCGGCACCACGGTGAAGGCCGAGCTTGGGCCATAGCCGCGCGCCTGCGGCCCGGCATCGGCGAAGGAGAAGCCCCCGGCGCCGGGGCGCAGGGTCGCCTGGGCGCCCGCCGGCAGCCGCGCCACGATCGGCGAGACGTTGTCGGGCCGCAGCCGCAGGACGAGCGGGGCCGAGGCGACCGCGCGCGGGAGCGCCGTGGAGGTGGCGCGGGCCGCCGCGACGGCGGCGCGGGTACCGGGCGAGACACGCTCCACCGCCGCCTCGATGCGGGCGCTGCGGGCGGTGATGTTGTCGCGGATCTGCCCGCCCTGGGACACGTCGCGGCGCAGGCGGCCCTCGGCGGCGGCGAGCCTGCGCGCGCCCTCGGCGGGGGGGATCGTGCCCGCTTCCGCCTCGGAGCGGATGACCCGCACCTCGGTCCAGCGGCAATAGAGCAGGGCGTCGAAGGAGATCTGCAGGCGTTCGAGGGCCACGTTCTCACGCGCCAGCTCGGCCTCCAGCTCCGCGGCGGTGGGGGGCGCCGCGCGGCGCGGCGGCTCGCCGAAGAGATCGCCGGCGGAGACGAAGACCACGACCTGGGGGCCGCAGGAATCGGCGGGGTCGATCACGACCTGGCTCGAGCCCGTCGGCCCAGGGGGCGGGACGCAGGCGGCCAGGAGGCCGAGCGATCCGGCCAGGGCGACGGCGCGGAGAGGGAAGGCGGCAAACGACATGTCGAAACCTCAATCTTCACGAAACATGCTAGACCATGCTCACGCAAAGTCGAGTAAAGAGCGGGCCCGGGCGTTGCGGGGTACGACGAATTCTCCGCTCTTGCGCGGATCGTCCAGAACGACATGATCCTGTCCCATGAGCATCCGCACGAAATTCAACCTCGGACTTCTGGCGGTCTTCGCCCTGGCATTCGCCTCGGCCTGGGTCTTCCTCGACCGACAGTTCGTCACAACGGCCCGGAACGAGGTCCTGCAGAACGCCCGCGTCATGCTGAGCGCCGCGAACGCCGTGCGCGAGTACACGGTGCGCGACGTGGTTCCGGTGGTCACGCGCAACAATCCCGGCTGGATCGCGCCGCTGACCGTGCCTTCCTACGCGGCCCAGACCAACCTGCGGACCATGCGCAACGAGCTTCCGGACTACACCTACAAGGAAGCCGCGCTGAACCCGACCAACCTGAACGACCGGGCGCTCGACTGGGAGGCGGATTTCATCAATGGCTTCCGCAACAACCCGCGCATGCTCGAGGCCATCGGCGAGCGCGAGACGCCCAACGGGCGCGTGCTGACCCTCTCGCGCCCCATCACCATCCGCGACGAGGCCTGCCTCACCTGCCATTCCACCCCCGAGGCCGCGCCGCCGCGCATGGTGCAGGTCTATGGCGCGGCGAACGGCTTCGGCTGGCGGATGAACGAGACGATCGGCGCGCAGCTGGTCTCGGTGCCGATGAACCTCGCTCTCGGCAATGCCCGGCGGAACCTGCACAGCGCCATGGCCATCCTCTTCGGCACCTTCCTCGCCATGATGCTGGTGCTGAACGCGCTGCTGCACCTGGTCGTGATCCGGCCGGTCACGCGCATGTCGCGCGCGGCGACGGCGGTCAGCCTCGGCCAGTCCACCGAGTCCGATACCTTCGAGGCGGCGGGCAAGGACGAGATCTCCGAGCTCGGCCGGGCCTTCACCCGCATGCGCCGCAGCCTGGACCAGGCCGTGAAGATGCTGGACGGCTGAGCGCATGAGCGACAATGCCGCGCCGCCCGTCCGCTTCGGACGGTACGAGGCGCAGGAGGTTCTCGGCGCAGGCGCCATGGGCCGGGTCTACAAGGCGCATGACCCGCTGATCGACCGCACCGTCGCGGTGAAGACCATCCGCGCCGACCTGCTGGAGCCCGAGGACCGTCCGGAATTCCTCGAGCGCTTCCGCACCGAGGTCCGCGCGGCGGGCCGCTGCGCCCATCCCTCCATCGTCGCCGTCTACGACTTCGCCGACGACGCCGACCCACCTTATATCGTGATGGAGTTCGTGCAGGGCCGCGCGCTCTCCTCCATCCTACGGGGCGATCCGGTGGCCCGCGCCGCCGCCGTCCCGCTGCTGACACGGGCCATGCTCCAGGTGCTGGACGGGCTGGGGGCGGCGCATGCGCTGGGCGTGGTCCATCGCGACATCAAGCCCGGCAACATCATGGTGACGCCGCAGGGCCAGCCCAAGATCGCCGATTTCGGCATCGCGCGGCTCGGGCTCTCGGCGCTGACGGCGGCGGGCGGCGTGGTCGGCACGCCCTCCTACATGGCGCCCGAGCAGGCCATGGGGCACGCGGTCGACCATCGGATCGACCTCTTCGCCGCGGCCGCGGTGCTCTACGAGATCCTGCTCGGCAAGCCGCCCTTCGCGGCCCCCAGCCTGGCCGAGACCCTGCTGCGCCTGACCGCGCCCGAGCCCGCCGATCTCGGCGCCCTGGCCGGCACCTCCCTGGGCGCGGTGCTGGCGCGCGGCCTCGCCAAGGATCGCGACCTGCGCTTCGCCTCGGCCGAGGACTTCGCCGGGGCGCTGCGCACGGCGCTGGCCGGCGGCGTGCTGCCGGCCCCCGAGGACCATGAGGAAGCCACGCGCGTTCTGGCGCCCGCCGCGCCGCCGACCACCGCCTTCGACCCGCGGCTGGTGGAGCGGCTGCGCGCGGATCTCACGAGCCGGCTTGGGCCCCTGGCGGTCACGCTGCTGCGCCGCGCCGTCTCCGGCTCGGCCAGCGAGGACGAGCTGCTGCGCGCCTGCGCGGCGATGATCGAATCCCCCGAGGAGCGCGTGGCCTTCCTCAAGCTGCATGGCGCCGCCGCCGAGCCCGCCCCGACCGCGACCCGCCCGCCCACCCTGACGCCGACGCTCGGCGCGGGACATCCCTTCGAATTTCCCCCCGGGAGCCGCGAGGCCGCGACCGAGGCGCTCGCTTTCGTGGTGGGGCCGCTTGCCAAGATCCTGGTGCAGAAGGCGGCGGCGCGCAGTCAGGATGCGGCGGGCTTTATCGACCTGCTTTGCGGCCATGCCACGGCCCAGGAAGCGCCGGAGCTGCGGCGCAAGCTCGCCGGGCTGTTCCGATCGTAATTTGCGGCGCCTGCCGGCGCATGCTCTTGTCGGCGGCCCCAACCGCCGCCTGAGATGCACCTGACCCTCCGTTCCTGGCCGCTGCTGCTGGCCCTCGGCCTTTCCGCCTGCGCGTCCGGCGCGGCGCCGTCCTCGGAGGGCTGCGCCGCCATCGCCGGCGTGCTCGGCCGGCAGATGGCGGCGAGTGGGCTGGCCTGGACCGGCGAGCCGCCAGGCCGCGCGGGAATGATCGTCGCGGCGCGCACGGCCAACCTCCATCTGATGCTCTCCCAGGAAGCGGCCACCCAGCTCTTCGAATGCCGATCCGCCGAGGCCGGGGAGGTGCGCGAGGACCAATTGGCCGGCCGCACCTGGCGGGTGACGGCGGCGGTCCGTATCGCGCGCATCCGCGCCCAGCTGCGCGAGGAGATCGAGGCCGCGCTGCTGGTGTCCGAGCGGATGGCCGCCGCGGACGCGGCCGTCGTCGCCGGCCCCGCCGCGCGGGCCGCCCGCGCGGCGCCCACCAACCGCGCGGAGGCGCGCCAGGAGGCGGAGCTGCGCATCCTCCTCTCCGCCCATGCCGCCCGCCGCGAGAGCTTCGGGGCGACAATGCTGCTGGCCGGGCAGTTCACCGATACCGATATGGGCCGCGACGAGCCGGGCCGATAATGCCTGCTGGCAAGCGGGACCTTCGGCGCTAGTCTATGCCGCTTCAGGGGGCGGCGCGATTCATGGCGGAACAGGTCGGCAAGTACGAGATTCGCGGTCGGCTCGGCGCGGGGGCCATGGGCACCGTGCTCGATGCCTTCGACGTCGTGATCGAGCGCCGCGCCGCCCTCAAGGTGATCCCCAAGCCCGCCGCCGGCGACGTGGAAGGGCAGGAATCCCTCGCCCGCTTCAAGCGCGAGGCCCAGGCCGCCGGCCGGCTCAACCATCCCAATATCGTCGCCGTCTATGACTACGGCGAGGACGACGCCAATGCCTGGATCGCCATGGAGCTGGTCGAGGGCGGCACGCTCAAGCAGGTGATCGACCGCGAGGAACGCTTCGCGCCGCCCGAGATCGGGCGGGTGATGGAGCAGATCCTCGCCGGGCTCGACTACAGCCACAAGCGCGGCGTGGTGCACCGGGACATCAAGCCGGCCAATATCATGCTGACGGCGGACGGGACGGTGAAGATCGCCGATTTCGGCATCGCCCGCATCGAGAACTCCTCGATGACGCAGGTCGGCACCATCATGGGCACCGTGGCCTATATGGCGCCCGAGCAACTCCGCGGCGAGCCGGTGGATGCGCGGGCGGATATCTGGGCCTCCGGCGTGCTGCTCTACCAGCTGTTGACCGGCATGAAGCCCTTCGACGGCAATATCACCGCCGTCCAGCACAAGGCGATCCACACCGAGCCGACGGCGCCCTCCATTCTCTCCGTCACCGCGCCGCGCGCTTTCGATGCGGTGATCTCCAAGGCCTTGGCCAAGCGCCCGGAGGACCGTTTCGCTTCCGCCGCCGCCTTCGCCGAGGCGATCCGCGCGGCACTGGCCGGACCGGCGGCGGCCCCGCTGCCCATGGCCGATGCCGATGCGACGGTGGTCTCCGCCACGATGCGTCCCGCCGCCCCCGCGCCCGTCGCGCCGCCGGCCAAGGCGAAGTCCGGCCCGCCGGTGATGCTCATCGGCGGCGGCGTCGCGGCCGCGCTGGTGGCCGGAGCGGCAGCCTTCATGTTCCTCGGCGGCACGGCGCCCACGCCGGCCCCGGCGCCGGCGGTGATCGCGCTGGCCCCGGCGGTCCCGCAGCCGCCCGCGGTCACGCCCTCCGCGCCGGTCGCGGTCACGCCTTCCGCGCCGGTCGCGCCGCCGCCCACGACGCCGGCGCTGCGCCCGGCGGATCCCGTGGCGCTGCAGCCCGCCCCTGCCGTTCCGGCGCCCGTCCTCGTCGCGCCCACGCCGGTGCCGCCGACGCCGTCGGGGCAGGGCAATGCCGGCACCTTCCCCTCGGCGCCCCTGCCGGCCCCCGACCGGCCGACGCCGCCCCAGCAGCTGGCCCTCGCGCCGCGTCCCGCGCTCGATTTCCGCGCCGCCGCCCGCGCGGCGGCGGCCGCGCCGGCCTGCGGGCTGATCGCCGCTTCCGCCACGGATGATGCGCTGACCCTGCAGGGCGTGCTGCGTCGGGGTGAGGACAGCGCGCTGCGCCGGGCGCTCGCCGCGCGCGACATCCCGCTCGCCTCGGCCCGCATGTCGGTGCAGGGCTTCGACGGACCCTATTGCCCGGCCACGGATGTGCTGCGGCCCTATCTCGCCGCGCTGGACACGGGGCCGAACGTGCGCCCTGTCGGCAATCTGCCGCTGGTCAACGGCCAGCTCCTGCGCTTCGACGTCACCATGCCGGACTGGGCAGGCAATCTCTACGTCGCCTATTTCATGAGCTCGGGCGAGGTCGCGCATCTGGTGCCCTCGGCCCCGCATCCAGCCAATGCCACGGTCCGCCTGGGCGAGCCCAGGGCGGGCTTCCCGGGCTGGGAGGTCAGCGAGCCCTTCGGCACCGATCTGCTGGTGGCGATCGTCAGCGAAGGCCCGCTCTTCCCGGCCGCGCGCCCGGAGGTGGAGAAGCAGGAGAGCTATCTGGCGGCGCTGGCCGATGCGCTGCGCCAGGCGCGCGAGCAGAACCGGCGCGTGCAGATCCGGCCCTTCGTCATCGAGACGGCGGCGCGCTGATCCGGCGCGATCCGCCCCGGATTGCCGTTTTGCCGACGGGCTTCAGGCCGCCCGGCACGATCTCTCGGCCAGGCCGCCCGCCCCGTCGTCGGGGCTACCCATCTGGCGGTAAAGGAAAACGTGGGACGGCGGCGCCTTTGCGTATTTTCGTCCATCTGTCTGGACGCGCGAACGGCTTGCCCCCGCTGGCTTCTGCGGCTACGCCACGGTCGTCCCACACTGCCCCGGAAGGCCTTCCCGCATGTTCTCACGCCTGTTCGGCTTCCTCTCCGCCGACATGGCCATTGACCTCGGTACCGCCAACACGCTGGTTTACGTGAAGGGCCGGGGCATTGTGCTGAACGAGCCTTCCGTCGTCGCCATTTCCGACAATCGCGGCCGCAAGCAGGTTCTCGCCGTCGGCGAGGAGGCCAAGCAGATGCTCGGCCGCACGCCCGGCAACATCGCCGCCATTCGTCCGTTGCGCGACGGCGTGATCGCCGATTTCGAAGTGGCGGAGGAAATGATCAAGCATTTCATCCGCAAGGTGCATAACCGCCGCAGCTTCACTTCGCCGATGATCATCGTCTGCGTGCCCTCCGGCTCCACCGCCGTCGAGCGCCGCGCGATCCAGGAGAGCGCCGAGAGCGCGGGGGCGCGCAAGGTGCTCCTCATCGAGGAGCCCATGGCCGCCGCGATCGGCGCCGGCCTGCCGGTGACCGAGCCCTCCGGCTCGATGGTCGTGGACATCGGCGGCGGCACCACCGAGGTCGCCGTGATCTCGCTCGGCGGCATCGTCTATGCCCGCTCGGTGCGCGTCGGTGGCGACAAGATGGACGAGGCGGTGATCAGCTACATCCGCCGCACCCATAACCTGCTGATCGGCGAGAGCTCGGCCGAGCGCATCAAGATGGGCATCGGCGCCGCCTCGCCGCCCTATGACAGCGAGGACGGTCCGCTCATGGAAGTGAAGGGCCGCGACCTGATGAACGGCGTCCCGCGCGAGGTCGTCGTCAGCCAGCGCGAGATCGCGATGTCGCTGATGGAGCCGGTCACGCAGATCGTGGACGCGGTGAAGGTCGCGCTCGAGAACACGCCGCCGGAGCTGGCCGCCGATATAGTGGACAAGGGAATCGTCCTGACGGGCGGCGGCGCGCTGCTCCACCGTCTGGACGAAGTGCTGCGCGATGCGACAGGCCTGCCCGTTGTCGTGGCAGAAGAGCCGTTGAACTGCGTCGCACTCGGCACGGGCCGGGCCCTGGAGGAGATCAAACGGCTTCGCCAGGTCCTCACTTCGATGTATTGATGGCGAACTGACTGAAGCCCGGATTACCCCCCTCGGGGTGGAGTGCCGATGATCCGTCTCAGTATCCCGCTGCGTCAGGCTCTCGCCCGGCTGTCATTGCCGGTGCTGATCGCGGCCGCCTTCGGCGCCATGCTGCTCGGCAAGGCTGATGCCTTGCTGATCGAGCGCGCCCGGATGGGCATCGCCGACGCGCTCTCGCCCATCTGGGGCGCCGTGCAGCAGCCGGTCTCTGCCGTGCGCGACGCGCTCTCCGAGGCACAGACGCTGTGGAACATCCGTGCCGAGAACAGCCGCCTCGTCGAGGAGAATGAGCGCCTGCGCCGTTGGCAGGCGACGGCCCTGGCGCTTGAGGCCGAGAACGCCCTGCTGCGCCGCCAACTCTCCTGGGTGCCCGAGCCCGCGCCGCAATTCCGCACGGCCCGCGTCGTCGCCGATGCCGGCGGCACCTATGCCCGCGCCGTACTGCTGGCCGCCGGGCCGCAGCACAATATCCGCAAGGGCCAGGTGGCGCTGGATGAGCGCGGCTTCGCCGGGCGCGTGACCGAGGTGGGCAGCCGCTCCGCCCGCGTGCTGCTCGCCACCGACATCAACAGCCGCATCCCCGTGACGCTGGAGGGCAGCCGCGCCCGCGCGATCATGGTCGGCAGCAACATGGCCCGCCCGCGGCTGCAGCATTGGCCCGAGGGCACGACGCCGCGCGAGGGCGACCGCGTGGTGACCAGCGCCCAGGCCGGCGCCTTCCCGGCGGGCCTGCCGGTCGGCGTGGTCCGCTGGAGCGAGAGCGGCGCCGCCGAGGTGGAGCTCTTCGCTCAGCTGGATCGGCTCGACGTGCTGCGCCTCTTCGACTTCGGCCTGTCCGGCATCCTGCCGCCCGAGGCCGTGGCGCGGCCCGAGCCGCGAGCTTCCGGTCGGCGCTGACGGCATGCACATCAAGGGTCGGCCCGAACCGCCGATGGGCCTGCTTCGGCGGCTGGATGCCGGCGCACGCGCGGGCTTCCCCGCCGTCTTCACGGGCTTCCTCATCATCCTGGCGGCCGTCCCCGTGGGCGTACCAGGGTTGATCGCGGCGCTGGCCCTGCCGGGCATATTCTTCTGGACGATCTTCCGGCCGGCTGCCATGCCCGCGCCCGTGGTGTTCCTCCTTGGCCTTCTGCAGGATCTGCTGTCCTTCGCCCCGCTCGGCGGTGGCATCCTGACCCTGCTCGTCGTGCATGGGGTGGCGCTGCGCTGGCGCGACGTGCTGGTGCGGCAGTCCTTCCTCGCGGCCTGGTTGATCTTCTGCGCCTTCGCCGCCGGCGCGGCCGCGCTCGGCTGGGGGCTGGAGGCCGTGCTCGGCTGGCACCTGCCGCCGATGACGCCCGGCATCACGCAGTTCGGCGTCTCGGTCGGGCTCTATCCCATGTTCGCCTGGGCGCTGACCCGGCTGCACACGGCCATGCGCCGGGCGGAGCTGGCCCTGTGAAACTCCCCAAGATCCTCCAGCTGCGGCGCGAGAAGGGCGGCATTGCCAATTTCACCATGCGCGGCGTCAAGCGCGAGGAGGAGCAGCGCCGCTCCGTCTTCACCCGCCGCGCCCTGCTGCTGGCCGGCAGTCAGCTCGGCCTCTTCGGCTTCCTGGGCTTCCGGCTGCACAAGCTGCAGGTCGAGCAGGGCGAGCGCTATGCGACGCTGGCCGAGGAGAACCGGCTCTCGGCGCGCCTGCTCTCGCCTCCGCGCGGGCGCGTGCTGGACCGCAACGGCACGGTGGTCGCCGGCAACCGGCTGAATTGGCGCGCTTTGCTGGTCGCCGAGCAGACCTCCGACGTCGGCGCCACGCTGGAGACCTTCAACCGCATCGTCCCGCTCGCCGATCACGAGCGCGCCCGCATCGAGCGCGAGATGCGCCGCCGCCGCCGCTTCGTGCCCGTCATCGTGCGCGAGTTCCTGGCCTGGGAGGAGATGGCGCGCATCGAGGTCAATGCGCCGGACCTGCCGGGCATCCTCATCGATGTCGGCACCACGCGCATCTATCCCGAGGCGGAGCACCTCGCCCATATCGTGGGCTATGTCGCCCCGCCCGCCGAGCGCGACATGGACGGCGATCCGCTGCTGCAGCTGCCCGGCATCCGGGTGGGGCGCGCGGGGATCGAGCGCCATCACGACCTCGCCATGCGCGGCCGCGCGGGCGCGGTGCAGCTGGAGGTGAACGCCGTCGGGCGCATCATCCGCGAGCTCGACCGCCGCGAGGGCCAGCCGGGCCAGGACATCGAGATCAGCGTCGACACCGAGCTGCAGAAGACCATCCGCGGCAAGATCGAGGAGGGCACCTCGATCGTCGTGATGAACGCGCGCAACGGCGAGGTGCTGGCCATGGCGAGCCAGCCGAGCTTCGACCCCAACGTCTTCAATGCCGGCGTGAGCAATGCGCAGTGGCGCCAGCTCACCTCCAATCGCGCGACGCCGCTCATCAACAAGGCGACCAACGGGCTTTACGCGCCTGGCTCCACCTTCAAGATGGTGGTGGCCCTGGCCGGGCTGGAGGCACGGGTGATCGGGCCGGGCGAGCGAATCTACTGCCCTGGGCATTTCGACCTGGGCGAGAGCCGCTTCCACTGCTGGAACCGTTCCGGCCATGGCGGGATGGACATGCGCACCGGCATCAAGCTGAGCTGTGACGTCTATTTCTATGAGCTGGCCAAGCGCCTGGGCATCAACCGGATCGCCGCCATGGGGCGGCGCTTCGGCATGGGCGTGGACCTCGACATCGAGCTGCCGGGCGCAAGGCGCGGGCTGATGCCCACGCGCGAATGGCGCGAGGCGCAGGGCCGCGGCTGGGCGCTGGGCGACACGGTGGTGCATGGCATCGGCCAGGGCTTCTACCAGCTCACGCCGCTGAGCCTCGCGACGATGACCGCGCGGCTGGCGACGGGCCGGGCGGTGCAGCCGCATCTGACACGCAGCATCGGCGGGCGGCCGGCGCGCGGCGGGCGGCCGGACGACTGGCCCGCCATGGGCGTCGCCGACCGGGACATACGCCTGGTGCGCGACGCCATGTGGGCGGTGGTGAACGAGGCCGGCGGCACGGCGGCGATCGCCAGGCTTCCGGGCGGCTTCGGCCAGATGTCGGGCAAGACGGGCACCACCCAGGTGCGCCGCGTCTCGCGCGAGCAGCGCGAGCGCGGCTTCCGCGTGGAGAGCCTGCCGCGGGAATACCGGCCGCACGCGCTCTTCGTCGGCTTCGCGCCGCACGACAACCCGCTCTATGCGGTGAGCGTGATCGTGGAGCACGGCACCTCCGGCTCGGCGGCCGCGGCGCCCCTGGCCCGCGATGCGATGTTCGAGACCTTCAACCGCTTCCGCGTGGCCCCTTCCCAGCCAGGCCAGCGGGTCGCCGACGTGGTGCGCGGGACGTGACGCCCGTGAACGCCGACCGGTCGCAAGGCGCCCGGCGCCGCCCAACCGCCGCGCGGCGAAGGCAAGCCGGCGGAGCCGGCGCCCGCCGTCTGAGGGCCTAAGAACATGTCCGGCTCGACCGTTTTCGAAAAACGCCTGCTCACCCGCGATCGCGGGTCGGGAATCCTGCAGAAGCTCTGGCAGATCCCCTGGATCTTCGTGTTGCTGCTCAGCGCCGTCGCGGCGGTGGGCTATGTCGCACTCTATTCGGCCGGCGGCGGCAATCCGGACCTCTACGCCACCAAGCACGCGCTGCGCTTCGGCTTCTGCCTAGTGATGATGCTGTGCATCGGCTTCGTGGACATCCGGTTGATCGCGCGGGCCGCGCCCCTCGCCTATGTGGTGGGCATCGGCCTGCTGGTCATGGTCGCGCTGCACGGCGAGGTGGGGAAGGGCGCGCAGCGCTGGATCGACCTCGGCCCGCTGCAGCTCCAGCCCTCGGAGCTGATGAAGATCGTCCTGGTGCTGACCCTGGCCGCCTGGTTCCACCGGGCGAGCTGGGAGCGGGTGGGCAATCCCCTGTTCCTGGTGATCCCGGCGATCCTGGTGATCGTCCCCGTCGGGCTGATCTTCAAGCAGCCGAACCTCGGCACCTCGCTCATCACGGCCATGCTGGGCGGGGCGATGTTCTGGGCGGCGGGCGTGCGCTGGTGGAAGTTCGCGGCGATCATCGCTGCGGGGGTGGCGGCGGTGCCCATCGTCTACGAGAACCTGCGCGACTATCAGCGCGCCCGCATCACGACCTTCCTCGATCCGGAATCCGACCCGCTCGGCGCCGGCTACAACATCATCCAGTCCAAGATCGCGCTGGGCTCGGGCGGGCTCTGGGGCAAGGGCTTCCTGCAGGGCACGCAGGGCCACCTGAACTTCCTGCCGGAGAAGCAGACGGACTTCATCTTCACCATGATCGCCGAGGAATTCGGCCTCGTCGGCGCCATGGGCACGCTGGTGCTGCTGATGCTGGTGGTGGGCTTCTGCTTCCTGGTGGCGCTGCGCTGCAAGCACCAGTTCGGCCGGCTCCTCGCGATCGGACTCGGGACGAACTACTTCCTTTATGTCTTCGTGAACGTGGCGATGGTGACGGGCAGCATCCCCGTGGGCGGCGTGCCGCTGCCGCTGATCAGCCACGGCGGCTCGGCCATGCTCACCACCATGCTGGGCTTCGGGCTGCTCATCAGCGCCTGGGTGCATCGCGATGCCGAGTTCGGGGCCGCGCGCGACTGAGCCCACCGTCTTTCCAACCCGTCTTTCCAAGCCGTCGGGCCTCGCGTCAAATGACGCCAGGCCCGCGAGAGGCCGCAAGGGAGGCCGCCTGACGCGGCCCAACAGGACTGGGGAATCTCGGATGGATATCGGTTATCTGGGCGTGACGGAGCTCGGCGCGCTGTACCGGGCGCGGAAGCTTTCGCCGGTCGAGGTCGCGCAGGCCGTGCTCGACCGCATGGCGCAGGTCGAGCCGCGGGTGAATGCCATGATGCGCTTCACCCCGGAGCATGCCCTGGAGGCCGCTCGGCGTTCGGAGGCCGTGTTCCTGTCGGGCGAGACGCCGCGCCTGCTGGAGGGCATCCCCTTCACCATCAAGGACCTGCAGCACACCAAGGGTGTGCAGACCGATTTCGCGACCGCCATCCTGCAGGGCACGATCCCCGATGTGGACGCGCCCTGCGTCAGCCGGCTGCACGACGCCGGCGGGATGATGGTGGGCAAGACCACCTCGGCCAGCGAATGGGGCTGGAAGGGCGTGAGCCAGGCCATGATCTCCGGCATCACGCACAATCCCTGGGGCAAGGGGCTGAATGCGGGGGCCTCCTCCTCCGGCGCGGGGGTGGCGGCGGCCTGCGGCTATGGGCCGCTGCACCAGGGCGGCGACGGGGCGGGCTCGATCCGCATGCCGGCGCATTTCTCGGGCGTCTATGGGTTCAAGCCGACGCATGGCCGCGTGCCCAACTGGCCGATGTCCAACAACGAGCTCGCCACCCATATCGGCCCGCTGACGCGCCGGGTGGAGGATGCCGCGCTGATGACCCAGGCGATGGCCGGGCCGCATGTGTGGGACTACACCTCGCTCGAGGCGCCGCCGCAGGATTATGCGGGTCAGCTGAATGCGGCGAGCATGAAGGGCAAGCGCATCGCCTATACGCGCGACCTCGGCCATGCCCGCGTCGATCCCGAGGTCGCCGAGGTGGTCGAACGCGCGGTGAAGGCCTTCGAGGAGATGGGCGCGCAGATCGAGGAGGTGACGCCCGAATGGGGACCTCTCGGCCCCGAGCTGGTGCGCTTCTTCTGGCCGGCGACCTTCAGCGGGCGGATCGAGAGCCTGCCGGAATTCGAGAGCCGGATGGATCCGGGCTTCGTGGCGATGATCAAGCACGCCTCGAGCTTCACCGCGCCGCAATACATGCAGATGCGGCTGCGGCGCTTCGCCTATGTCCAGCAGATCCACGAGTTCATGGAGGGCTACGACTTCCTGCTCTCGCCGGCCGCGAGCGTGGCTGCCTTCCCGGCGGACCGGCTGCAGCCCGAGCACTGGCCGCAGCATGATTGGGATTGGCTGATGTGGGCGGAATTCTCCTACCCCTTCAACTGGTCGGGCAGCCCGGCGGCGAGCCTGCCTTGCGGCTTCACCCCCGCCGGCCTGCCGGTCGGGCTGCAGGTCGTAGGGCGGCGCTTCGACGACCTGGGCGTGCTGCAGGCCAGCGCCGCCCTCGAGGCGGCGCGGCCCTGGGCGCAGCTCAGGCCGCCCTTGGCAGGCTGATCAGTCCGGCAGGATCGCGCCGACCTGGTCCACGATCCGCCCGTAATATTGCGGGCGGCGGTGTGCGGCGAAGTTGAACATCTTCTCCTTGCCCTGCTTGCAGTCGTCGAGATCGACCTCGGCGATGATCAGCTCGTCGGCCAGCGTCTTGGCCTGGGCGACCACGATGCCGTTCGGGCTGACGATGCACGAACCGCCGATCAGGCCCGAGCCGTCCTCGTCGCCGGCCTTGGCGACGCTGACCGCCCAGGTGGCGTTCATATAGGCGTTGGACTGGGCGGCCATGGTGGAGTGGAAGGTCCGCAGCTCGGCGCTTTCGGTGTCGCCGCCCAGCGGATCATAGGCCGCGGAGTTGTAGCCCATGACCATGAGCTCGACGCCCTGGAGGCCATAGACGCGCCAGCCCTCGGGCCAGCGGCGGTCGTTGCAGATGAGCATGCCCATGACGGGGCGGTGCCATTCGGGCGCGCCGCGGAAGGCGGGGAAGCCGAGGTCGCCATATTCGAAATAGCGCTTCTCCAGCTGCTGGAAGCGCGCGCCGGGGCGGGGCTCGACCGTGCCGGGGAGGTGGACCTTGCGGTACTTGCCCAGGATCTGCCCGTCGGGGCCCACGGTGATGGCGGTGTTGAAGCGCTGGCCCTCGGGCGTCAGCTCGGCATAGCCGAGGTGGAAGCCGACCTTCAGCTCGCGCGCCCGGTCGAAGAGCTTCTGGCAATTCGCGTTGGGCATCTCGCGCTCGTACCAGGTGTCGAGCTCCTGGGTGTTCTCGATCAGCCAGCGCGGGAAGAAGGTGGTGAGCGGGAGCTCGGGAAAGACGACCAGCTGGGCGCCCGCCTTCGCGGCGCCCTCCAGAAGGGCGATGAGCCGGTCGAGGGTATGCGCGCGGGTGTCGGCGCGCTGGATGGGGCCGGTCTGAGCGCCGGCGAGCGTGATCATGCGAGACATGGCCGGAAGCTGCCTTTTGGGGGGCGGCATGACAAGGCCGCCCCCGCCAGGAAAAATCAGCCCAGGAACGTCTCCGCATGCTGACGGGGCACGAAGCGGCCGGTGCCAGGCGTCGCCAGGACTTCCGTCCCGTTCCAGATGCAGCCGCCGCGCAGATAGGTCGCGGCCACGCGGCCCTTCATCTTCATGCCGTCATAGGGCGACCAGCGGTTCTCCTCGCGGTCCTGGATCTTCGCCGCGTCGTGGGTGAAGTCGCCGCGCTCCATGACCAGCAGGTCGGCGTCGCAGCCCTGGCGGATGGCGCCCTTCTTGGGGAAGAGCCCGTGGAACTTCGCCGGCCGCTCGGCGCAGAGCGAGGCCAGCAGCGTCGCGGGAAGGCCGCGCTGCTCCAGCAAGGTGAACATCAGCGGCGCGAAGCTCTGCAGCCCGGTGAGGCCGGCGCCGCAGGCGAAGATGTCGCCGCTGTATTCCTTCTTGTGGCGCGGCCAGGGCGCGTGGTCGGTCGAGACATAGGCGATCTTGCCCTCGGCCAGGCTCTGCCACATGCGCTCCACCTCGTCGGCCGTGCGGAAGGGAGGGTTGCACTTGCCGAAGCCCTGGAGCCGGACGAGGTCCTCCTCGGTCATGCACAGATACTGGATGCAAGCCTCGCCCGAGGTCTTGGCGCCCTGGTTGCGGAACAGCTCGGCGAGGTCGAAGCCGCGCGCAAGGGACGAGTGGGCGATATGGACATGCGCCCCGGTTTCCAGCGCCATCTCGAAGATGGCGAGGTCGGCCATGGTCTCGCAGAGCGGCGGGCGGGTGCGGGCATGCATGATGGGATCGGTGCGCCCGGTCGCGCGCGCGGCCGCGATCGCGCCCTCGACGATCTCCTGGTCCTCGTTGTGGATGGCCACCATCAGCCCGGTCTTGGCGATCTCGCGGAAGGCCGCTTCCATGGTCGTGTGGTCGATGCGCGGGAAGCGCACGGCGTCATACTCGTAGGTGGAGAGCTTGAAGGAGCAGACGCCCGCCGCGGCGAGGCCCGCGATCTCCTCCACGCCGCCGTCCTTCCGGATGGTGCCGTAGAGGGCCATGTCCACATGGCTCGTCGCGTTCACGACCTTCACCTTCTCGGCGAGGATCGTGGCGTCGGTCACGGGGCGCGGGATGTCGTAGGGCATGTCCACGCAGGTGGTGACGCCACCGGCCGCCGCCGTGCGCGAGGCACCCTCGATGCCCGGCCAGCCCAGCGCGCTGCTCGTGTGCATGTGGCCGTCGACGAGGCCCGGGAAGATCAGCAGGCCGCGATGATCCGCGACCTCCGCCGAGGCAGGGGGGACGCCTTGTCCGATCGCCGCGATCACGCCGCCGGAAACGCCGATCCAGCCGCCCTCCAGCACGCGGTCGCTCAGGACCAGATCGCCTCGTACCACCAGATCGAACGCCATACTTCAGAAATCCTCAGGCCATGTTGCACTGCATGCGGGGGCGCATAGGATGCGACCCACCAGGCATGGGATCAGGCTAGGCGCGCGTGGATGAGCCGCCAAGCCGGGTTTGACCACCGAGGAGGCCGCGAATGCAGATGCATCCCGTCAAGGTCTACCCGTCGAAGGCGCTGCTCAAGCGCGAGGACCAGCTGGCCTGGAAGATCGCCGGGGTCGCCACCGACAAGACCGCCGTCCAGAAGGATGTGGCGGAGATGATCCTCAACCGCGTCATCGACAACGCCTCGGTCGCCATCGCCGCCATCAACCGCCGCCCCGTCGTCTCCGCGCGCGGCATGGCGCTGGGCCACGCCAGGAAGGGCGGCGCGACCGTCTTCGGCATGCCCGCCTCCTTCACGGTCAGCCCCGAATGGGCGGCCTGGGCGAACGGCACCGCGGTGCGCGAGCTCGACATGCACGACACCTTCCTCGCCGCCGACTACTCCCACCCCGGCGACAACATCCCGCCGATCCTGGCCGTGGCGCAGACCATGGGCCGCTCGGGCCGCGACCTGCTGCGCGGGCTCGCGACGGGCTACGAGATCCATATCGACCTGGTGCGCGCCATCTGCCTGCACGAGCACCGCATCGACCACATCGCGCATCTCTGCCCGGCCCAGGCCGCCGGCCTCGGCACGCTGCTCGGGCTGAAGCAGGAGGTGATCTTCCAGTCGGTCCAGCAGGCGCTGCACATCTCGGTCACCACGCGCCAGTCGCGCAAGGGCGAGATCAGCTCCTGGAAGGCCTATGCCCCCGCCCATGCCGGCAAGCTCGCCGTCGAGGCCGTGGACCGCTGCATGCGCGGCGAGGGCGCGCCAGGCCCGATCTACGAGGGCGAGGACAGCGTGATCGCCTGGATCCTTTCCGGCCGCACCCAGGCCGACAGCAAGGGCCGCAAGACCGTCTACGACCCCACCTATTATACTGTGCCGCTGCCGGGCGCCGGCGAGCCCAAGCGCGCCATCCTCGACAGCTACACCAAGGAGCACTCGGCCGAGTACCAGAGCCAGGCGCTGATCGACCTCGCCTTTCGCATGCGCGAGAGCATCCCGGACATGGAGAAGATCGAAAGGATCATCATCCACACCAGCCATCACACCCATTACGTGATCGGCACCGGCGCCAACGACCCGCAGAAGATGGACCCCAAGGCGAGCCGCGAGACGCTCGACCATTCGATCATGTACATCTTCGCCGTCGCCTTGCAGGACGGCCGCTGGCATCATGTGGACAGCTACGCGCCCAGGCGCGCCGGCCGCGTCGATACGGTCCGTCTCTGGCACAAGATCGAAACCACCGAGGCGCCGGAGTGGACGGAGCGTTACCATTCGCGCGACCCCGAGACCCTGGCCTTCGGCGGCCGCGTCGAGATCCTGTTCAAGGACGGCACCAGGCTGGTGGACGAGCTGGGCGTTGCCAATGCCCATCCGCGCGGCGCGCGCCCCTTCGTGCGGGCGCAGTACATCCGGAAGTTCCGCGAGCTGACGGATGGCATCATCACGACGCGCGAGGCGAGCCGCTTCATCGACGCCGCCGAGCTCGCCAGCCTCAAGGCCGGCGAGCTCGGCGCGCTTCATGTTGCGCTGCCGAAGGGCACGCTCAACGAGAGCAAGCCGGGCATCTTCTGAGGTTAACAATCCGCTGTTCGGTTCACGCGCATGAACCGAACAGAACGCGCGGGATGCTACAGTCGGGGTGACCCGCATGTGATGCCGAACGGCATCACGCCCGCTTCCGAGGCCCCACGATCCTCTACCAGAGGTAGGCGACGCCCACTCCGGCCACCAGCTGATCCCGGCTGCCGCGCCGCACGATGGGACTGTTCGCCGCCTCGTCGCTCAGCCGGGTATAGTGCATCGACGCGCTCGCGACCCATTTGTCGCTGAACCGCCAGACGACGGCCGGCCAGGCCGAGAACTGCGCGAAGCCGCTGCCGCCCGGGTCAAACCCCGGCAACCCGCTGCGGACCGACTGGGCCTGCGAGATACCGAAATAGTACCGGTTCTGCGACGCGGGCGAAAACCGTGCGCTGACGCCGGCGCCCACGAAGACGGTGGGCGAGAGCGGCAACCAGAGATTGGCGAAGGGCAGGGCGGAGACGCCGCCATAGCCGCCCGTCATGTCGCTGACGACGTTCACCCCGGCCCGTACCCGGAACGGGATGGCGCCGGTGCCGATATAGGTGCCGCCGATGGTGATGCCGCCCTCCAGCACGCCGTTCAGCGAACCGAGGTTGCGGACCGCGCGATCATCGGCCCCGGAGCGGCCGAAGCGGTAGTTCAGGATGGGGCCCAACTGGAAGTACGGGCTGTCCACCAGATTGACCTCGATGCGCGGGCCGATCACGGAGACATAGCGCTGGCCGTCGAACTGCCAGCGCGCTGCCGGCGCCGCGCCGAAGGTGGAGTGCCGCGAGCCGAGATATTCCGGCGCCACGCCGGCCCCCGCGCCGACATAGTTGGGCAGGATGCCGTCCATCGGATCCTGCGCCCGCGCCGCGCCCACCAGGCTCAGACTGACGGCCAGACTCACGGAAGCGACGCTGCGGAAAACACCAGACATGGAGGGGCCCTCGAGATGGAAGCGCCCCAGCCTAGAGCGGGGAAAGGCGGAGGGCATCGGCGCGGTGTCCCGGCGATGCGCCTGGCGTACCCGTTCCTGGACCCTGGCGCGGGGAGCGGTGGCTCCCATCCGGTCGCGCGACTTGCGCATCCGCATGCTGCGGCGGGCATGCGCCGCATCGGTCCCGGCGATGGACAGCCGCGCGCGCGAGCTTAAGCTTCGCCGCAGAAGAACCCGCATGAGGAATGCCATGAGCGAATCAGCACCCGACCTGAAGAAGGGCCTCGTCGGCGTCTACGCCGACGTCTCGACCATCTCCAAGGTGATGCCCGAGACCAACAGCCTCACCTATCGCGGCTATGCCGTGCAGGACCTCTGCGAGCAGGCGAGCTTCGACGAGGTCGCCTATCTGCTGTGGAACGGCGAGTTGCCGAACGCCGCGCAGCTCAAGGCCTTCCAGGACGAGGAGAAGGCGAACCGCGCCCTCAGCCCGGCGCTGCTGAAGGTCATCCGCGAATTCCCCAAGGACGCGCATCCGATGGATGCGATCCGCACGGCCGTCAGCTTCATGGGGATGGAAGATCCCGAATGGGCCGACATCTCCGACGCCGCCCAGCGCCGCAAGGCCATGCGCATCCTCGCCAAGGCGCCGACCGCCGTCGCCGCCGCCTTCCGCCTGTCCAAGGGACTGGAGCCGGTGGCGCCCAACCCCTCGCTCTCCTATTGCGAGAACTTCTTCCACGTCGTCTTCGGCAAGGTGCCGGCGAAGGAGGTCATCAAGGCCTTCGACGTCTCGATGATTCTTTACGCCGAGCACACCTTCAACGCCTCGACCTTCACGGCGCGCACCGTCTCCTCGACCATGGCCGACATCCATGGCGCGATCACGGCCGGCATCGCGGCGCTGAAGGGCCCGCTGCATGGCGGCGCCAACGAGGCCGTGATGCACATGCTGCAGGAAATCCCCTCGCCGGAGGAAGCCGAGGGCTGGCTGCGCAGCCGCTTCGACCACAAGGCGCTGGTGATGGGCTTCGGCCACCGCGTCTACAAGTCGGGCGACAGCCGCGTCCCCACGATGAAGAAATACGCCGAGATCATGGCGGAGGTCGTGGGCGACAAGCGGTGGATGAACACCTCCGCCGTGCTCGCGAAGGTGATGCTCGAAGAGAAGCGCATCCACCCGAACCTCGATTTCCCCGCTGGCCCCGCCTATTTCCTGATGGGTTTCGACATTCCGCTCTTCACGCCGATCTTCGTGTGCAGCCGCATCGTCGGATGGTCCGCGCACGTGTTCGAGCAGCTCGCGGACAACCGCCTCATCCGTCCGCTCTCACTTTATACGGGCCTCGAACAGCGGCCTGTTCCGCCGATGAGCGCGCGCTGAAGCGACTCACGTCGCGCTGAAAAACAAGAGGCCGTCCGAGCGATCGGACGGCCTCTTTCGTTGTGGCGCGTGATGCATCGGCGATTCATCGCGCGCGAAAACGCACAAGCAAATGCAGAATGTATTTGACAGGCAACTCGCGCATTCCGATAGCGTTGCAAACGCACGCATTGACGTGCGATTCGCTGGCATGAACACGCTGTCGCGCCTGGCGCGAGAGAGGCGAGCATCGAACCGGATCGCAGAGCAGGGCGAGCGTCGAGCAGGAAGGATGATCCAAGATTGGATCGGTGATTTTCGAATGTCAGGAAACACCGTTTCCGGTCGCCGCGGAAGAGAGGCATGGGCCGTCGCCTGATGCCGGCGGAAGCGCAGATGGCGCGCCGAGCTTTCTTTCGTGGTGTCCATCGCCTGCCGAGTGATTGCCTCTGCCATCTGTCGCGGCGCGGCGCCGCGGCGAAGTGAGTCACCATCCCAGTCTGGAGCGCCCACGGCGCATAGGAGAATAAGAATGACCGATACGACCGAGACCACCGAGATCAAGCCGCGCGCGCAGGCGATGGCGATGGCGACCGGCGCCCGCCGCACGGCCAAGAAGCCCGCCACGGCGCGCGGCCGCGTTGCCGCCGCCGCGAAGAAGCCGGCCGCGAAGAAGGCCGCTCCCGCGAAGAAGGCTGCCCCTGCGAAGAAGGCCGCGCCGAAGAAGGCCGCCGCCGTGAAGAAGCCCGTCGCGAAGAAGGCCGCGCCGAAGAAGGCCGCTCCCGCGAAGAAGGCCGCGCCGAAGAAGGCTGCCGTCGCCGCCAAGAAGCCGGCCGCGAAGAAGGCCGCGCCGAAGAAGGCCGTCGCCGCGAAGAAGGCCGCTCCCAAGAAGGCCGCTGCCGCGAAGAAGCCGGCTGCGAAGAAGGCTGCCCCTGCGAAGAAGGCCGCTCCCAAGAAGGCCGTCGCCGCGAAGAAGCCGGCTGCGAAGAAGGCCGCTCCCAAGAAGGCCGTCGCCGCGAAGAAGCCCGCCGCCAAGGCAGCTCCGAAGGCCAAGGCCGCCCCCAAGGCTGCCCCGAAGGCCGCTGCCAAGCCGGTCGTGAAGGCGAAGGATCCGAAGCGCGCCGAGGCCGCCAAGCGCGCCGCCATCACGCGCGCCGCCAAGAAGGCCGCCGCCGCGGCGCCGGCCCCCACGCCGGTGACCGAGACGCCGACCAGCTGATCACGCCGAACATCGCGTGAGACCGGCGCCGCCCCCATCGGGGCGGCGCCTTTTTTATGCCCGCCGCGTCAGCCGAAGGTGGTGAGCAGATCTTCCACCTGCGGCGGCGTCAGCAGCCGCGGCGACATCCCGCGCAGCAGGATCGCGAGCTTCGCGGCTTCTTCCAACTCCTCGGCGGCGTTCACCGCATCGGTCAGGGTCGCGCCGCAGATCACCGGGCCGTGATTGGCGAGCAGCACGGCCTTGGCATGCTGCGCCGCATCGTGAATCGCGGGCTCCATCGCCGCATCGCCCGGGCGGTAATAGGGGATGAGCGGCAGCGTGCGGCCGACGCGCATCACGAAATAGGGCGTGAGCGGCGGGATCACCGCCGGCTCCAGACAGGAGATCGCGGTGGCGTAGGTGCTGTGCAGGTGCACCACGGCGCCCGCCTCCGGACGCGCGTCGAGGAAGGCGCGATGGAGGAAGACCTCCTTGGTCGGCTTGTCGCCGCTGACATGCTTCCAGGCGAGATCGAGCTTGCTGATGCGTGCGGCCTCCAGCCGGCCGAGCGAGGAATTCGTCGGCGTCATCAGATAGCCGTCCGCCAGGCGCACGCTGATATTGCCCGCGCTGCCCACGGAAAATCCGCGCGCGAAGAGCGAGGCGCCGAGCTCGACGAGCAGGCGGCGTTGCGTCTCCTCGCTCACTGGAAGGCCTTCAGGAAGAAGTCGCGCGCGCCGAAATTGCCGCTCTTGAGCGCGAGCAGCATCCCCTCCGGCGCGCTGTCGGGCGTCGCATGCGTCCAGGGCACGCCGGGGTCGATCTCCGCGCCGATGCGCAGGGACCGCACGCCCAGCCGCTGCACGACCGAGCCCGAGGTCTCGCCGCCCGCGATGACGAGCCGCCGCACGCCGGCGGCGACGAGCGCCGCGGCGATCTCCGCCATCGCCTCCTCCACCAGCGCGCCGGCGGCGTCGCGGCCGAGCTTCTTCTGCAGCGCCTCCACGCGATCGGGCGGCGCGGAGGCCGCGATCACGACCGGGCGTCCGGCCTCCAGCTTGCCGGCCATCCAGGCCTTGGCCTGGCCTGCGAGCGCGGCGGCGTCCGGCGTGGCGAGCGCGTCCAGCTCCAGCGTGGGCACATGGTCGCGCGCCGTGCCGATCTGCCCGAGCGTCGCGCGCGAGCAGGAGCCCGCGAGCACGGCGGCAAAACCCCCGACCTCCGGCAGCGCGCCCGCATCGCCGCGCGCCGGCAGCAGCCCGGAACGCCGGAAGTTCTCGGGCAGGCCCATGGCGATGCCCGAGCCGCCGGTGATCAGCGCATGGTTCGCGCAGGCCGCGCCGAGCGCCATGAGATGCGCGTCGGTGATGGCATCCGCGATGGCGAAGCGGCGGCCGGATTCGCGCAGCCGCGTCACCTCGCGCCGGATGGCGACCTCGCCCTGCTCGACGACGGCGAAGGGCAGCAGGCCCACGCCGCCCTCGGTCTGGCGGCCAAGCACGCGCACCAGGTTGGCGTCGCGCATGGGCGTGAGGGGATGGTTCTCCATCCCGCTCTCGCTCAGCAGCGCGCCGCCGACGAAGAGATGGCCCTGGAAGATGGTGCGGCCATTGGTGGGGAATGCGGGGCAGGCGATGGCGAAGCCGCCGTCCAGCCGCTTGAGCAGCGCCTCGGCCACGGGGCCGATATTGCCCTCGTCCGTGCTGTCGAAGGTGGAGCAATATTTGAAGAGGAATTGCTTCGCGCCCGCCGCCAGCAGCGCCTCGCAGGCGGCGAGCGACTGCGCGATGGCCTCGGCCACGGGGATGGTGCGGGACTTCAGGGCGATGATGACGGCATCCGCTTCAGGCAACGGTCCGTCGGGCACGCCGATCACCTGGACGGCGCGCATCCCCTGGCGGACGAGCGTGCTGGCGAGGTCGGTGGCCCCGGTAAAATCGTCCGCGATGCAGCCGAGCAACGGCATGAGTTTCTCTCCCCTGGTCGTTTCCGATTTAGGCCGGGTGCGGAACATCGGCAAACAGGTCTTGAACGCCACGGCAGGAGGGGCAACATCCTGGCTATGACCGACAGCTTCTCCCGCCGCCCCGTCCTGGACATGACGCCCGAGGGCGAGTTCCGGGATCCGCCGCGCCCCTCCGGCCTCAACGCGCTGCTGGCGCGCACGAGCCGTATCGCCATCCTCGTCGCCCTCGCGGCGGGCGGGCTGCTGATGGTGGCCCTGGCCATCTTCTTCATCGGCCTGCTGCTGCCGGTGGTGATCGGCGCGGCCCTGATCGCCAGCGTGTCGCTCTGGTGGCGCCGCCGCCGGATGCGCGCGATGGGGATCGAGCCCACGCCCTTCTTCGTCGTGATGCGCCGCTAAGGCCAAATTGCGGCTTCGGCCCTGATGCGAGGCCGCTTTCGTGCCGTCCGATTCCGAGAGGCCCTTCGGCCTCGACCCTTCACGAACATATGACGTCGGCCGGGACGGCCAGGCGCGCGAGACGCGCGTGCCGCCGCCCGAATGGCTGTCGGGCCGCCATCGGCTCATCCTGGGACTCTTCGCGCTGGGCGCGGTGGTGGTCGGCGGGCTGGCGGGGGTGACGGTCGCGGCCTTCGCCTCGGGCGCGCGCAGCACGGCGGCGATCTTCGCGCTGCTCACGCTTGCCGCGTCGCCCCTTCTGCTGGTCGGTCCCCTGCAGGACCGGTGGCGTCACCGGCCCCGCAAAATTCGGCCTCAGTCGCGCTCGTAGAGCAGCCGCGCGCGGATGGTGTGGGGCAGGGCCCGCAGCTCGGCCAGGATCGCCTCGCCGTCGCGCGTGGCGCCGGCATCGACGACCACGTAGCCGATCTCCCCATCCGTCTGGAGGTACTGGCCGGCGATGTTCACGCCGCGCTTGGAGAAGATCTGGTTCACATTGCCCAGCACGCCCGGCGCATTGCGGTGGACGTGCATGAAGCGCGTGCCGGTCGGCCGCGCGGGAAGGGCTACCTGGGGGAAGTTCACCGCGCCCTCGGTGCTGCCGGTGTCGGAATAATCGGCGAGCTTGCGCGCGACTTCCTCGCCGATGCGCGACTGCGCCTCCTCGGTGCTGCCGCCGATGTGCGGCGTCATGATCACGTTGTCGAGGCCCTGGAGCGGCGAGATGAAGGGGTCGCCGTTGCGCTTGGGCTCCTCGGGGAAGACGTCGAGCGCGGCACCCGCCAGATGGCCGGACTTTAGGGCGGCGGCCAGAGCGGGGACATCCACGATGGTGCCGCGCGCGTTGTTGATGAGGAAGCTGCCGGCCTTCATCTTCGCCATCTGTTCGGCGCCCATGAGGTTCATGGTCGCCGGCGTCTCGGGCAGGTGGACGGTCACGATGTCCGACCAGTGGAGCAGCTCGTCCAGCGTGCCGCAGCGGCTGGCATTGCCCAGCGGCAGCTTGGCCGCCGTGTCGTAATAGATCACCCGCATGCCGAGGGATTCGGCCAATACCGAGAGCTGGCTGCCGATATTGCCATAGCCCACGATCCCAAGCGTGCGCCCGCGCACCTCGCGATAGCCGTCGGCCGACTTGTCCCACTGACCGGCATGCGCCGCCGTCGATTTCGGGAAGATGCCGCGCAGCAGCATGATGATCTCGCCCAGCGTGAGCTCGGCGACGGAGCGCGTGTTGCTGAAGGGCGCGTTGAAGACGGGGATGCCGCGCTGCCGCGCCGCGTCCAGATCCACCTGGTTCGTGCCGATGCAGAAGCAGCCGATGCTGATCAGCCGGTCGGCATGGCTCAGCATCTCCTCGGTGACGTTGGTGCGGCTGCGGATGCCGAGCATGTGGACGCCGCGCACCGCCTCGTTGAGCGCCGCGCCTTCCAGCGCCTTCTTCTCGCGGACGATGTTGTTGTAGCCGTCATGGCCCAGCAGCTCGACGGCCGTGTCGGAGATGCCCTCCAGCAGCAGCGTGCGGATGCGGTCCTTGGGGAGGGAGAGAAGATCGTTCATCGGTGATGGCCCTATCGGTTCGCCAGATCCGCCAGCACCTGCGCCAGCACCCGCGTCCCGGCGGCGAGCGCCGGGGGCGTCGCGTATTCCGCGGGATGGTGTGAGACGCCCGCGCGGCAAGGCACGAAGATCATGCCGGTCGGACAGAGCGGGTGGATGAATTGCGCGTCGTGGAAGGCGCCCGAGGGCAGCCGCAGCGCCCGCAGCCCCTGGGCGCGCGAGGCGGCCTCGACCGCGTCGGGCACCAGGGGCGCGAAGGTGGTGGGGATGGCGTGGAAGCGCTCGGTGACCTTGGCCGTGCAGGTCTTCAGCGCGGCCTGGATCACGTCCTCGATGGCATTGCCGCGCGCCTGGAGCACGGCGTTGTCGGGGTGGCGCAGGTCGATGGTGAAGCGCGCGACGGCGGCGACGCTGTTGGAACTGTTCGGCTCCACCTCGATATGCGCGACGGTGAAGCGCAGCACGTCGGCGGGGTCGTGGGTGAGGGCGTTCAGCGCGGTGATGGCGCGCACCATGTCCTGCACGGCGTCTTTCCGCAGGCCGAGCGGGGTGGTGCCGGCATGGTCGGACTTGCCGTTGATCTCGACGAGGAACCAGCGGCTGCCCTGGATGCCGGTGACGACGCCGATGTCGCCGCCCTCGGCCTCGAGGAGCGGACCCTGCTCGATATGCGCCTCGACATAGGCGAAGGGCGCTGTTCCCTCGACCACGCCGAGCGGGCGGCGGGCGATGTCGGCCTCGCTGGCCTGGTGTTCGGACAGGGCATCGCCGAAGCGGATGCCGTCCTTGTCGGTCACGGCATCCCAGGTGGTCGGCGGCAGGTAGCCGGCATAGGCCATGCTGCCCATGCAGCCCGGCGCGTAGCGGCCGCCCTCCTCATTGGTCCAGGCCACGACCTCGATGGAGCGGCGCGTGGCAATGCCCGCCTCGCGCAGCGCCTGCACCGCCTCGAAGGCGGCGAGCACGCCCCAGATGCCGTCGAAGCGCCCGCCCGAGGGCTGGCTGTCCATATGGCTGCCGGCGAGGACGGGGGCGAGGGTGGGATCGGCACCCTCATGCCGCAGGAAGAGGTTGCCCAGCGCGTCCGTGCTGGCGGTGAGGCCGATGGCCTCGGCCCAGGAGATCAGCAGCCGGCGCGACTGCCGGTCGAGATCGGTGAGGCAGGCGCGGTTCACGCCCTCGTTCCCGTCCGCATCGGTGAAGCCGCCGATCGCGCCCATCTCCATCAGGCGCTGCCAGTGGCGCGCTTCGCTGACGGCAGCGACGAGATTGGGAGCAACGGTATCGGGCATGGGGGCCTCCTGCTGCCGGGATTAGAGCAACTCCCGTGCCCTTGCCAGCGAGGGCTTCCGCGCGTCAGCCTTGCATTTCCCTGAGAGGCGCGCGTTCCGCCTCGCCGCGGCGATCACCGGGGACGATGGTCGCGCGCCGCCCGGCTGAGCCTCAGATGGCCACCAGCCCCGCCAGCGCCTCGGCCTCCCGGCTATTGGGAAAGGCCCGCAGCAGCGCGGCCTCGCCGAGCCCGAGGTGATCGCGCAGCAGCCCCTTGGCCACGCGGCGCAGGTCCAGCGTCGGCGCCAGGTCACGGTTCTCGAAGAGCTTTCCGGGCCCGACACCCGGCCAGTCCGCCAGCACCCGCCCGCCGCGCACCGCGCCGCCGAGCAGGAAGGCGACGCCCGCCGTGCCGTGATCCGTGCCCTGGGTGCCGTTGATGCGCGCCGTGCGGCCGAACTCGGTCATGACCAGCACGGCCGTTTGCGCCCAGGCCGCGCCGAGCCCCGCGCGCAAGGCCTCCAGCCCCTCGTCGAGCTGGTTCAGCGCGCCGATCAGCTTGGGGCCCTGGGTCGCATGGGTGTCCCAGCCGCCGAGCTCCATCGCCGCGACGCGCGGCCCGCGCGGATCCGCCAGCAGCCGCCCGGCCGAACGCGCCAGGGTGGCAAAGCCGCTGGTGCCCGGCGGCGGCGGCTCCAGTCCCGCCAGCACGCCCGAGGAAAATCCGCGCGAGCGCAGCCCCTCGGTGAAGGCCGGGCCGAGCTCGCGGTCCGCCCGGTGCAGCCTGACCAGGGCCGCGAGGACCTGGGTGTCGGGTCGCGCCCGCGCCTGGGAGGCGAAGCTGCCCACGCGCACCGGCCCGCGCAGCAGCAGCGGCACCTCGATGCCGAGGGCGAGGCCGCGCCGGGCATATCCCGCCGCCTCGCCGGGCATGGTGGCCAAAGCGCGGTTGAGCCAGCCGTCCGGCAGGCGCTGCGTCGAGCCGGATTCGAGAAAATCCTGCGCGTCGAAATGGCTACGGCTGCGCCAGGGGCCGGCGACGGCATGCACCACCAGCGCCTGGTCGGAACAATAGAGGCCATGCAGCCGGGGGAGGGCCGGGTGCAGGCCGAAGAAGCCGCCGAGGTCGAGCGTGCCGCCCTCCTGGCCGGGCTCGGGCGGGGCATGCCCGCCGCGCAGCGTGGCGAAGCCGGGATCGCCATAGGGCGCGACGGCGGCGAGCCCGTCCAGCGCGCCGCGCAGCATCACCACGACGAGGCGCTTCTCGCCGGGCGGGCCTTCTGCCAGGGCGAGGCGCGTGCCGCCCAAGGCCATCGCGCCGGCCAGGCCGAGCAGGAAGCCGCGGCGGGGAAGGCTGTGCTGGGTCATCGGCGTTGGGCCTCCGGGCTGGCGAGCACCACCACGATCGCGTCGCGCGCCGAGCCGGAACGGCGCATCACGTTCATCGTCTCGGCGCGGGCGAGGGGGCCGAGCATGGTCGCGGCCAGGGCCTCGGGTTCGGTCGCCCCGGCCGCGGCGGCGCGGCCGGCGAGCTCGGTCGCCCATTCGAGGCGGCGCATCAGCTGCTCGGGCGCAGCCCATTCGGCGGCGGCGTCCGACCAGCCATCGGCCGCCGGCGCGTTCCACAGCGGCTGGTTCAGGCGGTTCAAAGTGGCCAGCAGCATCGGCGCGCTCTCCGCGCCCTGGCCCAGCGCGCGCAGCACGGCGATCACATAGTCCTGCCCGCTGCGGAGCTTGCGCAGCGGCGTCTGCGTCTCGGGATCGGCGATCAGGGCGCGGGCCACGGCCGCGAGGTCGCCTCGGCTGTCGCGCCAGGCGCCCTCGATCCAGCTCAGCGAGGCGCGCGAGGGCGTGTCGGATATGAAGTGCCGGCCGAGCTTGAGCGCGAGGGCGCGCGCGGTGGACGGATGGTTGGCGAGGAAGCGCAGCGCCTCGGCGCCGCCCTCCTCGCCCTCGGGGAAGCTTTCCCCGAGCAGGCGCTTGGCGCCCGGCTCATGCGCGTCGGCGCGAAAGAGGAAGCCGTCCACTTCCGAGAACTGCTCGCCCCGGCCGGAGGACCATCCCGTCAGGATCCGCGCCAGCGCGGCCACATCGGGCTGGCCGTAGCGCGCCGCCGGGGTGACGGTGTGCAGCTCCAGGCATTCGCGCGCGAGGTTCTCGTTCAGCCCGCGTCCGCGCCGGCCGACGGGGCTCGCCGGGCCGGTTGAATTGGTCTGGTCGAGATAGCCGAGCATCGCCGGATGGCGGTAGGCGGCCAGCAGCAGATCCTCAAAGCGGCCGAAGCATTTCGCGCGGATGGCGCGCTGGTAGTGGCCGAGCCAGGGCGTGGTCTGAAAGGCGCGACGGCTGACGGTGAGGTGGTTGGTCCAGAAATTCGCCCAGCGCTCGGCGAAGGGGATCCGCGTGGCGATCATCCGCGTGGCCCAGGCGGTGGATTCCACGCGGAAGATGTCGCCCACGCCGGGGTGGCGGATGTCGCGCCGCTGGGCCCGCAGCGCGAGCTGGATGTCGTTGAGGCTGGGGCCGGGTAGCTCGGCGAGGGGCGCGACCTGGCCCGCGAGCCAGGCCGAGGGATCAGCCGGCGCGGGGGCTTCGGGACGGGCTCCAAGGCCGAAGCGGATCGCGGCATGGGCGGCGAGCGGCGTCATGGCGGCCAGACCATGACACGACTCGGCCGGCGTATGCCGGGAAATATGTCCCGTTTGTCGCGCGGGGGCGGGCCGGCTAGCCCAGGTGCTTCACCAGGAATTCCGCGGTGCGGCCATTGGCGATGGTCGCCGCGCGCCCGTCCCAGGCATGGCCGCCCATGCGGGCGAAGGCGTGGTCCACGCCCGGATAGACATGGGCCGCGACCTTGGGCTCGCCCTTCACCCCGGCCAGGATCTTCTGCTGTGCCTCGGGCGGGACGAACTTGTCGTTCTCGGCGATGTGGATCAGCAGCGGGCCGCGGAAGGCGGGCTTCTCGGCCACCAGCGCGTCCAGCATCACGCCGTAGTAGGAGACGTTGCAATCGGCATCCGTGCCGGTGGCCGCCTTGAAGGCCATGCGCCCGCCGAGGCAGAAGCCCATGGTGCCGACCTTGCCGCTCGCGCCCTGCATCTTGCGGCCATGGGCGATGGTGGCGGCGATGTCGGCGAGGCCCTTCTCCTGGTCGAAGCCGTTCATGAACTTGAAGGCCTGCTCCCATTGCGCCTGGCCCTGGTCCGGCTCGAGCACGACGTTCTTCTGCTGGCGCCAGAAGAGGTCGGGGGTGAGGGCGATGAAGCCCATATCGGCGACCCATTCGGAGAGCGCGTGCATGGCGCTGTTCACCCCGAAGATCTCCTGGACAAGGACGACTACGCCTGCCGGCTGGGCCTTCGGCATCACGACGAGGGTGTCGAAGCTGCCCGCGCCATCCGTCGCGGCGATCTGAATCACGGCCATGATGCTGAACTCCCTTGGCATTGTTCTGAGCTTAACATTTAACGGAGGAACCCCCGCGCGACCATGCCGACCGTGCGCCGCCCCGGGAAATTGCCGCCTGGCCCGACAGCCAGGATACATGAGCGCGAATATCCGCCATGGTGGGGCGGATCAGATTCAGCGATTGCGGTGAGGAGCGGTGATGCCCGTCGAGCGTAAGGAATTCCGGGATGCGATGGCGCGGCTCTGCGCGGCCGTGAACATCATCACCACCGACGGCCCCGCCGGTCGCGCCGGCTTCACGGCAAGCGCCATGTGCAGCGTGACCGACACCCCGCCGACGATTTTGGTCTGTATGAACAAGGGCGTCTCCTCCGCCGAGGTCTTCCGCAAGAACGGCGTGCTCTGCGTGAACACCCTGGCGGCCGAGCAGCAGGAGCTCTCGGGCATCTTCGCCGGCTTCACCGGCGTGGAGGGCGAGGCGCGCTTCGAGAGCGGCAGCTGGAGCCGGCTCGCCACCGGCGCCCCCGCGCTGGACGGCGCCATGGTCGCCTTCGACGGGCGCATCACCGACATGGTGGAGAAGGGAACGCATCTCGTCGTCTTCGCCGAGATCGAGGCCATCCGGCTCGGCGAGGGCGTGGATGCGGCACTTCTCTACTTCGCGCGCGACTACCGCCGCGTGGGCGTGGCCGCCTGAGGCCTCGCCGGAGGGACGGCCGCGGATCGGCGTCCTTATGATGAATCCGGCGAGCAGGCCGGACTGACCTTGCCCTCGGGCAAGGGATGGCCACACTGCGCGGCAACGAAACCGCGAGGACACGCCATGACATTCCGCCCCACCCGCCGCCTGTTGCTCGCCGCGCCGGCCTTGGCCCTGCCAGCCCTGGCCCTGCCGGGCCTGGCCCGCGCCCAGGCCTGGCCGACGCGCCCCATCACCATCCTCGTCCCCAACCCGCCGGGCGGCGGCAGCGACTTCGCCGCGCGGCTGTTCGTGGAGGGGCTGACCCAGTCCCTCGGCCAGCCCGTGGTCATCGACAACCGCCCCGGCGCCAACGGCAATATCGCGATCCAGGCCGCCGTGCGCGCGGCGCCCGACGGCTACACGCTGCTGATGCAGTATTCGGGCTACCACGCCGGCAATCCGGCGATGATGCGCAACCTCACCTGGGACCCGGTGCGCGACCTGCAGCCGGTCGGCATGGGCACGATGGCGCCGCATGTGATCGTGGGGGCGCCCAACCTGCCGGCGAACACCCTGCAGGAGTTCATCGCCTATGCCCGCGCCAATCCGGGCAAGGTGAACTTCGCCTCCTCGGGCAATGGCTCGATCCAGCACATCGCGGGCGAGGTCCTGTCGCGGCAGATCGGCGCGCCCATGGTGCACGTCCCCTATCGCGGCGCGGCGCCGGCCCTGCAGGACGTGGCGGGGGGACGCGTGGAGATCTTCATCACCACCCCTTCCTCGGCCATCGGCCTGATCCAGGGCGGCCAGGTGAAGGCGCTGGCCATGGCGAGCGCGCAGCGCAGCCCGGGCCTGCCCAATGTCCCGACCACGGCCGAGGCCGGACTGCCGAGCTTCGTCATGGATGCCTGGTTCGCGTTCTTCGCGCCGATGGGCGTGCCGCAACCCATCCTGGAGCGGCTGAACGGGGAGCTGCGCCGGCTGGCGCAGGATCCGACCGTGCGGCGCCGCGCGGAGGAGGGCGGGGCGCAAGTGGTGCCGATGACCATCGCCGAGATGGACGCCCTGGCGAAGCGGGAGATCGAGCAGCTCGGCAGCGTCATCCGCAGTGCGAATATCACGCTGGATTAGGCGGCCTGGCTTTTCGCGATCCGGGCGCCAATTTTCGTGCGTGCTGTCCGCGGTAAGGTCCGCGGCAGCGGCACATCCGGCGGGCGTCAACGGCAAATGCCATCGCTATCACAAAGCCCGGTTCCGCGCCGCGACAGAGGTGATGAGCCTCTTGCCGGGAATTCCGGGCGATCCTTCCCGCGCGCTGGCCCGAAGGTCTGGCAGTACCTCCGGTCGCCAGTTCGTGGAAAAACACGTCAGCCGGATCTACGGACTGCGTGTTGGCGGGGGCTCAGTTCGTCTTGCCGCCTCGGCCTAGACCGATCTCCTTGGCGAGAGCCGAACGACGTGCCGCATACTTCGGCGCGACCATCGGATAATCGGAGGCAAGGCCCCACTTCTCGCGATATTGAGCCGGCGTCAGCCCGTAGGACGTCTGCAGATGGCGCTTGAGCATCTTCAGTTTCTTGCCGTCCTCGAGGCAGATCAGATAGTCGGGAGTGACCGACTTCTTCACCGGTACCGCCGGCGGCTTCACTTCAGGAACGGGTACTGGCGTCTGACCGGTGCTGAGCGAAGACAAGGTACGATGAACTTCGGTGATCAGACTTGCCAGATCTCCTGTGGAGACGGGATTGTTTGAAACGTGGGCCGATACGATCTCGGCGGTAAGGCCAAGAAGATCACTGGCGGGAGTGTGTTCGGACATCGAAAAATCCTTTGTACTTCTGGATAATATAGCGGTGATTTTGTTTCTTCAAATAAAAATAACGAAATTGATCGCTGTTGTTTACAGGTAAAACTGTCATAATTATTAAGGGATTGTCGGAATAGGGCGGTCGGTCGGCCTTGAAAAATAAGGCGGCCTGGCGGTCGAAATTATTCGTCACCGGGACAGCATCCCGTTCGTTCGTTCGCCGTCCCGTCTTGATTAAGGCTCCCGACTTGAAGCAAGGCTGGCGTGGCTGGATCGTTCGAAGTCTTATTGCATGCCAAGGAACGAATTTGTAGCAGAAACTCGCGATTCTTCGCCTCCTTTGGCAAGGCATTGCGAGTTGACCTGCCCTTCGCCAGCGAGGATTTTGTCCCCAATGGCTCGAAAATCCCTGGAATTCCGCCACCTCGAGGCCTTCCGCGCGATCATGCGCAGCGGAACGGCCACTGGCGCGGGTGCGATGCTGGGAGTCTCGCAGCCAGCCGTCAGTCGCCTGCTGTCCCAGACCGAGGACCTGGTCGGCTTCCCTCTCTTCGAGCGCCTTCGCGGCAGGCTTGTCCCGACCGCCACGGCGCAGACCCTCTATGAAGAGACGGAGCGCATCTTCACCGGCATCGAGGAGATCGCGGCCCTCACCCAGCGCCTGCGCGTGCAGTCGCCGCGGCGCGTGGTCATCGCCTCGCTGCCGACCCTGACGCTCTCCATCCTGCCCGGCGCCGTCATGGCCTGGCGCGAGGCGGGGCGGCGCGAGACGCTCTCCATCCATTCCCGCACCGCGGGCGGCGTGCTCGGGCTGGTGGCCTCGCGCCAGGCCGATCTTGGATTCGCGGTCGGCTCGCCGGCCATTCCCGGCGTTCGTTCCACCCCGCTCGCCCGCACCCGCGCCTGGTGCGTGATGGCGCCCGGCCATGCCCTGGCGACCCGATCGGTCGTGCGCGCGGCGGATCTGGACGGGCAATCCTTCGTCGCCCTCTCGCGCGAGGAGGGACGCCAGGAGCTGATCGACGAGGCCATGCGCGGCTCGGGCGCGCAATTCGTCGAGAACGTGGAATGCCGCATGACGGCCGCCGCGGTGGGGATGGTGGCGGCGGGCGTGGGCGTCACCATCGCCGATGCCTTCTCCATCTCGCTCTACCTCGATCGCGGCCTGGTGATCCGGCCCTTCGAGCCGGCGGTGGTCTTCGAATACCGGCTGATCTGGCCCGAGGAGGTGCGCGACACCTTCGGCCGCGCGGCCCTGGCCCATGCGATCCGCAACGAGGCGCGGCGGGTCGTGCAACTGGTGGCCGAGCTCGCCGGGCCATAACACCGCGAGCGACCCTATAACGCTTTGGTATGATGCGCCGTGCGAACGATGTGCGAGCGTGACACCCGCATGACACAAGCCTCAGACCCCTTCGCCCCCGGTTTCGTGGAGCGCCCCTATTGGTGGGACGCCGCCCCGCCCGCCATCGACACGGCACCGCCGCTGCCGGAGACAATCGAGGTCGCGATCGTGGGCGGCGGCATCGCCGGCCTCTCCACCGCGCTGGAGCTCGGCCGCAATGGCGTGAAGAGCCTCGTGCTGGATCGCGAGATGATCGGCTGGGGCGCCTCCTCGCGCAACGGCGGCGCGCTGGCCGGCGCCGGCAGCCTGGGCAAGTCCCGCTCCGACCTCGCCGAGATCCTCGGCCAGAAGTTCCTGAACGAGCTCGCCGAGGAGAGCGAGGGCGCCTTCGAGAGCTTCGAGGCGCTGGTCGCCCGCGAAGGGCTGGACTGCGACTTCGTGCGCTGCGGCCGCTTCACCGGCGCCCATGCGCCCAAGGCGATGGACGCGCTGAAGCGCCGGGCCGACATGATCAACGCCGCCGCCGGCGAGCAGGCCTTCCTGATTCCCAGGGACGGCGTGGGCGAAGAGATCGCCACCGACCGCTTCTATGGCGGCATGGTGCTGAACCGCGCCGGCTCGCTGCATCCGGGGAAGTATGTGCGCTCGCTGGGCCAGGCCGCGGAGCGCAACGGCGCCGTCCTCGCCGGCGGCACCGAGATGCTCGGCTACCGGCGCGAGGCCGATGGCAGCTTCGTGCTCGACACCAGCCGCGGCGTGGTCAAGGCGAAGCAGCTGATGATCGCGACCAACGGCTATACGGGGAAGGCGACGCCCTGGCATCGCCGCCGCCTGGTGCCCGTCGCGAGCTATATGATCGCCACCGAGGATCTCGGCGAGGAGCGCGTGCGCAGGGCGCTGCCCAAGCTGCGCGTCTATGGCGACACCAAGAAGGTGCTCTATTACTTCCGCCCCTCGCCGGATCACCGCCGCATCCTCTTCGGCGGCCGCGCGAGCTTCGTGGATGCCGATACCCGCCGCTCCGGCGCGCGGCTGCACCATTTCATGACGGACCTCATCCCCGACCTCCAGGGGACGAAGATCACGCATAGCTGGAAGGGCAATGTCGCCTTCGCCTTCGACATGATGCCCCATGTCGGCGTCGAGAACGGGGTGCATTACGCCATGGCCTGCAACGGCAGCGGGGTGACGACGATGACGCATTTCGGCACCGTGGCCGCGAAGATGATGCTCGGCGGCTCGAACGCCGTCTCCGCCTATTCGCGCATCCCCTTCCAGACGATGCCCCTCTACAACGGCGTTCCCTGGTTCATGCCCTTCATCGGCGTGGCCTATCAGCTGCGCGACCGCATGGACGGCTGGCATCTGCGCAAGCGGGCGCCCTGATGGGTCGAACCCTCGTTCTCACGCCTGCGGAACATGGGCTGCGCCTCGCGAGGGGCTGTGCCAGCTTGGTGCTGGCCAGCTGATGGAAGATCGCATCATCGTCCTCGGCGCGGGCGTCGCGGGTCTGGCGGCGGCGCTGCCGCTCGCCCGCGCGGGCCGTACCGTGACGGTGATCGATCCGCTGCCCCCGGCCGGCGGCAGCTCCTTCGGCAATGCAGGCCTGCTGAGCCCGGACACCTCGGTGCCCGTCGCGCTGCCGGGCATGCTGCGCAAGGTGCCGGGCTGGCTGAGCGATCCGATGGGGCCGCTGGTCGTGCGCCCCGGCTATTTCCCGCGCGCGCTGCCCTGGCTCCTACGCTGGATCCGTGCCGGGCGCATGGACCGCGCGCTTGTCCTCTCCCAATCCATGCGGGCGCTGCACGGCGCGAGCTTCGCCCATTGGCGCGACCTGCTGGGCCCCGACGGCTTCGCCGAATTCATCCGCCGCAACGGCCAGGTGCAGGTCTGGGATCAGGCCGAGGAGACGCCCGCCGCCGCGCTGGAGCGCAGCTTCCGCGCCCGCCAGGGCATTCCCACCGAGGTGCTCGGCGCCCCCGAGCTGCGGGAGATGTTTCCCGGCATCGCGGCGCGGATCTCGCGCGGCGTGCTGATCCCGGGCAACGGCCATACGGTGAATCCCGGCCGCATGGTGCGGCGCCTGGCCGAGCTCTTCCTCGCCGCGGGCGGCGAGATCCGCGCCGAGCGCGCGCTCAAGCTCATCCCGCGCGAGGGCGCGCGCTGGATGGTGATGACCAATATCGCCAATCACGAGACCGGCACGCTGGTCGTGGCCGGCGGCGCGTGGTCGGGCAGCCTGATCGCGCCGCTCGGCCTGCGCCTGCCGCTCGAGACCGAGCGCGGCTACCACCTCTTCCTGCCCGACGCGAACATCACGCCTGACGCGCCGCTGCTCTACAAGTCGCGCAGTTTCTCCCTGACGCCGATGGAGGGCGGGTTGCGCGCCGCCGGCACCGTCGAGATCGCGGGGCTGGACGCCGTGCCGGACGAGCGCCGGGCGGAGCGGCTGCTGGCCCATGTCCGCACGCTCTTCCCCGCGATCGAGGGCGGCACGCCGCGGCTGTGGATGGGCCATCGCCCCTCGACGCCCGACAGCCTGCCCGTGCTCGGCCCCGCGCCGGGCCATCCGGGGCTGCATCTGTGCCTCGGACACGGACATTTCGGCATGACGGGAGGCCCGCCGAGCGGGCGCCTCGTCGCCGACCTCATCCTGGGCGCCACGCCGCGTATCGACGCGGCGCCCTATTCGGCCAGACGCTTCCTCTGAAGCGTTTTCCGCCGGCCACGACCACCGAACAGACGAAGAGGCCCGACATGACCATGACGCCTGATTCCATCCGCCGCCGCCTGTTACTGGGCGCCGCGCTCGCGGCCCCCGCGCTGCGCACCGGCCGCGCCCAAGCCAATGGCGAGGTGATCGTCCGCACGCCCGGCGGCGCCTATGACGACGTCATGCGCCGCGTCGTCTACGACCCCTTCACGGCCGAGACGGGCATCCGTGTCACGCCGGTCGCGGCCACGGGCGCCAAGCTCATCGCCATGGTGCGCGCGAACAATGTCGAGCTCGACCTGATCGACACCGGCGACGCGCAGCTGCTGACCCTGGAGCGCCTCGGCGCGCTGGCGCCCATCGCCTATGACCGCTGGCGCTGGACCAAGCCCGAGGACATCACGCGCGAGGTCCGGCTGACCCACCGCGTGGGTAATTTCACCTACGCCTCCGTGCTCGCCTACAACACCGAGACCTTCCCCGGCGATGCCCACCCCAACAGCTGGGCGGACTTCTGGGACGCCGGCAAGTTCCCCGGCCCGCGCATGCTGGCCGACATCGCCAGCGCCTCGGTCAACTTCGAATTCGCCCTGCTCGCGGACGGCGTGCCGAAGGACCAGCTCTACCCGATCGACGTGGACCGTGCGCTGCGCGTCATGGCGCGCATCCGCCCCTCCATCCGCCGCTTCTGGGACACGGGCGCGCTCGCGGCGCAGATGCTGTCGGACAAGGAGGTCGTGGCCGGCTCCATCTGGAACGGCCGCCTGCAGACGCTGATCGATCGCAACGCGCCGCTCGGCTACACCTGGAACCAGCACATGATCCAGGTCCAGGCGCTGGGCGTCTTCAAGGATGCGCGCAACGTGGAAGGTGCGCAGAAGCTCGCCGACTTCATGCTGCAGCCGCGGATGCAGGCGCAATACGCCAAGGCCCTCATCTACGGCGCGACCAATGAGCGCGCCTTCGACCTGCTCACCCCCGCCGAGGTCGCCCGCATGCCGGGCGGCGAGAATTCGCGTCGCCTCGGCTTCTACCAGGACATCGCCTGGTGGCATGAGAACCGCGACCGCGTGAGCCGCGCCTGGTCGCGCTGGCTGCTGCGTTGAGCGCGGGCTCGGTCAGCTTCGATACCGTCACCAAGCGGTACGGAGCGGAGACGGTCGTCAACGGGGTGTCGATCGACATCCCGCAGGGCGAGTTCTTCACCCTCCTCGGCCCCTCGGGGAGCGGCAAGACGACGACGCTCTCCATGCTGGCGGGCTTCGTGGTGCCCGATGAGGGGCGCGTGCTGATCGGCGGCGCCGACCTCACGCGGGTACCGCCGCGCGGGCGCGGCCTGGGCATGGTCTTCCAGAACTATGCCATCTTTCCGCATCTGAACGTGGCCGAGAACGTGGCCTTCCCGCTGACGGTGAAGGGCGCGCCCAAGGCCGAGATCAAGGCGCGCGTGGCCGACGCCCTGGCCATGGTGAAGCTCGACGGCTTCGGGGAGCGCTATGCGCGCCAGCTCTCGGGCGGGCAGCAGCAGCGCGTGGCGCTGGCCCGCGCCATCGTGGGCCACCCCAAGGTGGTGCTGATGGACGAGCCGCTCGGCGCGCTCGACAAGAACCTGCGCTACCACATGCAGGTCGAGATCAAGGAGATCCAGCAGCGCCTGGGCATGACGGTGATCTACGTCACCCATGACCAGGAAGAGGCGCTGACCATGTCGGACCGCATCGCGATCATGAACCATGGCCGGATCGCCCAGATGGGCCCGCCGCGCGAGGTCTATGAGAACCCCGAGAGCAGCTTCGTGGCGAGCTTCCTGGGCGAGGCGAACCTGCTGAAGGTGCGCCGCGACGGCGAGGCCGTGCGCGGTCCCGGCGGGACGACGATCGTCGCCGCCCGTGGCGCGCTGGCGGCGGGGGACGGCCTGGTCTTCATGCGGCCCGAGAAGGTCAGCGTCACCGCCGGCGACGCCGTGGTCGCGCCCAATCATCTCCCCGGACAGATCCAGCACGCCTCCTTCCTCGGCAATATCGTGCGCTATGCGGTCACGGCCGCCGAGGGGGCGACGCTGATCTGCGACCAGGCCAATGGCCCCGGCACGCAGATCCACCGGCCCGGCGACCAGGTGACGCTGAGCTGGCGCGCCGAGGACAGCCGGCTTCTGGCGGGCTGAGGACATGCCACTCGGACGTCTCACCGCCTGGCTGATGCTCGCCCCTGCGCTGATCCTGCTCTTCGGCGTCTTCCTGCTGCCGATCGGCTGGTTCCTCGTGGGCTCGCTGCAGGAGCTCGGCTCGCTCGCGGAACTCTGGGAGGAGGCGCAGGACGTGCTCTTCTCGGGCACTGTGATGCGCGTGATGCTGAACACCAACGGCATCGGCGCCATCGTGACGCTGCTGGTGCTGGTGATCGGCTATCCGGTCTCCTACGCGCTGTCGCGCGCGAAGGGGCTGGCCTTCACGGCCATCCTGCTCTGCATCGTGCTGCCCTACTTCACCAGCACCATCGTGCGCACCTATGCCTGGATGGTGCTGCTGGGGCGCAACGGGCTGATCAACCAGATCCTGCTCGGCCTCGGCTTCGTCGATGCCCCGCTGGAGCTCATGTACAACCGCACCGGCGTGATCATCGGCATGACCTATGTGCTGCTGCCCTACATGGTGCTGACGCTCTTCGCCGCGATGAAGGCCGTCGACCACCGGCTGCTTCAGGCGGCCGAGGGCATGGGCGCCTCGCCGGCCACCGTCTTCCTTAAGGTCTTCATGCCCCTGACCCTGCACGGCGTGATCGCCGGCGTGCTGATCACCTTCATCCTCGCCATCGGCTTCTTCGTGACGCCGGCGCTGATGGGCGGGCCTGGCGACATCATGATCGCCATGCTGATCGAGCGTGAGGTGGAGCTGACGCAGAACTGGCCGGCGGCCGCGATGATGACCCTCGTGCTGCTGGCGGTGACGATGGTCCTCTATGGCTTCTACAGCCGCTTCGCCGACCGGGAGGCGCCGCGATGATGGGGCCCGTCCTGCGCGCGACGCTGCTCAAGGCGCTCGTGGTGCTGCTCTGCTTCGGGCTGGTGGCGCCGATCCTGGTCGTGGCCATCGCCTCCTTCAGCGGCGACGGCTATCTGAAGTTCCCGCCGGAGACCTTCTCGACCCGCTGGTACGAGCGGTTCCTGGGCGACTACCGCTGGCGCTCGGCGATCATGAACTCCGTCTTCATCGGGCTGCTGACCTCGGTCTTCTCGACGGTGATCGGCTTCCTGGCCGCCTATGCGCTGATGCGCGGCGAGTTCCGCTTCAAGACGGTGATCGCCTCGCTGCTGCTGATGCCGGTGATCGTGCCGCACATCATCACGGCGGTCGCGGTCTACTTCCTCTCGGCTCGGATGGGGCTGGTGGGCGTGCGGCCCTGGATCTCGGTGGCGCACAGCGTCGTCGCGCTGCCGGTGGTGCTGGTGATCCTGCAATCGGCGCTGCGGACGGTGGATCCGGTGCTGGAGCGGGCGGCCATGGTCTGCGGCTGCACGCGCTTCGGTGTCTTCCGTCGCGTGGTGCTGCCGCTGGCGCTTCCGGGGATGGTCTCGGCCGCGCTCTTCTCCTTCCTTACGTCCTTCGACGAGCTGGTGATCTCGCTCTTCCTGGCGGGGATCCGGTCGGAGACGCTGCCGGTGCGGATCTGGAACAGCCTCATCCTCGAGGTGGAGCCGACCATCGCCGCCGTCAGCTCGCTGCTGATCGCGGTGACGGCGACGGCGCTGGCGATCGATGCCGTGATCCGCAAGATTCGCGGCGGGCCCATGGCCGCACTGAAATAGCCCTCGGGACATTTCGCGCGGTCGCAAAGCGGCCTCCTTCCCTCGCGCCGAGGGGAGGGGGCCGTTTTCGATTCTGGGGGAAATGGCGGCGTCCGCCGGACGTGCGAAAGCGGCTCCAGGGCACGGGGTGGTGCGGAGCGCGATGCGTCACCCGAAGCGGTGACACCTTGAAGAAATGAGAGGCGGTGGGAATGGTGGGCGTTGTAGGGCTCGAACCTACGACCCGCTGATTAAGAGTTTCTGGAATTTCGAGGTATTTCAGGCCTCATGTTCCTAAATGCGTCCCCATAATTCCGGGGTCCCGGAACAAGCTTCGGCATTATGGAACGGGCCTAGCTATGCGGCCCTTAGGGCGATAGTCGCGACGAAAGCTGTGTGACCTTTGGAGCGATCGAGCTTCAGACCACCGTTACGGGCCTGCAGAAGCCCAAGGATCAGGCTCATCCCGAGCCCCGTGCTTTGCGCAGGGTCATAGTCCGGCGGAAGGCTGACACCTTCATCCTCGACCGCCAGGTCTATGAAGCCATCCCGCCGGATGACCCTCACCGTGATAACGCCGGCGCCGTATTTGAGGGCATTGGTCGTGAGCTCGACCATGACGAGGCCTACGGCTGAGACATCGGCGCTAGGCCAGACGATCCGATCCGCTTGGAGCTGGATCCTCCGCTTCTCTAATGTCGAAGCCGAACTGGCGTTCTGATCATCGATGATCCTCTGCAGGTAGGCCGACAGATCGACATCGACGCCGGCGCCGGCGCGATACAGATGCTCGTGCATGGCGCCGAAAGACCGGATCCGCGCGGCACTGTTTTGCAACTCCTCGGCCGCTTCAGGGTGATTGGTCATGCTCGCTTTCAGTGAGAGCAGGCTTTGAATCATCTGCAGGCTGTTGCTGACGCGATGATGCGCTTCTTTGACGAGAAGATCCTTTTCTCGGACGAGCAAGCGGAGCTCAAGCTGTGTTGTGATCTGACGGGAAAGAGCGGTTAGCGTCTCGGCCTGGTGTTGTGTGAGGCCCTGCGGCCGTGGCTTGTAGTCGAGCACGCACATCGACCCAAGCGGCAGACCATCGGGATTATTGATAACCGCGCCACCGTAGAAGCGCAGATTGGGATCCCCAGTCACGAGAGGATTGCAGTCGAATCGGTTATCCTTGGTTAAATCAGGCACAATAAAAATGCCGGGCTGGAGAATAGCATGGGCGCATACCGACATGCCGATGGGTGTCTCACGGACACCAAGGCCGATTTCTGCTGCAAACCATTGTCTTTTTTCATCAACAAGACTGACGATAGCTATAGGCGCATCGCAAATATGCGCAGCTATTTTTGTGAAGTCGTTAAAATCGACCTCGGCATCCAGGACATCGTATCGATGGAGGGCGGCAAGGCGGGCTTGCTCGTCCCAAGGGTTGGCAGCGTTCAAAAGGCAGCTTTCATGCTGAAGGAGCGATGGATAGTGGTGACAGGACATTCAAAGCCAAAGGCGAATCCTAGAGCTTTTTTGGAAATTCACGAGGATGGCTTTGAGGGCTATATTCACTTCTGGTGGCTAACCGAGGGGGTCAGCCTGCGGCAGCATACCGCGCGGCATTTCGACACGCGGTGATCGCCGCCAGTGTCGCGTTCGCCTGGGTCATCGCGGCCGGCTGGTCCCGGTCCGCGTCCGCCACCTGCTCCTCGGCGTCGATGACGCCAGTGTCGAGCTGTTCCAGCATCTCCGCGATGCGCTCCCGCACCACGTCAGCTTCTTCGATCGCGCGCCATTCCGTGATGATAACCCCGACCTCTCGCGCCATTCGACCAGGTGCAGCGGCGCGGGCGGCAAGATCCAGAAGTCGGCGCATCGCGTCATCGATGGGCCGAGGGCGAGATTTTGCTTGCGCAGGCATTTTAAATCCTTTCTTCGCGCGGAACATATTCGGAACATCGGTGGTCAATCAAGGGCTTTGCGCCGACCTAAGTCACCTCTAGAAAGTTCCCAAATGTGGAAATTGGCTCTTGTTCCCAATTCGGGAACCGGCTATAAAATCTGCATGCACATCATCGCGAAGCGCACGCTGAGGGCTTTCTGGGAGCGGGTTCCCGCCGCCCAGGCCCCGCTCGAAGCGTGGTTCGCCCTGGTGACCAAGGCCTCCTGGGAAAACCCCGCCCAGGTGCGCGAAACTTTCCGGGCGGCGGATTTCGTCGGCGACAGCCGCGTGATCTTCGATATCGGCGGCAACAAGTTCCGGCTGGTCGCCCGGATCGCCTACAAGCACCAGCGCGTGATGATCAAGTTCGTCGGCACCCACAAGGAGTACGACGCCATAGATCCGGAGACGGTGTGATGATGATGGACATCCGACCCATTCAGAACGAGGCCGACCTCACCTGGGCCCTGGCCGAGGTTGAGCGGTACTTCGATAGCGAGCCTGATCCCGGCACGCCCGACGCGGCCCGCTTCGACGTGCTGACGGCCCTGATCAAGGCTTACGAGGACGAGCACTGGCACATCGACGCCGCGCACCCTGTCGACGTGCTGGCGGCCTTCATGGAGGCGAAGGGCCACACGCAGAGTGACCTCGCGACGGTGCTCGGCTCGAAGCCGCGCGCGTCGGAGATACTGAACCGCAAGCGCGAGCTGTCGAAGGACCAGATCTGGGCGATCCACACGGCATGGGGCTTGGCGCCAGACCTGCTGATCAAGCCCTATGCAGTGGCGCAGGCGGCCTGAACGGAAAGTCTGGCGCGATCTCCTCGGACGAAGCTACCATGCGTGCGCCGTCGAAAGCGGCGCCCGCGGGGGAACCCGCATCCCGACGAAATCGGAGATTACGCACGTGAACAGCACCCGACAGTATTCGACCATCTTATCTTGCCTTCACGATGAACCACGCCCACTCGGCACTCTAGGCAGGGGGACGCATTACTCCGTCTTCCGCTCTGTGGAATGGCTAGACGCTTTGCTCCGGCCACTGTCTCGCCCCCAGATCCACGACTTCGCGGTAATCTGGGATGAGGATCATGACGAACGTGTTTTGGAGGCTGTAGAGCAGATTTATCTCGCTGGCCTCCTGGCGCCTGTCCTCTTCATCGGCGAGAAAAAGGGCAACCTAACCCTCGTCCTGGATCTAAAGTTTTTTCAGCTACCCAGTGCGAAAGTCGAGCAGTACGAGGTTGATATTCTGCAAATCTCAGAAAATCTCCCCGATTCATGGCCGGCATTCGTTGGAAGCTTCGATCGGAACCTTAGAAAGCCGATCTCCGAACTCTCGGCCTCGATAATCGCTGATACGGATGATCGGGTGGAAATCTATCTGCGGAGCATTGATTCGCTCTGGGGCCTTGGCCAGCACAACCGAGCTCCGAGGCGTTTCACCTGGCCGGGGCATGCGCCCTAACCGAAGCGCCACGCCGGCAAGGCATCGGCAACGATTATCCGAGCGGCGTGAGCTTCAGAGTCCCGTTGACCATCTCACGCAGCGTCGGGCAGTTGTCGAGCCAGATTTCTCGGAGCACGCCCGGGCTCGGTGGCGCCCCCGTCGTGCCGATGCCCGTTGAAGCCGGCCGGCCGGAAACGCCGACGGGGTTTACCACTCCGCCCAGGCCGAGGCCGCTGTAGATGCCGTACTCGGGGGTGGCCTTGTCCATAGGACGATCATAGCGCGTTGCGACCTGCCCCAGAAACGCAAAACTCCCACCAGCCTAAGGCCAGCGGGCGCCGGTCTGCGGTCTCTCATCTAGGCGAACAGGCGACCGCGATACGATTCTCGGGGCCTGGGTGGACGAACGACACTATGCTGCGATTAAAGTCACAGGCATTCGACGCCCAAACTGCAGCCTCCTGCGTTGTCCCAAAGCTGTTGGAGACGCCCGCTGCAGGTGGCAGCTGCACGGGCGGGGCACCAGATCCCGTGCCGATCGTGACCTGCGGGACTCCTATGATGGTGACCGGTAGGGGCGCACTGGAGGAAATCGTTGATGAAGCCGCGGCAGGAGCGGGCGTCTGCGCGTGAGATGGGAAAACGAACAAGATGCTGCATACGAGGACACGAAATAATGGATTAACCATGTTTGCCTCCCTTTACTGGAACGGCTACAATAACCGAAGGTTAACCTTTTCCAAGACTAATCTGCATCGACAGAAAGCGTGTTCATTTTCGCTTTACATCGCACCAGGGCGCCGCGCCCTGAAACGCAAAAGCCCGGCGCGGATTGCTCCGGCCGGGCTTGGTCAATCTTCGAAGATTCGCAGTTGGGCTGCTATTAATCGGTCTCGCAGATCATCTGGGTAGCGGATGGTGTGCTTGCATTTTACTTTCCGCCGAAAATCTTCCTCAGAACCAATATGCCTTACAAACAGAGAAGATCCGTATTTTACCGTTATATCGAATAAATTCCCGCATTCATCTTTAACAACTGAATGGGCGGTATGGGAATTGCCATCATTTGCAGCCCAGCCCCTGATTGCCCGGCACTCAGGATTCAGGCGCACCCATTCATCGACATTGTCGTGACAGGACCCCTCAACCGGAGGTCTGCCTCCTAAAGATACTTCCCGGAAAGGGACATGCAGCCCGCTTTCGACGCGCGAAAGCACATCAAGCTCGTACTTCCGCTCGTTCATGGCGAGCATACTCGGCCAACCAGATCACTCGGTTCAACAAATTTCACGGCGGTCGCAGATCCCGCCACCAGCCGCGATAGCCCGCCGCCGAGGGATGAATTCCATCCCCGCCGACGGGCGAGCACCGCGCCGGCCGAACTTGGGCAACGCGCGCGAAGCTTCGCCTGAAACCCCCCGCGCTGCGACGCGTTGCGCCCATCGATGAGGGCCGGCTCGATGCTGGCGTAGACATGACGCCGCTCACCAAAGCAACAATCGCCACCCGGCGACTACACAGAGGTTCTCAGGCATGCCGCGTATCCTTGTGGTGGAGGATGAGGTTCTGATCCGCCTGAGCCTGTCCGAGTGGCTGCGCTCGGAATCGCACGAGGTGCTGGAGGCCTCCTGTGGCGACGAGGCCCTCACCCTGTCGAAGTCTATTTTGGAGATCGACATCGTGATCACGGACGTCCAGATGCCCGGCGACATCGACGGCCTCGGGCTCGCCGAGAGGCTTCGGGAGGTCCGACCAGAACTTCCCATAATCCTAGTCTCAGGCAGCCCCCTTTCGAAACCGCTTGGCAGTGCGGCTTCGGCCTTTCTTATGAAGCCCTATGATCTCGCAGGGATTGCCGAGCTCGTCACGCGCCTTGTTGCACCATCCGACCACGCCGTGAACGCAAGGGAAGCTCGTAAATGACTGACATTCCATCGACGACCGAGACCGTGCTGGTCGTTGAGAGCGATGTCATCGCACGCCATGTCCTCGCGCAGTATTTGCGCCATTGCGGCTATGTGGTCCTGGAGGCGGCATCCAGTGACGAAGCTTTGGTGGTCCTGTCCCAAGCTGAAGCCATCGTCCATGTTGTTCTAAGCGCAGTCGAGCTCGACGGTGAGATGAACGGCTTTGCACTGGCGTCGTGGGTGCGCGCAAACCGCCCTGAAACTCATGTCGTGTTGGCGGGTACAGTCAAGAAGGCAGCCGAAGAGGCCGGCGAGATCTGTGAGGACGGACCGCACCTGCAACGTCCCTACGATCCCCAACAGGTGCTCGATTGGATTCAAAAGCTGAGGAACATACCGCGCCGGACTGCTGACGGCTGAGCATCTGAAGCCAACATCCCCGAGTGTTCCGGGACGCTGGCTAAATCCCGAAGCGCGCGGAGGCGAACGGCCCACCCTCGCGGCCAGACGGCGACCCAGACCCCACAAAACCAGCCGTGGAGGTCAATTGGCACACTGCCCGGTTGAACGCCCTATCCCCCGCCATCGCGTCCATCATCCGCGAGATCGCCGGCCGCCCCTTGATCTCGTCGGCCGCCTGGCGCTGCACCTCGGCCGGGAACTCAGTGATCTTTGGGCACGGTCGCGAAGAAATTGCCGGTGCGCAGCCGGCCAGCAGCACCGTCGCGCTCAGCAGCACGGGCAGCAATGTCCGCATCGGTCCTGATCCTTTCCTGAGTTTGCGCGGCCTCGACCGCGACCTGGTTGCGGGCGTCGCCGGCGGCGTCGCGACGGAGCCACACCAGCCCGGCCAGGACGAGAGCCAGCGCAGCCAGGGCCAGGAGCGCGTTGCGGACGACGGGGAGCGCAAGGAGGGCGGTCACGCGTCGCGCCGGCTGCGCAGCACAAGCACCAGTGCGAGCACCAGCCCCGCGACAACCACCGCGACGCCCGTCCACTGTGGCGCGCTGCCGATCGCCTGCAGCGCGGGAGCGACCGCTGCTGCCGCAGCGCCGATGCCCGCCACCGTCAGCGCCCCCTGGCCCGTCTGGGTCGCCGCGGCTTGAGCCACCGTCTCGACCGGACGGGGGACGCCGGCCAGGCGCAGGCCCTCGTCGAGAATGCTGGACGCATAGGGCTGACCGTCGAGCTCGACGGTGATGATCGCCTCCACCAGCGGCCGCAGGTGGGCGTAATTGTGCAGGTCCAGCGCCGTCAGGTCGGGATCGAAGCCCGTGAGCTTCGCCACGCGACCGGCATAGGCGTCCGTGTGGTTCTCGTTCGACGGTGCCCAGCGCGAGATGATCGCCCGGATCGTCCGCAGCCCATGCCGGTCCTGGTAGGTGGTCAGCAGCATCGCCAGTGCCCGGATGCCATATTCGTGGCTCTGGAACACGGCGAACCGCGCGCGCCCGCCGACTGGCGCCGGCTCGATACCCGTCTGGCCCTGCCAGTTGTTGGCCGACGACCAGTCGATATTGCCGGGGTTGCGATTCCGATAGCCGCGCGAACGCGTGGGGTCGGCCATGGCCGTCTCCTCTCTCTGTGATGTTGGGATGCCGCCTGCCCGGCGACGGGGTGAAGACAGTCGAGAAAATTCCCGACCGTTGCGAACCACCGAAACCGGTGGCTGGCGCGTTAGTGCTTTAACAAGCGGGAGACATGTCGATGCTGACCATTGCCGCTACCGACTTCGCTGACCTGACCTACACAATCACGAACAAATCATCGTGGTGGGCACGCGCCAGTAAGGATTGTTCAATGCGCGCCTTCTCGACGACTCTTGCCGTACTGGCCGCCGTCGGCCTTGCGGGAGGGCTGTCGATATTCCTGCTGACGACGCATTGACTCAATTTGGTGGGTTAGGAACTTTCAGACCTTTCCCGACTTTCTAGAGCCAAGCCTCGCGCCTTAGATTCAGCAATGGGAGGCCAACCATGCTGATTATCGCCATCGTCATTGCAGCAGTCGGGGCCGCCGTCCTTACATACGCGATCATTGGTGGTCGCTCGGGGCGATAGGTCAGCCCGCGCAGTGCCGGCGCAGATCGCGGCAGGTATTGGCCGTCAGGTTGCGCCGAGCCAGCGTCGGATCATGTCCAGGGCGGAGTTGCCTGTCATGGACGCAAACTGAAGAAGCCCAAGCCCGGCGATGATCAGGTTGAGCTTGAAGTTGATCTGCTTCTGCCGCTCGAGGCACTGCGCCTCATGCACGGCCTGCTTCATCTCCACAGCGCGGAGGCGAGCATCGTCCTCGCTCATCGCAGCACCTGCTCGGCGGCGCGCGTCACTGTCATAGGGCCGCCGCCTCGACCCAGCCGGCATCGATCTGCTCGGGCGTCAGATCGAAGGCCGCGCCGATGAGCGGCACCAGGAATAGCGTGACCACCCGCTGCGCCAGGGTCAGCCAGATGTTATCGACGGCCCGCTTGGCGAGCTCGGCAGCGCGCGTCATGCCTCAACCTCGTGGCTGCCAATGAGCGCCAGGCCCTGGGCGACCGACGCGCCAATCCGCGTCCGGACCGCGTAATCCCCGACAACCAGCTCGAAATACCGGTGGATGCCGTCCTCCCAGACGCGGACCTCGCGGCCGTGCGCATCGGTCATGATCTGCATGTCGCCCTCCATCACACGCCCGCCTGAAGGCGCAGATAGTTCTCCACCGTGGCGAGCTGCACCGCGCGCGAGGCGACGGTCAGATCCTTGTTGAACAAGGCGAGGTCGCCGATCCGGATGTCGATGCCCGTGCCCGTGGTGGAGCCCGGCAGCCCGGCGCCGCCCATGCGCAGTCGCGAGTTGAGGATCGCCGTGGCTGAGGTGGCCGTACCGACCACCGACCCGTTGATCCGCAGCGTGGCCGCGCCGTCCGACGCGCGATAGCTCGACACCACGACGATGCGCTGGCCGCGATAGCCGGCGGGGGACCGGATGATGAAGCCGCTGCTGTTCTGCGGAATCACGGACAGCCTCCCGCTGCTGTCCACAGATAGCGACCAATAGTTGGTCGTGATGGCGTTGCCGAGGATGACCCCCGCCGCGCTGGGCAGCAGCTCAGCCACAAAGGCGATTGTCCGCTCGGAGGAATCCAGCAGGGGCGTGTCGGCCATAAGGACGGAGCCGTTGGTGCCCGAGGTGACGCCCGTGCCGTCGCAGCCAAAAGACAGAGCCGGCCGGCCGTTGATCAGGGACGAGACCGGGCGGTTGCTCAGGGCCGCCACGCCCTCGATCCCGAATGCAAGTTCACGCAGGCGGAAGCCCGCCGCCGTGTCGCCCGTCACATACGCTGGGGTGATCGAAGGTCGGATGTAGCTGACGAGGCTCGGGATGTTCAGGATGTTGATGAGCGTCGCGTCCGGAACGAAGGCTGGCGGGGCCGCACCGGCCGGGAAAATACGATCGACAAGGGTAAAGCCAGGCATCACAGGCCCTCCGCGAACAGGGTGGTATCGGGCGCGCCGGCGACGATGCTCGCCTCGCTCACGCGCCCGATAATGAGGTCATTGACCCAATGGCCGTCGCCGTCCTGGGCCTTGCCGCGCCCGCGATCCCAGCAGCAGTAGATCAGCCCATTGTACCGGCCGTCGGCGTCCTGGCCGAAGTCCAGCGCGGTGTAGGAGACGGCTGGCGAAGATCGTGGGTCGAGCAGAGCGTAGAGCTGCCAGGGACTTGCCGGATCCATATCCGTCTCGCTCAGAGCCAGGGCGATGCGCTCGCGCCGATCGGCGCTGTCGTTGAACGCCCAGACCGCCCGGCCCGAGGGGCTGCGCGCCAGGTCGGTGCGCGAGTTGACGGACGGATAGCCCGGCACGGGCAGCGGCTGGGTCCAAGTTCGCCCGCCATCGCGGCTGACGCAGTAGTGCTGGCGGATCTCCAACGTGCGGAAAATGGCCAGGACCGAGTTGTGGTCGAACGGAAGGATCGACGTTTCCTGGTACTGGTTCTGCGTACGGTTCGGCATCGAAGGTATGATGCCGATCTCCTGAAAAATGATCGTGCCGGCCGCGTCGAAGACGAGCCGCCCGTAGGATGATTTCTCGTAGGACACCGGGTCGCGGTCGGTGGGGACCGGCTGGTTGATGGTCATCCGCACTTCGCCGCCGTGGAACCGGGGCTTGCCCACGAAACCCACGCCCAGGTAGCACATCGGCCCCACGTCCCAGGTCCCCTCACCGCCCGTCAGGGGATTGCGCAGCACGAAGCCCCAGGCCGCGCGCACGCCCGAGGCAGAGGGGCATGTGATCAGGAGCCAGTCGGCGCCGGTCGGGGATTTGATCGACAACAGATGCGGGTCGAGCATCGCGCTGCCGGTCGTGCTCGGGTAGGTCGCTGGCCGGACGTAGAGCACGCGGGTCCACGTCGTCGGCGCGCCGGCCGCATCGAGGTCGGTGTAGCTCAGCCTGATCCAGGCCGGTGCGTGCTCGCCGTTCTCCCCGACGCCGTAGCGGTTGTCGGGCGTGACCCAGTAATGCCGCGCGCCGTTCGCGAGGAAGTCCGGGCAACGCGGGGTTCCCTCGGCGGTCGTGGCGCGGATGCCGATGGCAATGAAACGGCCCTCATCCGCCGCGTCGGCGCCGTAGACCGCGACACCGTTGGACGAGAGGGGACCGATGACATCGGAGCCGCCGAACGGCGGCGCGAAGGTCAGTTTCTTCTGCCGGCCGGCGACATCATCGGGCACCGTGGCGATCGCCGCGACGGCCGTGTCGAGGGCGGATTTGGAGGGATAGCGCGCGACCTCAACCGCCGCGCCGGACAGCTTGCGATAGAGGATGGCGAAGTCGTTGCCGCTGCCGGGCACCGAGAAATAGGCGTTCTCGGCCACGGCCGCGAGGCCGGCCGTGGTGCTTGGGTAAAGCTGCGAGGCGCCTACCGCCTGCGCGGCGGCGATGCCAGCCTCGTTTGCCCGCGCTGTGGCGGTGGCGGCCGCGCTCTCGGCGCCCTGCCGGGCCGTATCCGCAGCGCCAGCCGAGCCGGCGGCAGCGCTTGCGCGACCCAATGCAAGCGCCGCTTGCTCAATCGTGTCTGCGCGGTCCTGGCCCGTTGCAGCGCGGTCGGCGTCAGTTGCCGCCCTATCCTGCGCGACAAGGGATTGCTTCGCCTGCACATCGGCTCGGGCAGCCACAACGGCCTGCGCATCAGCGTCCACCTGCGCTCGCGCCTGCTCTACTGCCTGCGCGTTGCCATCGGTCTGTTCTGCGGCCCCCTCGGCGCGGTCCGCCTCCTGGCCCGCACGCTCACGCTCCGCACGCGCAGCAACAGCGACCGAGGATTCGCCTGGCCCATAGACCTCGCGGAGGTTGTCAGACGTGGCTCGTGCCAGAGACACCAGCGCGGCACGCCGGCCCAGAGCGGCCACGGCCTCCTGAGCCTTGGCCTGCGCCAACCCGATAGCGTCCGCGGCGAAGCTCAGGCCCGGCGAGAAGGCGGCCAGCGTGCAGAGCATGGAGATGGCTTCCGACGGGTCGGTCGCGACGGCCCTGACACCCTCGGCCAAATCCATCATGCTCCGCCCGAGGTCTTCCGCCGCCGTCATAGCCGCCCCGCAAGTGAAATGGCCCGAGCGGCCAGGCTTCCGACCGCCGCCTTGGCTTGGCTCAGCCGGGCGAGTGATCCGCTGACGGTCGAGAGCATCCGGCTGGACGCGCGCAGCGGATCGGTGAGGCCGCCGGTGAAGCGGCCCATGACCCGGTCGAGGCCTGGCACGACCCTCGAGACAGCGCCGATGGCGTTCACGGCGCTCCGGACCAGGCCGGTGGCCTGAGCGGCGTAACCCGACACGGTGCTCTGGACCTGTCGGACGGCTGCCACCGCTCCCGTGACGCCACCGCCGATGCTGGAGGCGAAGGAGGTGACGGAGCCCTTCTCCAGCGCCTCGGCTCCCTTCAGCACATCCCCGCCCTGGTCGCGCGCGCTGTCGGGCTTGGTCGCGCCCTTGTCGTTGCCCTGGACGCCGCGGGCCGGGGCTGGATCCGCCTACGCCAGGCTAAGACCGACGAGTTGGTCGACGTGCCGTGCCACGCGCGTCTATGGGCGGAACTCAAGCTGGCGCCCAAGGTCGGGCTGCTGCTACCGGCACCGAGGGGAGGGGCTTGGACCTATCGAAACTTCGCCCGCCGGTGGGACGACATCGCCCGCCGCGCGAACCTGATGATTATTCGCCGCGAGCTGCGCGCGCGAGGTGGTCTGCCTTCGCAGGCGAATCGGGCAGAACGGGATCTGGCGAAGACAGCGATCAGGAGCATGACGCTGGGCGAGTTGCAGCGGCGCGACGTTCGCCGCACCGGCATCATCCAGCTCGCCCTTGCGGAAGCGACGACGCCGCAGATCGCGGCTCTATCTGGCCACAGCATCGATCAGGTGCAGACCATCCTGGACACCTATCTGCCGCGGCGGGGCGAGGTGGCGCTGGGCGGCGTGGAGAAATGGGAGAAGGCCGGCCCGGCGGTCAGCAACGTCGTAACGCTGCCCTCACCGAAGGCGCGAAAGGCCACCTGAGTTTTGGAACGAGTTATGGAACAGTTCCATAACGCAACCTGACCCGGTACGCTAACTTATTGAAATATCAGGCGGAATGGTGGGCGTTGTAGGGCTCGAACCTACGACCCGCTGATTAAGAGTCAGCTGCTCTACCAACTGAGCTAAACGCCCGCCGTGAAAGGGCTTTTAACTGTCTTCCGGCCGTTGTCCAGCCCCTCAGCGCATAGCTTCCATGCCGAGCGGAAATTTTCCTCCCCCGGCGGGGCGTTCCTGGACATAGGTCGGCCAGGCGAGGCCCGTCACGCGGCCGCGCATCCCGCGGAGAAGCGCCAATCCTTCCTCGACGGGCACGTGGAACCGCGCCGTGCCGGGGGCGGGGTCGAGCTGATGCAGATAATAGGGCTTCACCCGGTTTCGCAGCATCGCCCGGAACAAATCCGTCAGAGCGGATTCGCTGTCGTTCACGCCGCGCAGCAAAACCGACTGTCCGAGCAGCACCACGCCCGCGCCATGCAGTGCCCGCAGGGCAACAGCGGATTCGTCCGAGAACTCGCTGGCGTGATTCGCGTGGACGCAGAGGTAGAGCGGCCGCTCCAGGGTCAGGGCCTGCAGCATCGCCGCGTCGATCCGGGCGGGATCGGCCACGGGCACGCGGCTGTGGATGCGCAGCACCTCCAGATGCGGCAGGGCCGCCAGCCGCGTCAGGATATGCGCCAGGCGCCGGGGCGAGAGCATCAGCGGGTCCCCGCCCGTCAGGATCGCCTCGCGCAGCTGGGGCGTGCGGGCGAACCAGTCCAGCGCGGCCTCCAGCTCGGCCTCGGAGAGCAGGCCGCCATCGGGGCCCACCGCCTCGCGCCGGAAGCAGAAGCGGCAATAGACCGGGCAGGCCAGCAGCGGCTTGAGCAGCGCGCGGTCGGGATAGCGATGCACCACGCCCTTCAGCGGGGTGAAGGGCGCATCCGCCGTGGGATCGTCGAGTTCATGGGGCGCGGTGGTCAGCTCCTCCGCCTCGGGGAGGTACTGGCGCGCGAGCGGGGCGCCGTGCTCGGCGATGAGCCGGGCGACGAGGGGCGTGACCGAGATGGAGTAGCGCTGGGCGACCTCGTCGATCGCCGGCACGGATTCGCGTGGGATGAGGCCGGCCCCGGCCAGGTCCCCGGCGGAGCGGAGGGTGCGTTGCATGGCGGGGCAGGCTCTGCCCTGTTAAACCTTCGGATGCAATGCCGAACCCGCCCTGGACCCCCGCGCGCCTCGCCGCGCGCCTGCCTTTCCTGGACGCGCGGTCGCGACTTACCGCCGAAACGCGGGGCTGGTTCACCGCCAGGGGATACCGCGAGGTGGAGACGCCCTGCCTCGTGCCCGCGCCCGGGATGGAGGTCCATCTGCGCGGCTTCTCGGCCGAGTTCGACCCTCATCTGGGCCAGGGAGAGCGGCGCAGGCTCTGGCTGCGCACCTCCCCGGAGCTGGCGCTGAAGCGGCTGCTGGTGGGCGGGGCGGGGCCGGTCTTCGAATTGGCGCGGGTCTGGCGCAACGGCGAGATCGGCAGCCGTCACGCCCCCGAATTCACCATGCTGGAATGGTACCGCCCGGGTCTCGGGCTGGACGGGCTCATGGACGAAGCGGAGGCGCTGGTTCGCCAGCTCTGCCCGCGCCTGGTGGCGCATGAGGAGGTGACGACCGACCTCGCTCTGGCTTTCGAGCGGATCACCGTCGCCGAGGCCTTCCGCAAATGGGTGGGGATCGACGTGCTCGCCTCCATCCGCGAGGACGGCACGGGCGACGGCGCGGCGCTCGGCGCGCGCGACGACGAAAGCTGGGAGGAGGCCTTCTTCCGCCTCCTGCTGGAGCATGTGGAGCCGAAGCTCGGCCGCGAGCGCGCCAGCTTCCTCACCCATTGGCCAGCGCCCCAGGCGGCGCTGGCCCGGCGCGACCCGTCGGATCCCCGCGTGGCGCTGCGCTTTGAGCTTTTCGCCGGCGGCATCGAGCTGGCCAATGCCTTCGACGAGCTGACCGATCCCGAGGAACAGGCCGCCCGCTTCGCCCATGACGTGGCCGAGCGCGAGCGGCTCTACGGGGCGGATAATTCCTGGCCGGTGGATGCGGATTTCCTGGCCGCCCTGGCGCAGGGCATGCCTTCGGGCTCCGGGATCGCGCTGGGCTTCGATCGGCTGGCCATGCTGGCGAGCGGGGCGCGGCGGATCGAGGACGTGCTTTGGCTCGGTGAGTTTCCCTACACCTGATCCACCCACTACCGCCGGGCCGTCGTGGTCTGCGCGGCAGCGAAATGCAGGTGGATGGCCCGGCGCTGCGGCGCCGGGCCTTTGGGGCGTCAGCCCTTGGGCGTCCAGACGGGCGGCGCTTCGCTGCCCACCTGCTCCAGGATGCGCCCATAGGCTTCCGGCCGGCGATGCGCGGCGAAGTTGAAGATGGTCGTCCGCCCCAGCGTGCAGGCATCGAGGTCGCAATCGGCGGTGATGAGCTCGTCGCCCCAGGTGGTCGCCTGGGCCATGATCTCGCCCGAGGGGTTCACGATGATGGAATGGCCGAAGAGCTCGTGCCCGTCCTCCGTGCCGCCCTTGGCCGTGCCCACGCCGAAGCAGGCATTCTGGTAGCAGCCCGAACGGATGGAGAGGTGGCTGTGCTCGACGCGCAGGTGGTGCGCCTCGAAGCCGCGATTGTCCATGTTCAGGCTGGGCGTGTTGTAGCCCAGCATCACGACCTCGACCTGCTGCAGCCCCATGACGCGCCAGGCCTCGGGCCAGCGGCGGTCATTGCAGATCATCATGCCGATATTGGCCTCATGCTGGCCGAGCGGCGTGCGGATGACCGGGAAGCCGAGATCGCCCACCTCGAAATAGCGCTTCTCGAGATGCTGCACCTTGCGGATCGGGTCGTATTCCTTGTGCCCGGGCAGGTGGATCTTGCGGTACTTCAGCACGATCTCGCCCGAGGGATGGACGTAGATCGCGGTGTTGTAGCGGTGGCCGTCGGGCGTCTTCTCAGCATAGCCCAGGTGGAAGCCGATGCCGTATTTCTTCGCGGCCTCGAAGAGCGGCGCCGTCTCGTTGGACGGCATGGCGTGCTCGTACCAGTTGTCGGCCTTGGAGATATCCTCCTCGTACCAGCGGGGGAAGAAGGTCGTCAGCGCGAGCTCGGGGAAGACGACGACCTCCACGCCGCGCTGATGGGCGCGCTCCATGAGGCGGACCATGCGGCCGACGGCGACGTCGCGCCCTTCGGCTTTCTGGATGGGGCCGAGCTGGGCGGCGGCGAGGGTGACGAGACGCGGCAAGGATCAGGCTCCGGAATGTGATGGCGCAGGATCGCGGGGGAGCGGCGCCGGGGCAAGCTGCCAGTCGGGAGGAAGTTGGGGCTCCCGATGGTCCGGCCGCGCTACGCCCTCTGGGCGGCGATACCGGCCACGACGCCCTCGACGATCGCGAAATGCTCGCTCCAGCTGGGCGCGTGCCATCCCGGCATCCGCGCCAGCTGGGCCGCGCGCCGGGGGCTGTCCGGACGCGCATGGTCGAGGATCGCGTCCCGCCATCCCGGACCGTCCAGCGGCTCCAGGAAATCCGGCACGCCGTCGCCCAGCTCGCGGAGGGAGGGGATGTCGGAGCAGATGGCCGGCACGCCCATGGTCAGCGCCTCGGCCAGGGGGATGCCGTAGCCCTCCACGAAGGTCGGGAAGAGCAAGGCGCGGGCGCCGCGCAGCAGGGCGGCCGTGCGCGCGTCGTCCAGGCGGCCGGCTTCCTCGACATGGCCGTCGAAACCCTTGCGGCGATCGAGCAGGCGGCAGGCGGCTTCGGCTTCCCAGCCGCGCCGGCCGATGATGACCAGCCGGGGGCCGGGCGGCATCGCCCGCCAGAGGTTGAGCAGCAGGAGGTGGTTCTTGCGCGGCTCGATGGTGCCGAGCGTGACGAAATAGGGCCTCGAATCCGGGCTCGGCGGCGGGGGCGTGTCGATCCTGGCGATGTCGGTGCCGAAGCGGGCCAGGTGCATCGGCGGCAGCTTGCGGCCGGGATGCAGGGCCGCCAGCGCCGCGCCCGTCGCCCGCGAGCTGATGAGCAGGCCATCGGCCAAAGCGAGAATGGTCTCGATTCGCTTGGGATGACGCTCGATCTGCTTGCGGGTGGTGAATTCCGGATGGGTGATGGGGATGAGGTCGTGCAGCAGGGGCAGGAAGCGCGCGCCCTGCGCCTTCAGCGCGGCGATGGGTGCGGCCTGGTGCAGCCCGGCATGGGAGACCACGAGGAAGACGCAGCCCGGCGTGGCGGCGATCCTGCGGGTCAGCTTCGCGCGGCCCACCGAGCCCGCCAGGGCGGTATATGCGGCGCCGGCGAAGACCTTGGCCTCGCCCGGCGCATTCTTCAGCAGCGCGCCGATCAGGCTCAGAGCGAGCTCGCGCGGGAGCTCGCCGTAGAAGCCCCAGGGGCTCTGGCCGGTGAAGGTGCAGCCCTGCGGGGCGAAATGGCGCGCATAGGCCAGCTCGACCCGGTCGATCCCGGCGGCGATGCCGCGCCAGCCGGCGGCCAGCAGCCGGGAGAGGTCAAGAATGACGTGCAATCGCAGACCTTTAAGGGCGTCGACCGCGGCGCCGGGCCACGAACGCAACGAAAGCGGGAAGAGCCACGGTTCTCCTGGGCTGCCGCCGCGCTGTCAATCAGCCGTTCACAACGGCTCGTTCACGAGATCCCCATGCAGGCGATGGATCGTGGCGGCGACCGCGGCGTCGAGCCCTGGCCGGGCGTAATAGGTGCCGCGGACATGCAGGGCCGCGGCCATCAGCCGGAGGAAGGCCTCGGTCAGGCCCGAATCCGGGGGAGGGGCCTCTCGCCAGAAGGCCTCGGCCGGACCGTCGAAGGCGAGGCGGGGGATGCGGTAGATGGCCTGGCCCAGCGCCAGCACCGGCCGTCCCAGGGCCAGGGCCTGGAGCGCGGCGGTGCTGTTGACCGTCACCAGCCCCCGCGCGGCGCGCAGCATCGGCTCCAGCGCCCCTGCGGCGAGGAAGACGACGCGATCCCCGACCCCGGCGGCCTCCGCCATGCGGCGCACCCTCCTGGGCCAGTTCTTCAGTCCCGGATCGAGCGGATGGAGCTTGATGGCGAGCTGCGCCTCGGCCGGCGCATGGGCCGCGAAGGCGCGCAGTACCTCGTCGATGGGCGTGTCCATGTCGGGATAGGGCGAATAGGCGCGGATGGAATAATCGCTCTCCATCTGCATCGCGAAGAGGAAGACCGGCCCGCGCGCCAGGGCGGCGGCGAAATCCGCCTCGGACCGCCGGGCCGCGCCCCGCTGGCGGAGCAGGCGCCAGGCCAGGCCGGGATAGACCAGCAGCGGATGGTGCAGCGTCGCCCTGCGGTAATGCGGGAAGGGCCAGGGCAGCAGGTTGGACAGGTGATAGGCCATGTCCCACAGCGCGCGCCGGGGAAAGCTATCCGCATGGAGCACCCGCATGTCCAGCGGCGGCAGCTTCGCCGCGAGTCGCAGGATCTCCGCCGGATCGCGCGGGAACCGGCTCTCGCCGTTCATGCCGTCGCGCTCGATGGCCAGCCAGTCGGGCCGGAGATAGCCGAAATCCGTGACCGTGACCGCGATGCCCAGCGGGCGGGCGGCGGCGATGGCCGGGCGGTGATAGGGCCGCTGCTCGCCGAGCAGGACGAGGTCGGTGATGGCGTGCCGGGCGAGGTAGCCGGCGATGAAGGCGGGCCAGTCCGCGAAT